>JBKOVG010000412.1:0-31303 GCA_046723845.1 Candidatus Methylomirabilota bacterium | reverse complement strand
AGAGCATCGCAGGCGGCGTGAAGGCGGAGTACGTTTCCCTTGACATACCAGTAGGACACCGTTGGGTCGGCCTCACCGCAAATCAAGCACGGGTCCAGCGTGGGTCGTCCAATGACAACCCGCGTTACCCTCGCGGCGGCGGGGCCAGAGAGAGTGCCGTTTGCCAGCGGCGGGAGGGGTGGAAGGTCGCCCGAGGCCATGAGCTGTCGAATCCTGGCACGCAGCTCATCGTGAGTCATACGTGGCGAACAGCAAGAAGGAAGCCACGGAGCGCCCGGCAATACTAATGCGTGGTTGGATTCTGCTCCGGCCGGTCCTGGCCTCGAATCGGTAGGATTTTCGACACCGTCAACGACCCATGCTGGGCCCGAGCAGCCTCAGAACCGGCTGGACCCATCGCCAAGACAGGGCGGCCGGGCTCGTGCTGACAAGTTGGACCCCTCAATGGCCGTAGAGCGGTCGGTCCTTTGTCTAGTCGAAGAGGTCTTCGTAGTCAGCGGGGAACGCCCGAAACCGCCTCGGCCAGTGAGGCAAACGCCCGGGCTCCAAGACGCTCATCTCCCCCACCACGGTGAATAGCTATCCTCAAAGCGATGCTGAACAAGGCCGTCATCTGGGGTCACCTCGATGTGAATCCGCTCCGCACCGTGAAGCGGTTACCCGAGCCCGCTGGCCGCCTCCGCTACCTTGACGCAGAGGAGATCGAGCGACGTCTTGCAGCTTGCCCCTCTCACCTGCTCCCGATTGTCATCTGTGTTCTTCCTACAGGGATGCGCCGAGGGGAAATACTCGGGCTAACGTGGGATCGGGTGGACATGAAACAACGGGTCATCCAGGTCACAGGCACCAAGACGGGGAAGAACCGAACCATCCCCATCAACGAGCCGCTCCTTGAAGCTCTACGACATCTCCCCCGCCACCTGGGCACTGACTACGTCTTCTGGAACCACGAAACCGAGACCCGATTTGTGAGCATCAAGCGAGCCTGGAAGACGACACTCAGGAAGGCCAAGATCACCGGATTCCGCTTTCACGACCTCCGACACACCTTCGCCAGTCACGTCCAGATGGGGCTCGGGGACCTCAGGGCCACACAGACGCTCCTGGGCCATGCCGACCCTCGCATGACAATGCGGTATGCCCACTTGTCCGATGCTCGACTCCGGGAGGCTGTCGGAAGTCTCACGCACCTCCATGCCAGTGCCACCCTAGGCGCCACTAGCTCGGTGCTGACCAAGAAATGAAAAGCCGGAGGTCTGTGTAACCCTCCGGCTTCTCTGAGCTTCAAGGATGGTGGACGATGCTGGACTTGAACCAGCGACCCCCGGCATGTGAGGCCGGTGCTCTGCCAACTGAGCTAATCGTCCGTACCTTGAGAATCTACAGACTTATGCGTGATCCGTCAACCCGCATCCCGCTCAAACCGACCGAATTGTGCCCGTCGCTGTGCCCGTGAGCTTCCGGGCCACGTCTTGAAGGTCCGCCGGGCTCACGATGTGGTACCGATCGAACACAGCTCGGGTCTTGTGACCCGTCACCGTCATGGCCACGCGCTCGGACACGCCGATTGACTAGGAGTTCGAGCGAACGAAGCTGTAGAACAGGCTGTCGGTCATGCCCATCGCTTCGCCGCCGCCTCAAGTAACTTGATGACGATGGCCTCGATGTTCTGCTCTTCGCGTATGGCCCGTGCGCTCAACTTCTCCGCCAACCCGCGTCGAAGTTCGAGAGTGAGGGCAAGCCGTACGTGGTCTGGTACAGGCGAGGGCTTCGCTCGCCGGGCGACGGCGAGCTTGGCGGCTTGCTCTGGTTCGAGGACGCTGCGGGAACGACACCTGGGTGCAGCCGCGAGCGGAAGCTCTGGCTGGTCAATCCCTGAGCGGTCGGGTCGTCGCCGCTTCGCCACGTAGTCCCAGAAGGTACACTGCCGCCCCTGCTGCGAGCAAGACCGTGGTACGCTTCTCGGGCCATGGCGAAGAGGGCCAAGAAGAACCCTGCCGCCCAGGAACTTGGTCGCAAGCGCTGGAAGGGCATCAGCCCTGCGGAGCGCAGCGAGATCGCCCGTCGAGCGACTCAGGCTCGCTGGGCGAAGAGAAGACAAGCGTGAGTACTGACGAGGGCGGGAAGCCGCTCGGTCCTCCCGTTCCCAAACGCGGTTTGGATGGCAAGGTTCTTCCCTTCCACGTAGCCCAACTCACGCATCGCGTCGAGAAACGGCTGCCACTGGACGGGCCGGGCAGGGTCGGTCCCAACTGACACGAGCCCAACCGTGTAGACCCTGCCCGCCTGCTGCCCCTCGGTAGCGAGCGGCGCGGCGAGGAGCACCGCACTCGTGCCCGCGAGGAACGTGCGACGGTCTATCATCCGGCCCTGCCGCTCACCGGGGCGGCGAGGCCGGGGGAGAGGATGGCTCGATGCGTCGGAGAGAGACTTGGCGACTACCACCAGAGATCGAGCAGCGGCCGTTCATTTCGTCTCCATTGATGACCGTCAGCTCTCCTTCGACATCGCCCCGCGCGCTTCTGAAGCGGAACACATCACCCGCCATCGTGCCTTCAATATGCCCCGGCCCGGTTCCACCTCCTATGGTGGCTCCGCCCCCTATGAATCGTATAGACCCCGTGATCGTTGACGCCTGTTGCTCCAGTTCCAACAAGATTCCGCTAGCCCCTCCCTCCCATCTCCCAGACCAAGTTCCCGTCACGTCCACCGTCACGAGCGTGCGGTCGATCCAGTCCTGCTTCGCGCAGCCGCAGCCGAATACAAGCGCCGTCGCCAGAAGCAATCGCGCGATGGTCGTCATGTCGTCAGCGGATCGTTGAACCCGATTGCGAGGATGGATTTACGGGATTTAGAGTGTATGAAGTGTTAGAGCTAGGGAGGCCCGTTATGCGACCAGCCATCTGCTCTCCGCTGACGCTCTTCTCACCTTCCACAGACCCATTCACCAGTTTGAAGCGGAACGTATCACCGGCTACGCTGCCTTCGATAGGCCCTGAGAATTGTGAACTCGCAAGGCCAGGCAATCGGAGATAGCCGGTGACGTTTGGCCCCTGCTGCTTCAGTTCGAGTTGGAGCGTGGACTCTACCCTCTCCCAAACGCCCGTCACGTCCACCGTCACCAGCGTCCGGTCAATCCAGTCGGTCTTGGCGCAGCCAGAGAGAATGCCAGCGTGACAACAGCGAGTAGCCCGACGATGAGCCTCATGTGATCCGAGAGAAGTCTGTGCAGAACGCACACGGAGAGACGACAGGACGGGGGCCATCGGATCGGGTTCATGTCCGAGCCCTCCTTCGAGGCTGGAGGGAGTCTAGCAGAGGACGAGCGCCAGTGTCCGGGTGTAGCCATGCGCGGTGAGGGAAGTGCCGGACCCTTGGGGTCCTGGGTGACCCTTCGCCCTGAGGGTTCGTTATATTTTAGGCGGTCGACTTGTGCGCGCAGGAGCCGCGTGCATCTCGCATAGCCGGTTTCAGACGTGAGACGCGCACACGCGACCGCGCCTGGCCTAGCGGGTATGGGACGCGTCCCAGGGGGCCCCAGCGACCGGAAAGGGCGGGTTTCAGCATCGGCACCTAGTGCCGGATTGAGTGCCGGATCGGCGGGACAGTGGAGGATACGCCGTCGCACTCAAGAGCACTGGCCGCGAGCGGAACTCGGGTGATTGCGGGCTCCGTCGCGGCCGGTGGCACTCCATGATTCTCGTGGGGGCCCACTTCTAAGCCGAGAGTCAGGAGTTCGAGTCCCTCCGGGCGCGCCACCCTCCAAATCTGGTGATTCTCTCAGGCCCAGCGCCAGATCGGGTAGCACGGCGTGGGTGGAGGCATGAGAGTGACCGGATCCGCGATGGTGACGATCAGGCGCAGCCAGCCGCCGCAGCGCGGGGACGCCAGCACGTCCAGCTCGAAGGCGCGCTGCATGAGAACCACCCACGCCACGCACTCATCCTAGACCTTGCGATGCCTTCTGCCGATACCTGCGCGTCCGATGGCTCTCGCGGGCAGCTCGAACTAGGATGGGAGAAAAGGGGGGCCACAGGTCATGAGTCACGACGCAACGCGCTCGGGGGGCCCATCGAGATTCAGTGATGAAGAGCTGGATGCGCTTCAGGCGACGACGCTTAGCTACTACATCCACGAATTCAACACGAGCACGGGCCTGATTCGCGACAAGACCCAGACCGGTGCGCCGGCCAGCATCGCCGCTGTGGGCATGGCCCTGTCGACGGCGCCCCTGGTGGCCGAGCGAGGTATCCGGACCCGCGCCCTCATGGCGGAGCGCGTACTCACGATACTGCGCTTCTTTGCCAACAGCAGGCAGGGGGCCGCGCCCGACGCGACCGGCTACAAGGGCTTCTACTATCACTTCCTCGACATGGAGACGGGGAAGCGGGTGTGGAACTGCGAGCTGTCGACGGTCGACTCGGCCTTCCTCTTCACCGGCATGCTGGTCGCCGCCACCTACTTCGACCACGACGATGCCGACGAGGCCGAGATCCGCCGGCTCGCCCAACATCTCTACGAGCGCGCCGATTGGAACTGGGCGCGCGACGGCGGCGCCTCGGTGACGCACGGATGGCGACCGGAGAATGGTTTCATTCCGTACCGCTGGACGGGCTACGACGAGGCGCTGCTCCTCTACGTGATCGGTCTCGGCTCGCCGAGCCATCCGCTGCCCGAAGAGAGTTACGCCGCGTATACCGCGACCTATGCATGGAAGCAGGTCTGCGATCAGGAGCAGTTGTACTCGGGGCCTCTCTTCACTCACCAACTCTCGCACCTGTGGATCGATTTCCGCGAGATCCAAGACGCGTTCATGCGCGAGCACGGCATCGATTACTTCGAGAACAGCCGGCGGGCGACCTACGCTCATCAAGCCTACGCGATGCGCAACCCGATGCAGTTCGAGGGCTACGGGGAGTTCTGCTGGGGCCTCACCGCCAGCGACGGTCCGGGCTGGACCACCACCAAGGTCGGCGGCGTCGAGCGACCGTTCTTCGACTACATCGCGCGGGGGGCGCCGTTCGGACCCGACGACGGCACGATCGCCCCGTGGGCGGTTGTCGCGTCCCTGCCATTCGCGCCCGAGATCGTACTGCCGACGATCAAGTACTTCGAGAAACTCGACTTCGTCATGCACGATACGTACGGCTTCAAGGCGACGTTCAACCGCACCTTTCCGGCCGAGGGGAGCGACCGGTTCTGGGTTTCGCCCTATCACTTTGGGATCGACCAGGGTCCGATCGCCCTCATGATCGAGAACTACCGCACCGGCCTGATCTGGAACTTGATGCGCCGTTGCCCGCCTGTTCAAACCGGCCTGCGCCGCGCGGGGTTCCGCGGAGGATGGCTCTGAAGATAGGGTTCGATGGCGCCATGGCGCCGGAGCGTTTTCGGCTTCGGGCTGTCAGCCTGGCTGCAAACAGATCCTCCGGCGAACAACGCAGTTATTCACTGGTGCACGTCACCGGGAGATCGACAATCCTCCCGGCCTCGGGAGCCCGGACGCGCCGCTGACGACGCTCAGGCGCCTGCGGTGCGCTGCTCTTCATCACGCCCGGTCGGCGTGGGTGAGCGTGTCGACGCGCGTGAAGTATTGGATCAGCTCTGGGCGGCCCCGCAGCGTGTGCGTCCCGATGGTTGAGTCGCAGATGCACTCGGCTTGGACGCAGATCGCGATGTCGGCAAGCGACAGGGCCGTGCCGACGACGAAGCCGGTGGCGCGCTGCAGGTCTTCGATGGCACCGAAGAGCTGGCATTAGCTCCTCGGGCGTTCCGCGTCCGAGTCTGGCAGATTACGTTATAGGGACGGGGGCCACGAGGGGGGCGACCGCCGCCGGAGGGTGCTAGTGTTGCCTACGCTCTCACGGACACGGGCAAGAAGCTCAAGCTCCCGGGTCAACCGGCCTTCCATGCGCGGCCGGAACCCGTGAGGGCGGCACGGGACGACGTTGCCGCGATGCGTGAATCGGAAGATCTGCGCATGCCCGGATCATGGCCTGCGTTCGGGGGAGAGCGCTTGTCGAGCCGAGGCGGCAAGTTGTGAGAAGGGAGGTGTCCACGGCAGGAGGAGGTGCCATCATCGTTCTGACCACCCATAACCGGACTGAGAGGCGGCGGGCGGTCGTCAGCCGATGGGAGACGGAGCGAAGGCGATGAAGCGAGAGGATAGGCAACATTACCGCCCTCCGGCAGAACGCCGCAGGAGCCGATGCCACCGAGGCCTAAGAAATACGTAGAGGAGCAGACTTAATGGACACACCCGTCCCAACCTATAGCTTCGACACTGGCGTGGGCGCCCAACAGATTAGCATTGGGGGCTCCCCGGCTGACGCGAACGTTGCCGCTAGCAACACGCACATCGTTGTCACCGCTCGAGGCGCATTCGCTTGCTACACGAAGGGTGGTGCACTGGTCAGCCCGGGTGTCGGGTTCCTGCCGCAGCCGTATACAGCGCAAGCGTTCTTCAAGCAGATGGGCATCACGATCAGCCCGGCGTTTGACGGCAGCACGGCCAATACTGCAAAGGACGCCAGGGTTGTCTTCGACCAGACTTACTGGAAGCGGTTCTTCATGGTCTTCCAGTCGCGCGAGGCAACCGCCCGACTGCTAATCGCAGTCTCCAAGAGCGAAGACCCGCGCGACGGCTGGTGGACCTACGCAGACACCGTCGGCACCCCTGTCGATCCGTTGCAAGACTACCAGTGGCTCGGCGTTAACTCAGCCTATTTGTTGGTCGCGAACATTCAAGGCGGCGCAACGAAGCACAGGCACTACTATATGTACCCAACGGCGAAGTTGGTAATCGGACAGCCATATACCCGTCTCGATCCGCCCATAAAAGCGTCTCGGGCAGTGCCGTGCGTCCACTGCTCATATACGAACGACGCCTTCTGGCTCCAGCGCGACGATGACACACACGTCTCGGTGTTGGCGGTCCGCGACGGAAACGTCACAAGCAAGCAGGTTACGATCCAAGAGTCTGCCAGCGTGGTCAATGGAACTCAGCTCGGTGGCGCACCCGTGTACTTTGACAACATCTTCCGCGATCCGCAGAGCGCACACTATCGCGACGGACGGATTGTGTTTGTTTCCAATGATGGGCACCCCTGGTCCGGACAGTCGTCGCCCAACAACGCCGTGCGGCTGGTGCGCCTCAACGTCTCGAAATACTTCGACCCTTCTCCGTCCGTGACTGTTGAGATCGATCGGATCTTCGGTCGCGCCAGTTCAAGCGACGCACCCGGCATGATCTTCGACTATGGGTGGCCCGCGGTTGCCGTCAACGCAAAGGGTGACATCGTCGTCGGCTCAGTTCGCTCGCATTCGACGATCTATCCTGAATTGCGTGCCAATGTCTGGTTCGCTGGGCAGGCTGACATTAGCCCCAGCGTATCGATCGCGACGAGTGTATCAGCGTTGTCCTCGTTCCACATGGCAGGGGCGTGTGCTGACCCCAGCGGGGATGGCGTCTATCTAGCGCAGCAGCACGGCGCCACATCGCCCTCGTGGCGAATTCGCATAGCCAAGATGCTCGGCGAGATCTTGCCTGACCTGATCGCGACGGAAGTGAAACCGCCGGCCACAATCTTTCATGGTGCCTCTGGTAGCGTCACAGTGACGGTTATGAACCAGGGTGACGGTCCCATACCCGCGTCGACAGGCACGCTATACCTGTCGATTGATCAGACCATCGACCTGCAGGGCCCCGACATAGTGGAGGACCCCTCGCTCGGAACCTTCCAAGTGCCGGCGCTCGCGCCCAGCCAGGTCGCTAACGTGGTGGTGCCGTTCACCGCGCCGCAGACTCCAGGCAAGTACTTCGTGGGAGTAGCGCTCTATAGTGCCGCTAGCGAGTACAGCAAGTTCAACAACGTGAACCCTTTCCTGTCTGGCAACCACGGCAACGCGCCAATCACTGTCACGGGCTTCGGCCCGACGTAATACCTGGGTTAGTGTTGCCTACACTCTTATCCGGTGGGAGTGCGCATCAGGCATGTGGCGAGGGAGGCGCACGGACCAGAAGGAGGAAGGAGGATCTGCTATGCCCACCTACGTCTCGCTGATCCATTTCACCCAGAAGGGTATCGAGAGCATCAAGGAGGGACCCGCGCGGCTCGACCGGGCCAAACAGGCGTTCCGCGCGGCGGGCGGTGAGCTGAAGGCCTTCTATCTCGTGACGGGGCGGTACGATGCCATCGCGGTCTCGGAAATGCCCAACGACGAGGCCGTCGCCCGCGTGGCGCTGGCCAACGCATCGATGGGAAATGTCAGGACGGAGACCGCACGGGCCTTCACCGAGGATGAATACCGGAAGATCATCGCCGCTCTGCCGTGAACAGGCCTACCGGGTAGTGAGCTAACGGTGCGTACTGCGCCTCCCTCGCGCGCACGCAGGGTGCCGTCGCCAGACGCCGTGGCGGCGGCGGAGAGCAGGCGAAGGTTCGGAAATCTTTGAGAGCATCAGGAATCGCGCGGTTGACGTGGGTGGCCGAGCCGCCTATACTCGCTCGACTCGACCGATAAGTCCCTGATCGGCGGAAGATGCAGGTCACCCATCCCGCCGCTCAGGCAAAGGTGCCGAAATCGCGACGAGGCGTCAGCGAATCGGTCACTGCAAGTGAGGCAACGAAGCCGGCGCGAGCCTGCGTCGGTCTCCTCCGCGCACATTCCTCCAACCGCAGCGTTCGCCCGCCAGCATTCCGGTCCACGCCCCGAATGCGGACGCGGAACAACCGTATCGCACTCCGAAGCCCAAGTGAAGGGGGTCGGCTTGATCAACGACCGACGCAGGTTCATCGCGAAGGCGGGCGGCGTGATGGCGGCGGCGGCTGCAGCCTCCACAAGATGCGGATTCCGGGCCTTGGCGGCCAGGTCACCGCGAAAGCCGGGGGTACCGTCGTCCTTCATGCCGGCCAGCGACATCTACGCCGCCCTCGAGCGGGGCGTGATCGACGCCTCCGAATGGATCGGGCCGCATGACGACATGAAACTCGGCCTCCACAAGACCGCCCGCTACTACTATTACCCGGGCTGGCACGAGCCAGGAACGACTGTCGAGTTCGGGTTCAACCGGAAGGCGTACGACGCGCTCCCGGTCGATCTCCGGCGGACCCTCGATCCAGTCACTCTGGCACAGGCCGAGCTCAAGGCCAGCGTCATGACGAGGGGGCAGCCATATTGCAGATCTCATCGCTGGCACTCACGAGGGTCATCGGCGCCAGGAGCTGACGGTCGTCGGTGGCCGCGAATCCAAGAGACCTGCACACGCGCCCTCGAGCGGCGCGCCACGTCGCTACGCGCGTCGCTCCCGGCGGGCGAGAGCGGCCGCGACGGCTCGCCTCAGCGTCTCGACGGCGAAGGGCTTCTTCACGAACGGCCACCCTGTCTCCTTGATGCCCGAGACCTCGTAGCCGGACATCAGAATCACCTTGATAGCGGGCCGGTGTCCTTGGACGCGGCGGGCCAGCTCGCGCCCGTCCATGAGCGGCATGACGAGGTCGACCAGAAGAAGATCGAATCCCTCCGGCCCCTGGCGCGCCAGTCGGATCGCTTCCATGGGATCGGTGGTCTGCACCACGGTGTAGCCTTCGGTCTCCAGGATGTCTTCGGCGAGCGGGCCGATCTCCGGATCATCGTCGACGACCAGGATCGTCGGCAGCGCGTGCGTGGGAAGAGCGGGTGCGGGCTCGCCATTGGCTCTGGCGATCCACTGATCGATGTGTTCGCAAGCCAGCGCGAACGAGGGACGCTCGACTTCGAAGACGATCGTCGCCCCTTCCACGGCGATCCGCTGGCCGGCGAAGAGGGCGTCCGCGTGAATGGCCTCGAGGAATAGGCGGCGCCATTCGGGTGACGCATCCTCGCTGAGCTTGACACGCCAGGTCGGCAGACGGTCGCTGCCGCCGATCTGCTGGGGCTCTCCGATGCGAGTGGGCATGGTCGAGATCGTGCGGGCGTGATCATCGGCGGAGCCCAAGCTCCGGTCAAATTGAAAGTTTCGATGGCCGGTAGAGGGCCTCCACGCCGGCGCCCCGCCCCGTGCCCAACTCCACACATTGGCGAACCTTTTTGGGCTGCGTGAATCAGCCCTCGTGGACCGCCTCCGACGCGCCGATAGAGAGGTGTGGACAAGGAGGCGTGCGCCAATCGCCGGGGTATGAAGCAGGGGCGCTCCGCCTCCGCGAGCGCGTTCGGGCTGCCCACGGTGATCGCGCCCGCCCTCTTTCCCTACGGGCTCTACACCATCCCCGAAATCTCCTTCGTGGGCCGGACGGAGGACGAGCTGACCGCGGCAAGGCATTCCCTACGAGACGGGCATGGCGCACTACCGGGAAATCGCCCGAGGCCAGATCATCGGCGACACCACGGGCCGGCTCAAGCTCCTCTTCCACCAGGAGACGGGCCAGGTCCTGGGGGTGCACATCATCGGCGAGGGCGCCTCCGAGCTCGTGCACATCGGCCAGGCCGTGATGCGCTCCGGGGCACCGTGCGCTACTTCATGGACCACGTCTTCAACTATCCGACGCTCGCCGAGTGTTACAAGGTCGCCGCCCTCGCCGGCCTCAACAAGCTGGGCGCCGACCGTTCCGTGCGCATTGCCCGCGCTCTCGCCCCCGACGACGCCGCCCTCCTGCCGCAGCTGGGCTAGCCGCTCCCTCGAAGCTCCCGTCGCCGTCGTCATCCTTCTCCGCAAAATTGGCGCCTCCGCGAGGGCGGGTGTAAGCTGGCTCCGCTGCTGGCTGCTGACGATGCATCGATTGGGGGGTGGGCCATGCGTGTTCTCGGTACCCTGGCGGCGCTGTTGGTGCTGCTCGCCGCTGCGCCTGCCGTGGCCCAGCCCAGTCCCGCCGTCGAGAAGGGCTCGTCGGTCAAGATGGAGTACACGCTCAAGGACGACAAGGGCCAGGTGCTCGACTCCAGTGACGGCAAGGAGCCCATCGCCTTCGTCCAGGGCGCCCACCAGATCATCCCCGGCCTCGACAAGGCGCTCCTCGGCATGAAGGTGGGTGACACCAAGAAGGTCACCGTGAAGCCCGACGAGGGCTACGGCGTGGTGGATCCCAAGGCGGAGACCGAGGTGCCCAAGGACGCGCTACCCAAGGGCGCCGACGTGGTCGGCACGAGGCTCCTCGCCCGCGGGCAGGACGGCCAGCCGCGCCCGGTCACCGTGAAGGCCGTAAAAGACAACACAGTAGTGCTGGATCTGAATCATCCCCTCGCCGGCAAGACGCTGTTCTTCGACATCAAGGTCGTCTCGGTCGAGCCGCCGAAGGCGGCCCCGAAGTAGTCGCGGCCACGTGAGCGTCCGCGCCAGCGATCTTCCCTTCGAAGCGGTCCGCGCGCCCGCCGAGGCCCTCGCTCTCAAGCGCGCCGTGCTGTGGGCGATGCTCGCCTCCAAGGTCGTCGCGGGCTGGGGCGTACAGTGGGACATCCAGTGGCACGTGGTTATCGGACGCGACTCGTTCTGGATTCCCCCGCACCTCATGACCTATGCGGGGGTGAGCGCGGCCGTCATCCTCTCCTTCGGCATGCTCGTGCTGGAGACGTGGCGGGGGACGGGCGCGGTGCGCGTGCTGGGACTCTCGGGCAGCCGGGGCTTCCAGCTCGCCGCGTGGGGGATGGCCGTCACCGTGCTGGCCGCGCCCATCGATGACCTGTGGCACCGTCTCTTCGGCATCGACGTCACCCTCTGGAGCCCGCCACATCTCATGGGCATCCTGGGCGTGGTCATCAACGGCTGGGCCTGCCTCATCATCGCGCGCGAGGTCTATCCCGAAGGCAGCGCAGGCCGCCTCGCCGCCATGATCGTGACGGGCGCCGGGCTCTACGGCAGCCTGCACCTCGTGGTGGACCCGACCTTCCGCCTCGCCTATCTCTACGGCGGCGTGCGCTTCTACAGCTTCGCGATCCTCGCGGCGTTCTTCCTGCCCTTGGCCTTGGTCCCCATGGCGCGCCTGGCGAAGAGCCGGTGGTCGCCCGTGGTAGCCCTCGTGCTGGTGGCGCTCGTCGGCATGATCGGGCTGCGGATTGCCCGCATCGGCTTCGACATCATCCAGCCCGTGTCCGTCATCGAGGAGGAGATCGCCAAAGACCCGACCTCGCCCATCGCGGTGGCCAACATCACAGCGCGCAAGAACGGTTTCCCGCCGGGCCGGATCGGCGGGTTGCCCCTGCTCATCATGGGGTTGATTCCGGTGGCCGCCATGTCGGTCCTGGATCCTCGCCGGCGGCCGGTCGCCGCGACCGTTGCGTACGGGCTTCTGCTCTTCATCGTCGGCGGCTGGCGGATCGCCGGGCTGCCCGCCCTGGCGCCCATGACGCCCGGCCTCGCACCTACCGGGGCGGCATTCGTCCTCACCGCGCTGACGGCGATCGCCGGCGGATTCGCCGCGCGGCGGCTCGCGGAGTCGCTCTGACCATGGCGGGCAAGACTGTCGTCATCACGGGCGCCTCCACGGGCATCGGCGCCGCCTGTGCGCTCCACCTCGACAAGGAAGGCTTCAGGGTCTTCGCCGGCGTCCGCAAGCAGTCGGACGCCGAGGCGCTCCGATCCAAGGCCTCGCCGCGCCTCACCCCTATCTCCCTCGACGTGGCGGATACGCTGTCCATCTCGACGGCGGCCGGCGCGGTGGCGGGCGCGGTGGGCGAGGCGGGGCTGGACGGGCTCGTCAACAACGCTGGGGTAGTTGTCTTTGGGCCGGTTGAGTTCCTGCCGCTGCCCGAGCTCAGACGCCAACTCGAAATCAACGTGGTGGGACAGGTCGCGGTGACGCAGGCCTTCCTGCCCCTGGTCCGCGCGGCCAAGGGGCGAGTCGTCAACATGGGCTCCATGGCCGGACGCATGGCCACGCCTTTCTCCAGCGCCTACGCCGCCTCAAAGTTCGCCCTGGAGGGAATCACCGATGCGCTGAGGCTCGAGCTGGCGCCGTGGGGCATCTCGGTCTCCATCATCGAGCCAGGAGCCGTGGCCACGCCGATCTGGGAGAAGGGAGCGAAGAACGCGGAGGCCATATTGGCCGCGGTGTCGCCCGAGGCACTCGTGCTCTACGGTGAGGCGATCGAGGCCGCGCGTCAGACCTTCGCCCATGTGGCCCGCAATGCCATCGAGCCGATCGAAGTGGCGCGCGTGGTGGAGCACGCCCTCTCGAGCCCCAAGCCGAAGACGCGCTACGTGGTCGGCCGCCAGGCGAAGCTTCGCGCCGCCGTCGCCCTTCTCGTGCCCGATCGCGTCCGCGACAACATGGTCGCCAAGGCCATGCGCCTGCCCAAGAACGCCCCGGCCCCGCCCAAGGCCGGCGAGGGAGCCTGGGGCTAGCTCCCGAGCGCGTCCATCAGGTCGCGCGAGAAGGTGCCTGTGAAAACCTCCTCCACGGGTCCCTTGAGCCGGATGGACCAGTCGGGCCGCACGTCGATCTCGAGCGTCCCTCCCGGCATGCGTACGGTGACGAGCCCGTGGTCGCAGAGTCCGTTCTTCACCGCCGCACAGGCCACCGCGGAGGACGACGACCCCGAGGCGAGGGTGTAGCCGGCGCCCCGCTCCCAGATCAGGATGTCCACCTGCGAGCGCCCGGCCACCCGCGCGAACTGGACGTTGGTCCGGTTGGGAAAGGCGGGATGGCGCTCGATCAGAGGGCCCAGCGTCTTGCAGCGCTCCTCGTCGAGCTTGTCCACGAAGACCACGCAGTGCGGATTGCCCACGGACACCGCGGTCACCGTGAGAGTCTCGCTACCGACCTGCAGCGGCACGCGCACGACCTCCCGCGCGGGGCCGTGCATGGGGATCTCGGGGGCAAGGAAGGTGCACGTGCCCATCTCCACCGTGACGAGGTTCATCCGCCCGTCGACCACGTGGCAGTGGCACTGCACGCGGCCGCCCTTGGTGTCCACGGTGAACACCGGCTCCTTGGCGTGATCGTGCTCCCAGAGATACTTGGCGAAGATGCGGAGGCCGTTGCCCGACTTCTCCGCCTCGCTGCCGTCGGGGTTCAGGATGCGGAGGCCGAAGTCCCCGCCCGCCCACGCCGGCACCTTGAGGAGGATGCCGTCGGAGCCGACGCCCCAGTTGCGATCGCAGATGCGCATCGTCTGCTTCACGGTGAGCGGCGACGGCAGATCCGCGCCGTCGATCACGATGTAGTCGTTACCGAGCCCATGCCCCTTGGCGAACGGAATCATGCCTTCGCTCTCTCGCCTCGCCGGTCGAAGTAGTTGGTGATGCGCTCGCCGATCCCCCGAACGTCGCTGGGCAGCCGGTGCTGCCACTTCTTCGCGAAGCGCGCGAGGGCGCGGCGCCGCTGCTCGAGATCCAGGGCGGCGGCCACCGGCGCCCTCTCGCCCGTGCGCGTGCCCCCTCCCCGATGCACGAAGGGGGCGTCCACCACCACGCAGCGAAGCCCCCGCTCTCGCACCGCGAAGGACAGCTCGCGGTCGTAGCCGTGGAAGAAGCCGTAGCCCTCGTCGAAGCCGCCCAGCGCCTCGAGGAGCGCGCGCCGCAGGCACAGGCACACCCCGTCCACCGCGGCCACCTCGACCATGGGCGCAGGCAGCCCCGGACCGCCCTCGAGACAATGCACGATGGTGCGCCCCACGTAGCGGCCGTCGCGCCGCAGCCGCCGGACACCATAGAGGCCGGCCAGCCCGACCGTGTCCCCCTCGCCCACGGCCGCAGTGAGCCGCTCCAGCCACGCCGGCTCGCGAAGCTCGGTGTCGTTGTGGAGGAAGCACACCACGTCACCGGTGGCGAGCCCCGCCCCCTGGTTCAGCGCGCGGATGAGTCCCGCGTTCGTGTCGTTGCGGTGATAGCGGAGCGGCGTGGGAAGCGTGAGGGAGCGGAGGAACGCCGGAGTGCCGTCCGTCGAGCCGTTGTCCACCACGCAGAGTTCGAAGAGCACGGTGGTGGGGCGGAGGCTGTCCACGCACGCCCGCGTCAGCGCTTCCTGGTTGTGGACGACCAGGACGACGCTGGCCCTCAGGCTAGCGCTGGTCGAGCGGGACGTACTTCTCTTCCGTGAGGCCCGTGTAGTCCGAGCGCGGGCGGATCAGCCGGTTGTTGCCGTGCTGCTCCAGCACGTGCGCCGCCCAGCCCGCGACCCGGCTCATGGCGAAGATGGGCGTGAACTCGTCGGTGGCGATGCCCATGGAGGCGTAGGCCGCCCCCGAGTAGAGATCGACGTTGGGGAAGATCTTCTTCTCGGACGACACCACGCGCGCCACCGTGTCGAGGATTTCCACGTTGGCCGTGCTGCCCGCCTGCCGACCGAGCTCGAGGGCGAGGCGCTTGAGATGCTTGGCCCGCGGATCCTCCACCCGGTACACGCGGTGGCCGAAGCCCATGATGCGCGCCTTGTCGGCGAGCGCCTTGCGGATCCACGCCTCCGCCTTGGCGGGGTCCTTGATCTTCTCCACCATGAGCATCACCTGCTCGTTGGCGCCGCCGTGGAGCGGCCCCTTGAGGGCGCTGATCCCCGACACCACCGCGGAGTGGATGTCGGAGAGCGTGGCCGCGGTGACGCGGGCGGCGAAGGTGGAGGCGTTGAACTCGTGGTCCGCGTGGAGGATCAGGGCGACGTCGAAGGTCTTGGTGGCGAGGGGGGTGGGCTTCTTGCCGGACATCATGTAGAGGAAGTTGCCGGCCAGGGAAAGCCGCGGATTGGGCGCCACCGGCGGCTTGCCGCGGCGGATGCGGTCCCACGCGGCCACCAGCGTCGGCATCTGCGCGGTGAGGCGAATGGTCTTCCGCAGCGTCGCCTCCCGCGAGTTGTCCGCGGCGTCGGGATCGAAGGCGGAAAGCGCCGAGATACCCGTGCGCAGCACTTCCATCGGCGTGGTCTTCTTCGGGAACAGCCTCAGCATGGCGATGAGCTTGGGGGGCAGCTTCCGGTTGGCCGTGGACGAGAGCGCCTTCACGTGCGCGTCGAGCTCCTTGCGCGTGGGCAGCTTCCCGTACCAGAGGAGATAGGTCACCTCCTCGAAGTTCGACTGGGCGACCAGCTCATCCACATCGAAGCCCCGATACACCAGGCGGCCCTTGTGGCCGTCGATGAAGCAAATCTCGGAGGGAGATACCACCACATCTTCGAGGCCGGCCTTCAGTGGATTGACCGCGGTGTCACTCATGGCCACCCATCTCCTGATACGCGGGATGACAGCGGTTGACTTGTACCACAGCGCCAGATTTGGGGCAAGATGGCGCGGGACCTATACTGTGCGCCATGTCGCGGCCGATCCCACCCGTGGTGGATTTCTACCGACGTCATCCCATCAGCGAGGGCCAGATCGTCGACGCTCTGCGCCGGCAGGGCAAGGATCTCGCGCGCCTCCGACCCGAAGACCTCTACGACTACGACCAGGACCACTACGGCGGGCTGGAGGCGGTGGAGGCGCTGGGGCGGCGGGCGGGCATCGATGGGGCCAGTCGCGTCCTCGACGTGTGCGCAGGGCTCGCGGGACCCGCCCGCTTCATGGCACGCCGATGGGGCGCGAGGGTCACCGGCGTCGATCTGAGCCCCGATCGTACGGTGGGCGCGCGCCGCCTCTCCGCCGCGGTGGGACTGGGCCGCCTCGTGCGCATGGTGCGGGGTGACGCGCAGGCGCTGCCCTTCCAGCGCGGCGCCTTCACCGCGGTGATGAGCCAGGAGGGCTTGCTCCACGTGCCCGACAAGGCCGCCACCCTCGCCGAGTGCCGTCGCGTCCTGCTGCCGGGCGGACGCCTCGCCTTCAGCGACTGGATCGCCAAGCCGCGCCTGAGCGACGGCGAGCGCCGGCGCCTCGACGAGTGGATGGCCGCGGTGACGCTCCAGAGCATCGACAGCTACAAAGCCCTGCTCACGGGCGCAGGCTTCGTTTCGGTGGGCGCCGAAGACCTCTCGCAGGAATGGTCCGGCATCCTGCGCCGGCGACTCGAGATGTTCCGCGGCCTTCGGGCGGACACCGTGGCGCGCCTGGGGACGGCGCGCTATGACGAGTACGACCAGCTCTACACGTTCTTCGTGAAGCTAGTGGAGGACGGCAAGCTCGGAGGGGCACGCTTCAGCGCAACAGCCGGTCCAGGAACTTCCTGACCTCCGCGGGCTCCTTCACGTTCACGCCGGTGGGAACCACGCGGAGCGAGCTCCCGGTGCCCGTCACCTGCGCGCGGAGCGTGTTCCTCCCCTGGGTCGCCACCACCTTCATGTCGGTGCGCGCGTCGGTCAGGGCGTAGGTCCCCGCCATCGTCACGCGCAATTCCTTGGACTGATAGACCATGTCGTCCGTCCTCGCCACGCCGTTGGCGATCTTGAAGGAGCCCGTGATGGAGTCGAAATCGAGCGCGTTCCGGCCCGGGTCGGCGAGCTTGCCCCTGAGCGTCATGTCGAGCACGTTGCCTGCGCTGAGCACGTCGCGCACGACCCGGAGCGCGCCCTCTCCGATCACGCGGCCGGACCCGACCTTGAACTGCCCCGTCCCGTTCATGGTGCGGAAGACGTCGGCTGTGCGCATGGCGAGCTGGCCCGTGAGATCGAGTGGCCCCGACACCGCGAAGCTCTGGCAGAGATAGTCCTGGAGGATCGGCTGCAGCGGGAGGCCGGCGATCTTGATGTCGGCAAGGGTGAGGAGCGCCGAGCCGTCGAGTCCCGCCGTCAGGTTGAAACCCACCGTTCCCTTGCTGACCTTGGCCGACACCGGGACACTCTCGAAGGACGCGGGCTTCAGGACGATGGGCACGTGCAGCTCGTCGAGGACGAGCTGGCGGCGCGGGGGACGGCATTGTGGCCGGTCGTCGGTCAGGGTGAGCCGGCTCAGGTCGACCCGGCCGGTGCCGGAGAGCCGAGCGGGCGTCCCGGAGAGCTGGAGCTTCCCCTTGACGGGGCCCGTCAGCGCGGGCGATGGCATGACCAGCGTCCGCGCGAGAGGCCCGATGTCGGCTCCCTCGAGGTCCACCGAGGCCTTGATGGGCAGCTCTCCAGACCCCCGAAGTCCCACGGTGGCCTGGAGGTTCCGAAGCTTCAGGTCGCCCGGCTCGAGCTTCGCATCGCCGCGCACGTCGAGCTCGGAGCCGCCCACGCCCGAGACGACGGCGTCGAGGCTCTGGATGCGGATGTCCCCGTTCTTCACGCTGTGACGCCGGATATTCACGGCGGCGTTTTTGAGCGAGATGCGCGAGACCATCACGCTGCCCATGGCGGCGCTGCCGGGAATGCCGGGCACGGGCCGCGGCGACGACTTGGCCGATGGCGTGGCGCCGCCCAGAGCGGCAAAGTTCCAGCGGCCCCCCTCCTCGATCGCCTCCACCTGCGCGTCCTGCAGGGTGATGCTGGCCAGCTCGATTCGCAACGAGAGGAGCGGACGCACCCGCAGGCCCACCCGCATCTGTCCTACGCGGAGCAGCGGCGCCGTGCCGAAGCGCGGATCGTCGGCGATTTCGAGCGCCTTGAGGGTAACGTGCGGCAGGGGCAGGAGCGACACCGCGAGCGAGCTGAACTTCACGGGCCGGCCCACGGCGTGCGAGGCCGTCTGGGCGACGTAGGCCTGGACGGTGGGGGTGTCGAGGAGGAGCGGGAAGAGCGCGAGCGCTGCCACCGCCAGGACCAGGAGCACGGCGCTCCCGACGAGGAGCCACCGCAGCGGTCGTCCGATCATCGCGCCTCGCCGAGACAGCGAGCGGCCCGGGCCCTGCATTTCGACGCGGACCGCTCGAGTCTCTGCGGGATGCTCACGCCCGCTAAGGAATCAGCAGGATCTTGCCAGTGGTCTTGCGCCCCTCCAGGGCCTTGTGCGCTTCCGCCGCCTGGGCGAGGGGGAACTGGTGCTCGATGCGGAGCTTCACCTTGCCGTCGCGGATCCAGCCCAGGACCTCGTTGGAGCGCTGGACCAGCTCCTCGCGGGCCGCGATGTGGTGATTGAGGCTCGGCCGCTGCAGGAACAGGGAGCCCCGCACGTTGAGCGTCTGGAGATCGAGGGGAGGCACGGGACCGCTCGCCCCCCCGAAGAGGATCATGTAGCCGCGCGGGCGCAGGCAGCTGAGGCTCTTGTCGAAGGTGCTGGCGCCCACGCCGTCGTAGACTACGTCGACCCCGCGGCCGTTGGTGAGTCGCTTCACCTCCGGCTCGAAGTCCTGCTTGCTGTAGAGGATGACGTGCTCGGCGCCCGCACTCTTGGCCAGCGCCGCCTTCTCCTCGGTGGAGACGGTGCCGATCACCGTGGCCCCCAGCATCTTGCCCATCTGGCAGAGGAGCAGCCCCATCCCGCCCGCCGCCGCGTGCACGAGGCAGGTATCGCCCTTCTTGAGCGGGTAGCTCGATTTCACGAGGTAGTGCGCGGTGAGCCCCTGGAGCATCGAGGCGGCGCCGTCCTTGGCGGAGAGGCCTGCGGGCAGCTTCACGAGCCGGTCCGCGGGCACCGCGGTCATCTGGGCGTAGGAGCCCGGCACGCCGGTCCAGGCGACGCTGTCGCCCGGCTTGACCTCGGTCACTCCCTGCCCCACCGCGGACACCGTGCCTGCACCCTCCAGGCCGATGGTGAGCGGCAGGGGCGCCTTGTAGGTGCCCGTACGGAAGTAGACGTCGATGTAGTTCACGCCGGCCGCGGCCAGCTTCACCACCGCCTGCCCCGCCCCGGGGGCGGGTTCGGGCACCTCGTCGAGAGTGAGAGCTTCGGGACCGCCGGGATTGTGAATGCGGATCGCTTTCATGATCACCTCACGCCTTGAGAAGGGTGCGGAGCTCGTTCACGATCTCCTGGCGCCACGGCTCGACCTTCTCGGCACGGAGGGCCTTGCGCGCCTCCAGCATCTTCGCCTCGATCTCCTCCGTCATCTTCTGCGGCCGCTCGAGGAGCCGGGCGAGCTCGTGGAAGCCCTCGTCGAAGAAAGCGAAGACGGGGATCGAGCGGAACTGTCCCTTGTTCAGGTACTGGTCCATGAGGTCGGGATTCTTGTCGCGGAGGAACACGCGGAGCTCGACGTCGGGATTACCCTCGACCAGCTTGAAGAGCACGGGCACGTTGTACAGCGCGTCCCCGCACCAGTCCTCGGTGATCACCATCACCTTGAGCTTCTTACCGAGGCGGGCGAGGGCGGCCTTGTCCTCGGGCTTGATCGTGATCTCCGAGAGGAACTTCATGAACGTCTCTTTGTTGGTGCCCATCTGATCCAGGTACTGCTGGACGGTCATCCCCTGCGCGAACCGTTCGTTCGTGAGCATCCGGTCTCCCTCTGCGCCGCCTATCGCATCGCGGCGAGATCGACGGTGAACTTCGCCACTTCCTTCTCCTCGGCGTCCCGCACCACCAGGGTCACCCGGCTCTTCGGGTCGATGGTGTCGGCGGGAAACGCGTACACGCACTGCGCGGAATAGCGCCCGTCCCCGTCGCGCAGGGCGGTGCGCTCGTTCTGCACGAAGCTCGGCTTCACGGTCTGCGAGCCCGCGAGGATCTCCGGGGTGTAGTAGCGGGCGAAGTCCGTCTTCCCGCCCCGCAGGGTGACCCAAAAGGCGAGCTTGCCCTCCGAGTTCTTGAGGATGTCGTCCACGTCACGAGGCTTCAGCTCCTTGCTGCGGAAGGCGGAGTTGCGCGCGGCGAGGGCGAGCCGGTGGAAGGGCGTCATCACCACGGCGGTCTGCCCCGCCCCGTCCTTCACGCGCCACTCCGTCCCGAACTCCTCCGTCACGACGCTCTTCTTGCCGGTGCGGATGGCCTGCTCGCGATCCTGATCGGTGAGAGCCACGGACATCGACTCGCCAGGTGTCGCGGCCACTAGTCCTACCGCCAGGGCGAGGAAGGGAAGACACCGATACCGTGAAGCTTGCCTGCCCATGAGGAATCGTATTTTAGCACAGCGGTCGCGAGGCATTGCGGGCGCCTCGGCGGGGCAGTAAGGTCTGCGCATGCGCCGTCTCACCGTGCTCGTGGCCCTCGCCTGCGCGAGCGCAGGTTGCGCCAGCTCCCCCTTTCCCGAGACGCTCACCCGCACGGTGAACCGCTCGCTCACCCTCGCGGAGATCCGCGCCGATCCTCACGCGCACCTGGGCGAGCACGTCATCCTGGGCGGCGACATCATCACGGCCACGCCGAAGCCGGACGACACGGAGATCGAGATCCTCGCCCGGCGGCTCAACAGCCGTGACGCGCCCGAAGGTGGCGACGGCTCCACTGGGCGCTTCGTCGTTCGGACCGCGGGATTTCTCGATCCCGCCATCTACGCCCGCGGGCGCCGCCTCACCGTGCTCGGCACCCTCGCGGGCACCGAGGAGCGCGCGGTGGGCGACGTCGCCTACGTCTATCCGGTGATCCGCGCGGAGCGGATCAAGCTCTGGCCCGTGGAAGGCCCGTGGGTCGGAGGCGAGTATCCGCCCGTGCCCCTCGACACGCCGGTCCTCCCCTACCCGCGCTAGGCTGATTATTCACGAGTGCCGCACGTGCGATCGGGGCGGGTGGCGGCGGGGGCGGGGGAGCGCTCCGGCGGAGTGGGACCCCCGAAGCCTGTGCGCCGCCCGGCGGGCGGCGATTCCGGCGAGTGGTTGACGCAGGGGGAGCGCCCCCCCGCCCCTGACGACGGGCCCCGACCCGCCTCGCGCTCCGCGAGTTCGTCAATAATCGGGTTAGGGGGCCCTACTTCTTGACGGTGACCGAGGAGAAGGTGGCGGGATCCATGTAGATGGCCGCCACCCGCTTCACGTCCGCTGCGGTCACCTTCGCCACACCCGCCTTGAAACGATCGGGCCAGTCCAGGCCGAGCTGGTTCTCCTCCACGACCACGAGGAGAGCGGCCATCTTGCCCGAGGTGTCGAGGCGGAGCGGATAGCTCCCGATGAGGTACGACTTGGCGACCTCAAGCTCGCGCGCGGTGACGGGCTCCCGGGTCATCCGCGCCAGCTCCTCCTTGGTCACGCGCACCGCCTCCTCCACGCCGTCGAGGCGCGTCTGCAGCCCCACGAAGTAGGCAGCGCCGTAGCGCCCGAGCCCGAGCGTGCTGTAGACGGAGTACGCGAGCCCCCGCTCCTCCCGCACCTTCATGTAGAGCCGCGAGGCGGAGCCGCCGCCCAGAATGTAGTTGGCGACCACGAGGGGAAAGTAGTCCGGGTGATCCTGCTTGATGCCCGGGCGGGCTAGCGACACCGTGGCCTGGGTCAGGTCGCGACGCACCTCGCGCGCCTCCACGGGTGGCGAGGCGGGCGTCGGCGGGATCGCCGGACGGGGCGCCCCCGGCGCCGTCCAGCCGCCGAGCCTGGACAGGAGCTCGCTCCGGACCTCGTCGCGCGTGACGTCGCCCACCACGGCCACGATGGTCCCATCGGGGCGGTAGTTCGCGCGGTGGAACGCCACGAGCTGGTCGCGTGTCAGCTTCTTCACCGACTCCACCGTGCCCGGCACGGGCCGGCTGTACGGATGGCCGGGATAGAGGAGCTGGGCCATGAGGCGGGAGGCCACGGTGCCCGGGTGCTGTTCCGCACGCTCGATGTTGGCGGCGATCTCCTCGCTCCGCCGCTTGAGCTCGGCCTCGGGGAAGGTGGGGGTGAGCACCACCTCCGCGAGGAGATCGAGTCCCAGGCGCAGGTCCTTCTTGAGCACGGAGAGGGACACGGTGGCGCCGTCACGGCCCGCGTCACCCTCGAGGCTGCCGCCCACGAACTCGATGGCGAGGTCGAGCTCGGGAGCGGTGTGCTTGGCCGTGCCGCGCGTGAGCAGGTCCGCGGTCAGGTTGGCAAGCCCGGCCGCGTCGAGCGGATCGTAGACGGAGCCCGCCCGCGTGTAGAGCTGCACCACCACGATGGGAATGGCGGGCCGCTCCGCCACGAGCAGCACGATCCCGTTGGGCAGTACCTCGCGGTGGGCGAGCGAGGCGGCAGCGGCCGGCACGGCGAGCGCGGCCAGCCACAGGCACAGGATCGGGCCCAGTCGTCGCATGTACTCTCCTCAGTCGAGGGTCTTCCGAAACTTCAGGACGGCGAGCGAGAAGATGATAACCCCGAAGACGAGCAGGGGCAGGAGGCTCGGCCAGAGATAGCTGAAGCCCACGCCCTTCAGCACGATCCCGCGCACGATGCGCAGGAAGTAGGTCAGCGGGATGGTGGCGGCGAGGTACTGGGCCACCGTGGGCATGCCCTCGATGGGGAAGAGCAGCCCGGAGAGATAGATCGAGGGC
This sequence comes from Candidatus Methylomirabilota bacterium, assembly GCA_046723845.1. GTDB lineage: Bacteria > Methylomirabilota > Methylomirabilia > Rokubacteriales > CSP1-6 > AR37. The sequence continues at coordinate 8,184 of JBKOVG010000412.1, read as the reverse complement.
AGGAAGGTGAGGAAGGTGAGCTGCATCGCCTGCGGCACGGTGCGGGAGACGGCGGAGAGGAAGATGCCGATGCCGAGGGTGCCCAGCATGAAGGCCGCGGCCAGCACGTAGAGGAGGGTGAGGCTGCCGCGGATCGGCACGTCGAAGACGTAGTGGGCGACGAGCAGGGTCATGGTCATCTGGCCGTAAGCCACGACCAGGTTGGGGATGATCTTGCCGAGGAGAAGCTCCCACCGGCGGATCGGGCTCACGATGAGCGCCTCCAGCGTCCCCTTCTCCCGCTCGCGCACCACGGACACCGCCATGGCCGTGATGGTCGTCTGCATGAGGAGGGCCCCGATGAGGCCGGGCACGATGAAGATGGCGGAGACGAGATCGGGGTTGTACCAGGCGCGCACGCGAACGTCGAGTGGCGGCTCGCCGCTCCGGCTGATGGCCGCGCCCTCGAGCGTGCGCGTGATCATCTGGAGCGAGCGCTGGGCGCCCAGGGCCGCCGCGGCGTTCACCGCTGAGGTCGCCACCAGCGGGTCAGAGGCGTCCACGATGACCTGGATATCGGCGGCCTGGCGCGAGATGCGCCGGCCGAAGTCGGGCGGGATGACCACGCCTACCTTGGCCGTGCCCTCGTCGATCAGGCGGGTCAGCTCGCGGTGGCTGCCCGTGTAGTAGAGGACGTCGAAGTACTGGCTGTTCCCCATGGCCTCGAGGAAGCTCCGCGCCTCGGGGCTCGCCGACTGGTCGAACACGGCTGTGCGCACGTGCTTCACGTCGGTGTTGATGGCCCACCCGAAGATGAAGAGCATGGCCACGGGCACCACGAGGGCCAGGACGAGGGCGAGCATGTCCCGCTTGAGGTGGATGAACTCCTTCACGATGATGCCGACGAGACGTGAGCCCATCCGCCCTACCCGCCCGCCTCTCCCGAGACCATCGGCGCTTCCGTGGTGAGCGCGCGGAGCTGCTCGCGCAGCCGCGCTTTGCGCTCCTTGTCCACGAAGGAGACGAAGAGATCCTCGACCGAGGGCTCCACGTCGTGCACCCAGCGCGGGGGCAGTCCCGCCCGCGTGAGGAACTCCCCGACCGCGGGCGCGTCGGCCTGCTCGGGGCCCAGCACCACGCGCAGGCGGGTTCCGATACGCACGACCTCCTCCACTGCGTCCCAGTCCGTGAGGAGATCCGAGGCATGCCGGAGATCGGCGACCTCGACCTCGATGACCGGCCGCCGGAACGTCTCGCTCTTGATGACGGCGGGTGAGCCCTGGGCGATGAGCTTGCCCTGGTAGATGAAGCCGAGGCTGTCGCAGAGCTCTGCCTCGTCCATATAGTGGGTGGTGACCATGATCGTCGTGCCCTGATCGGCCAGCCGCCGGATCAGCCCCCAGAAGTTCCGTCGCGACACCGGATCGACGCCCGCGGTGGGCTCGTCGAGGAAGATCAGGCGCGGGGTGTGCACGAGGGCGCAGGCGAGGGCCAGCCGCTGCCGATAGCCGCCGGAGAGCGTGCCCGCGAGCTGGCCCTCGCGCCCCCCGAGGTCGGCGAGCTGGACCATGCGGGCCATGCGTGCGGCGCGCTGCGGGCCCGGCACCTCGTAGACCCGAGAGTAGAAGGTGAGGTTCTCCATCACGGATAGGTCGTCGTACAGCGAGAACCTCTGGGACATGTAGCCGATGACCGACTTGATGCGCTCGGGATCGCGCGCGAGGTCGATGCCGAGCACGGTGCCGCCCCCCTCGCTCGGCTCGAGGATGCCGCACAGCATGCGCAGCGTGGTCGACTTGCCCGCGCCGTTCGGGCCCAGGAAGCCGTAGAGCTCCCCCGCGCGGACCTGAAGGTTGAGATGATCGACGGCGATGCGCTTGCCGAAGCGGCGGGTGAGATCGCGCGTCTCGACCGCGTACGGCTCAGCCGACATCGGCGTCGGCGGGCAGTCCGGGCTTGAGGATCCCCTGCGGGTTGTCGATCTGGATCTTGATGCGGAAGACGAGGTTCACGCGCTCCTTCTTGGTCTGCACGTTGCGCGGGGTGTACTCGGCCTCCGCGCCGATCTCCGTGAGCCGCCCGGTGAAGACGCGATCGGGAAAGGCGTCCACGCGGAGCCGGGCCGTATCCCCGACCTTGAGCCGCCCGACTTCCGTCTCCGGCACGTAGGCGCGGAGCCACACGTCCTTCGGATTCACGAGCGTGAGGATGGGCACCCCGGGATTGGCCGTCTCCCCCGCTTCCAGGTTCTTCCGGAGCACGACGCCGTCGATGGGCGAGAACACCATCGCCTCGCGGAGCCGGCTCTGGGCCTGCACGAGGGCGGATTCCGCCTGGGAGACCTGCCAGCGTGCCGCATCGATCTGGTCGGGACGCGAGCCCGCGAGGAGGAGGGCGAGCTTCTCCCGGGCGCTCCGCTCTTGGGCCCGGGCGACGTCGAAGGCCTGGCGCGCGCGATCGACGTCCTGGGCGGCGATGAGGTTCTGCTTGAAGAGCTGGTCGGTCCGCTGGAACTCTCGCTCCGTCATGCTCCGCGTCGCTTCCGCGCTCGCGACCGCGGCGCGCGCGTCCTCGATCTCCTGGGGGCGCGCGCCCTTCTCGAGGTCGCGCAAGGTCGCCTGGGCCGAGCGGAGGCTCGCCTCGAGGCGCCGCACGTCGGCGGCCAGCTCCGAGTCGTCGAGGCGCACGAGGGGCTGCCCGCGCGTGACCTTGTCTCCTTCGTTGACGAGGCGCTCCACGATGCGGCCGGTGATCTTCACGCTCACATCGACCTGGGTCGCCTCGATGGTGCCAGTGACGGACACCGGCGCGCCGTTGCCCGTCCCCAGGTGACGTCCCGCCCACGCCGCAGCGACGGAGGCCGCGGCGACCAGGAGGAGGGCGAGTGCCCACCGTTGCCACCGCCACGACATCACGCTCACCGCCCGGCGGCCGCGGGCGGAGCGCCGGGCAGCAGGGTTCCCACCGTGCGGGTGTGGGACTGGAAGTAGGTCCGGGCGACGCGCTGCAGATCGGCCGCGGTCACTCGGCGAACAAGGGGCACGAAGGATTCGCTGTTCCGCCACGTGCCGAAGAGTTCGAAGCGGGCCAGGGTCGACGCGCGCGAGAAGACCGAGTCCTGGCGCCAGACGAAGGACGCCTCGATCTGGTTCTTGGCGCGCTCGAGCTCCTCCTTCGGCACGGGCTGGCTCTTCGCGAGCTCGATCTCGTCCATGATGGCACGCTCGAGCTCCTCGGGGCTGCGCCCCGGCAGCGGCATGCCCGAGAACCAGAAGAGGTTGGGATCGTGGGAGAGGTAGGTGTAGTCGCCGCCCACGTTGAGGGCGAGCCGTCGCTCGTACACGAGCCGCCGGTAGAGCCGCGAGGCCCGGCCTTCCTGGAGAATGGTCGAGAGGAGCTCGAGAGCGGGCGCGTCCGCAGAGGCGTAGTTGGGAACGTGAAAGCCGATGTACACGATGGCCGCGCGCGCATCGGGCTTGTAGACGAGGACGCGGCGCTCTCCCACCTGGGGAGGCTCCACCGAGTTCATGGGCGGCGACGCGGCGCCGCGGGCGAGCTTGCCGAAGGTCTCGTGGGCGCGGGCGATCACGCGCTGAGGGTCCACGTCGCCCGCCACCACGAGCAGGGCGTTGTCGGGCACATAGTAGCGGTCGTAGAAGGCGCGCAGCTCGGCGGCGTTGATCCGCTGGATGTCGCTCATCCACCCGATCACCGGCCAGCCGTACGGATGGGCCTTGTAGGCGGCGGCGAGGAACTCCTCGGAGAGGTAGCCGTCGGGGTCGTCCTCGATGCGGCTTCGCCGCTCCTCCGCCACCACCTGCCGCTCCGACTCGATCTCCTTGGGATCGAGGAGGAGGTTGCGCATCCGGTCCGCCTCCAGCCCCAGGACGAGGTCGACGCGGTCGGCCGCGATGTTGACGTAGTACGAGGTGACGTCGTGGGAGGTGAAGGCATTGTCCTGCCCACCATTCTCCTCCACCACCTGGGCGAGCTGGCCTTTGCCGTAGGTCGGCGTGCCCTTGAACATCATGTGCTCGAGGAAATGGGCGAGCCCGGTGACGCCGGGAATCTCGTTGCGGGAGCCGACGCGGTACCACGTCTGCACCGTCGCGATCGGATTGCGATGGTCCTCGAGGATCAGGATGCGGAGGCCGTTGTCGAGCGTCGCCTCGGTCACCGGCGGCGCGTGCGCTCCCCGCACCGTGCCCGCACTCAGCAGGATGAGGGCAAGACAGCACCCCGTGAGGGCACGTCCGGAAGGCATGAAACGATTATGCTATGGCCGCTTGCGGCGGGCAAGACGACGGACCGACGTCTCACACATGGAGGTGCGATGTGATTCTCGTGTACCTCGGCCTGGCGGCACTGCTCGAGGTCTCGGGCGACTTCCTCATGCGGATGGGGCTCGGCGGCCAGCGCTGGGCGCTCGCGGCGGGCGCGGTCGCTCTCACGGCGTACGGCGCGCTCGTCAATCAGCCCGCCTGGGCCTTCGGGCGCACGCTCGGTCTCTACATCGTGGTCTTCTTCGTGGCGAGCCAGCTCGTCGCCTTCCTCGTGGCGGGAGAGCGGCCCAGCCTCTCGCTGTGGCTGGGCGGCTGCCTCATCGTGGCGGGCGGCTTCGTGATCCATCTCGGCCGCTCCTAGTGCCGGGCCAACTTGACTTCGCCAGATCGACTCGGCCCTCGCCTCGCCGCCGAGCGGCTCAGCTCGAACTGCCACGTTCTCGATCGGCCGCGCCCCCAACGTGCGATCCACTCAGCCCTCGCCTCGTGGCAAGGCCTCTCGGCTCGAACGGCCACGTACGCCTCGGGCTGTGGCCTCCCTCGGGCCTCGTCTGGCTCGCAATTTGGCCCGGCACTCTGCGGGAACACGTGGGGGGTCGCCAATCCTCGTTGGAGGCGCACTAGCCGCGAGCCGGCTCGCCCGCACGAAGACCGCCTTCAGCATTTGGCGGGTGAGCTTGCCCGTGAAAGTGTTCTGCTGGCTCGGGTGGAAGCTGCCGAGGAGTATCACGCCGTCGGTCATCGCCGCGTGGGCGGCGTGACCGAAGCGCGGGAACGGCCGTGGCACTGCCTGGCCGGTGGCGCGGCGGGCGCGCAGGTAGGCATCCCAGCCGATTTTCCCCAGTGCCACCACCACGCGCACCTGGGTGAGCAGGGCGAGCTCCTCGAGCAGGTAGGGCTGACAGCGCTCCATCTCGACGGGGAGGGGCTTGTTGCCGGGAGGGGCGCAGCGCAGGGTCGCCGTGATGTAGGCCCCGGTGAGTCGGAGCCCGTCGCCGGGATGCGTCGACGTGGGCTGGTTCGCGAGGTGGGCCTCGTGGAGCGCGCGGAAGAGCCAGTCACCGCTCCGGTCTCCCGTGAACATGCGCCCGGTCCGGTTGCCTCCGTGAGCGGCCGGAGCGAGGCCGACAATGAGGACGCGCGCCTTCGGATCGCCGAAGCCGGGCAGGGGGCGCGCCCAGTAACGCTGGCCCTGGTAGCGCGGCGGCGGAACGGCCGCCACCGCCTCGCGATGCTTCACGAGACGCGGGCAGCGCCGGCACGTGACGATGCGGCGGACGAGATCGGCGAGCCACGCGGTCTTCGACTTGGCCATGGCCACCAGGAGCATAGCCGATGCTAAGCTCTGAGCATGCGCCGACCTCGAGGGAGATCCACGAGATGACGAGCCGTGTCCCCGCCTTGCTCATCCACGGCGGCGCCGGCGCCGACCCGGACTTCGCCCGCGAGGAGCTGCGGCAGGGCATCCGCGACGCGGTGGCCACGGGATGGGCGAGGCTCCGCGAGGGCGGGAGCGCGGTGGACGCGGTGGAGGCCGCAGTCGCCGCCATGGAGGACAACCCCCGCTTCAACGCGGGACGAGGCTCCGTGCTCACCTCAGACGGCACGGTGGAGATGGATGCCTCGATCATGGAAGGCGACACGCTGCGGAACGGCGCCGTCGCTTGTGTCACGAACATGCGCCACCCGATCGCGCTGGCCCGCCGGATCCTCGACGCCGACCGCCATTCCCTTTTCGTGGGCGAGGGCGCCATGGCTCGGGCGCGCGAGCTCGGCATTCCCTTCTGCGACCCCGAGGAGCTGATCACCGACGCGCAGCGGCGCAAACTCGAGAGCGTGATCGGAGGCACCGTGGGCGCCGTGGCCCTCGACCGCCGCGGGCTGGTCGCCGCCGCCACCTCCACGGGCGGCATGACGGGCAAGCCTCCCGGTCGCGTGGGCGACTCACCGCTCATCGGGTGCGGCACCTACGCCGAGAGCACGGCGGGCGCCGTCTCCTGCACCGGCGACGGCGAGGCCATCATCCGCGTGGTCCTGGCGCGGCGGACCCTCGACATCCTCAAGTTGGCAGGCGATCCCATGCATGCCTGCCAGATCGCCATGGACGTGCTCGTCGAGGAAGGGCGCGGCGGCGGCGGGCTCATCTGCGTCGACTGGCGCGGGCGGCTCGGGTGGGCGCACTCCACACCCCTCATGCCCGTGGGCTACATGACGCCAGCCCACGACGCGCCCGCCGTCACGTTTTGAGCGATCCGGTCACCCTCGACGATGTGCGCGCCGCGCAGGCGCGGCTCAAGGGGCTGATCGCCGCGACCCCTTGCCCCTACTCGGAGACGCTCTCGCGACTCACTGGTTCCCGCGTCTTCGTCAAGCTCGAGAACCTCCAGATGACGGGCTCCTTCAAGGAGCGCGGGGCGGCCAACGTGCTTCTCGTGCTCGGCGAGGCCGAGCGCCGCCGCGGCGTGGTGGCGGCCAGCGCGGGCAATCACGGGCTGGCGGTGGCCTTTCACGCGGCCCGTCTCGGCATCGGCGCGGTCATCGTGATGCCGGAGTGGGCGCCCCTGACCAAGGTGATGGCCGCCCGCCGCCACGGCGCCGAGGTGCTGCTTCACGGCGACAACTACGATGCCGCCTACGCCCGCGCCCGCGAGATCGAGGCGGAGCGCGGGCTCGTCTTCATCCACCCCTTCGACGACCCCCGGGTGATCGCGGGCCAGGGCACCATCGGCCTCGAGCTCTGCGAGCAGGTGCCCGATCTCGAGGCGGTGGTGGTGCCCGTGGGCGGCGGTGGGCTCGCCGGCGGCATCGGCGTTGCCCTCAAGGCTCTCCGGCCGGAGACGCGGCTCATCGGCGTACAGGCGGAGGAGGTGGCCGGGATGCGCGCCGCCCTCGACGCGGGAGAGTGCGTGACCGTGCCGGGCGCGCCCACCATCGCCGACGGCATCGCGGTGCGACGAGTCGGCGAGCACACTCTCGCCCTCGCCCGTCGCTACCTCGACGGCGTGGTCACGGTGAGCGAGGAGGAGATCGCCAACGCCATCCTCCTCCTCCTCGAGATCGAGAAAACGGTGGTCGAAGGCGCGGGCGCAGTGGCCCTGGCCGCGCTGGTGAACAAGCGCGTGTCGCTCGAGGGGCGTGCGGTCATCCTCCTCCTGGGCGGCGGCAACATCGACGTGAACCTGATTGCCCGCATCATCGAGCGCGGCCTAGTGAAGGACGGGCGCATCGTGCGGCTGGCCGTGATGCTGCGCGACCGCCCGGGGGCCCTGGCTCGCCTCGCGGAGCTGGTGGCGGAGGCGCGCGCCAACGTGCTGCACATCAACCACGACCGGGCCTTCTCGCGGGCCCGGCTCGGGGAGACCGAGGTGGAGATCACGCTGGAGACCTCGGGGCGGGATCACATCGAGGCGGTCAAGCGTCATCTGCTCGCTGCCGGGTACACGGTGGAAGAAGTGCTTCACCGTTGACGTTTCGGTCAGCCAGGGATGCGTCCATTTACGCGGGCGCGGCGGGAAGGCCGGCCGCCTCCCTGGACCACGCTGAGTCGCGTTCCGCTTGGGCTCTCGAACGAGCCACGAGACCTCGGTCTGCGCTTCGCTTACACGCAGAAGATACGGGTCCAGGGAGGCGGCCGGCCTCCCCACCACGCCCTTCACGCTTCATCATAACTAGGCGACTTTTAGAAGGTCTGGTCGGAGCTCGCTCACCGCGAGGGAAGCTGGGCAGGGGTGGGGGGCTGCTTCCGGGGACCCGTATCTTCTGCGTGCGAACGAAGCGGAAACGCTGCCTCTCGTGGCACGTGAGAGTGGTCCGGCGGAGTGCGACTCAGCGTGGTCCCCGGAGGCACCCCTGCCCGGCGGAAAGTGGCCGCAGACCTCTGAAGAGGCGTCCTACCCCTGCCCGGCGGGGGCCAGGCCTCACG
>JBKOVG010000188.1:0-30649 GCA_046723845.1 Candidatus Methylomirabilota bacterium | reverse complement strand
CGCATCCCCGCGCGCTGCGGGGTGTGGCGGATCGCTTGCTGGCGATCTTCGTCGCCATGCTCAAGACCGACACCCTCTACGATGCGGCCCGGCCCCGCCGACGCGAAATTGCTGCTTGACGACGGGTGGGGAGTCCGCCCGACGAGCGCAACCGAGTTCGAGCACCGCGCGCCCCCGCCCGCGGGATTGCGCCATAAAGCCGCTTGAGGCAAGATGACCGGCCAAAGGAGCCCACCATGACGATTCGCCGAATCGCCACGCTGTCCCTCGTGATCCTCGCCGTCGCCTTCGCCTCAGGCGCGGGAGCCGCTCCGCCCAAGGATGCCATCGTGATCGGGCTCCTCGCCGAGCCCGTGACCATGGACCCGGCCCAGGTCACCGATCTGAACTCTGCGCGCATCACCAAGCGCATCTTCGAGGGGCTGGTGGGGCAGGAGCTCGGCTCCTACAAGCTCATCCCCGGGCTCGCGCGCACCTGGGACATCTCGAAGGACGGGCTCGTCTACACGTTCAATCTCCGCCTCAACGTGACCTTCCACGACGGCACGCCGTTCAACGCGGAAGCCGTCAAGTTCTGCTTCGAGCGGCAGCTCAACGAGCAGGGGCCGTACTACAAGACGGGCACCTATCCCTACGTAAAGGGCTTCCTCGGCAACGTGCAGAGCGTCGAGGTGGTCAATCCGCTCACCGTGCAGATCAAGCTCAAGTCGCCGCTCACGCCGTTCCTCCAGTACCTGGCGCACCAGTCGCTCTTCATCTACAGCCCCGACGCGCTCAAGAAGTACGGCAAGGACATGGTGAAGAACCCCGTGGGCACGGGCCCCTTCAAGCTCGAGACGTGGGAGCCCGGGGTGAAGGTGGTGCTCGCGCGCAACGATCAGTACTGGGGCGGGGCGCCCAAGGTCCGCCAGGCCATCTACGTGCCCATCATCGAGGCGCAGGCGCGACTGGCCGCCATCAAGACGGGCGAGATCGATCTCACCATGGACGTGCCGCCGGACAGCCTGGACAGCCTGCGTAAGGATCCGGACCTCACGGTGGCGGAGGCGAACTCCTCGGCGGTGTGGTACGTGACGCTCAACACGCGGCACCCGATCCTCAAGGACAAGCGTGTCCGCCAGGCGATGAACCTCGCCGTCAACAAGGAAGCCATGATCAAGGACATCCTGAAGGGCACGGCCATCGTGTCCACGGGGCCGATGTCGCCCGTGTACGGGTCCTTCCACGAGGACAAGACCGCGCGCTATCCCTACGATCCCGAGAAAGCCAAGGCCCTCCTGAAGGAAGCGGGCTATCCCAACGGCTTCGAGATCACCTTCCTCGTGCCCGAGTCGGGCTCGGGCATGCAGCAGCCGGTGGAGATGGGCACGGTGATCCAGGCCCAGCTCCAGATTGTGGGCATCAAGGCCAAGATCCAGACCATGGAGTGGGGCGCCTATCTCAAGAAGTATCTCGACGCGCCCGACATGGCGGAGATGTCCTGGAACCCGTCCATCGGCGACCCGGATCACGTGACGTACATGCTGCTCTCCTCCGACCGCTTCCCGCCCGCCTTCAACGCGGGCTTCTTCCAGAACGCGCGAGTGGACGAGCTCCTCCGCAAGGGCCGCACCACGGTGGGCGACGCAGAGCGCGCCGCCATCTACAAGGAAGCGCAGCGGATCATCGCCGACGAGGCGCCGTGGATCTTCATCGACCACGGCCGGCAGATCATCATCCACCGCAAGCGCGTGCAGGGCTTCAAGCTCCACCCGAACTTCGACCTCGTGCTGTCGCAGGTGTGGCTGCAGTAGGGGGCGGCGGGCTTCCCGCCTACGCCCTCCGACGTCTCCTGCTCGCGATCCCCGTCCTCTTCGGGGTCTCGGTGCTGGTCTTCGCCGTCCTGCACCTGGCCCCGGGAGACCCGGCCGCCATCATGCTGGGCGCCCAGGCGACCAAGGAAGATGTCGAGCGCCTGCGCCGCGATCTCGGACTCGACCAGCCCTTGGTCGTCCAGTACCTCAACTGGATCGGACAGGTGGCGCGCGGCGATCTCGGCCGCTCCATTCCCCTCGGGCGCGCCGTGCTGCCCGAGGTGCTGCTGCGCTTCAAGGCCACGCTCCTCCTCACCGCGGGCGCCTTGGCCATCGCGGTGCTCCTCGGCCTGATCGCGGGCATCGTCTCCGCGGTGAAGCAGTATTCCTGGCTCGATCGCATGAGCATGGGCGTGGCCGTCACGGGCGTGAGCCTGCCCGTGTTCTGGACGGGCATCATGCTGATCATCGTGTTCGCGCTCCAGCTCCGCTGGTTTCCTTCCAGCGGGATGAGCTCGCCCTACGGCAGCGGGGTGGCCGACGTGCTGTGGCACCTCGTCCTGCCCGCCGTCACCCTCGGCACCGCCTCCGCCGCCGCGCTGGCGCGCCTCACGCGCTCGAGCGTGCTCGAGATCATCCGCCAGGACTACGTGCGCTCCGCGCGCGCCAAGGGCCTGGCCGAGCGCACGGTGATCGCGCGTCACGTGCTCAAGAACGCCGTCAATCCCATCATCACCGTGCTGGGCGTGCAGGTGGGCTTCCTCCTCGGTGGAGCCATCCTCACGGAGACGGTGTTCTCCTGGCCGGGGCTCGGCTCGATGATGGTGCGCGCCATCCAGGCCCGGGACTATCCACTGGTGCAGGGAGGCGTGCTCCTCATCGCCACCACCTTCGTGCTGGTCAACCTCGTGGTCGACCTGCTCTACGCGGTGTTCGACCCGCGCATCCGCTATGACTGACGTCGTGCGTGTGTTCCGGCGGAGCGCCGCCGCTCTCTTCGGTCTCGCCCTCGTGGTGGCGATGGCCGTGCTCGCGGTGGTGGCGCCATGGCTCGCCCCGCGCGATCCCGACGCCATCGACACCGCGCGACGGCTCGCCCCCATCTTCACCGCCGGCCATCCCCTCGGCACCGATGAGTTCGGCCGCGACCTCCTGAGCCGGCTCCTCTATGGCGCGCGCATTTCGCTCGTGGTCGGTCTCGCCGCCACGGCGCTGGCCGCGTTGGCGGGCTCCGTGTGCGGGCTCCTCGCGGGCTTCGTGGGGCGCTGGGTCGACCAGCTCATCATGCGATCCATCGACACGCTCATGGCCTTTCCGTATTTCCTGCTCGCCGTGGCCATCATCGCCACCCTCGGGCCGGGCCTCGTCAACGGTATGGTGGCGGTGGCCGTGGTGAACATTCCCTTCTACGGGCGCATCGTGCGGGCCACCGTGCTCGCGGTGAAGCAGACGGAGTACGTGGAGAGCGCGCGCGCCCTCGGGGTGTCGGAGCTGCGCCTGGCCCTCACCCACGTGCTGCGCAACTGCCTCGCGCCGGTCATCGTGGCGGTGACACTGAACATTGGCGGCATGATCACCGCCCTGGCCGGGCTGTCCTTTCTCGGCCTGGGTGTCCAGCCGCCCACCTCCGACTGGGGGAGCATGCTCGCGGCGAGCCGGCAATATCTCAACGTCGCGCCGCACGTGGCGGCGCTGCCCGGCATCGCGATCTTTCTCACCGTGCTGGGCTTCAACCTGCTGGGCGACGGGCTGCGCGACGCGCTCGACCCGCGCCTGCGCTGAGGATGGCCATGGCCGACACACCGGATCCCGAGACCGACACGCTCTTCGAGATCATCCGCCAGCGCTACGCGGCGCGGCTCACCCCGGAGCAGCTCGACGAGCTGCGGAAGATCGTGCGGGGGCAGGTGGAGGCCGCGCGAGCCGTCCGCGCGGTGCGACTCACCAACGCGGACGAGCCTTCCCAGCGATTCGAGCCCGTGACCCTGCCCTCACCTCAGGGAGGGAAGGGCGGAGGGCTCGCGTGATGAGGACCGAGCTGCTATGGAAGCCGGTGCGCGAGCTTGGAGACCTCGTGCGGAACCGGAAGGTCAGAGCTGTCGAGCTGGCGGAGCTCTACCTCGACCGGCTCGAGCGCATCGGGCCTCGCTACAACGCCGTGGTCACGGTGATGCGTGATCACGCGCTCGCCCAGGCTCGTCGCGCCGACGCGGAGATCGCGGCGAGCCGATGGCGGGGCCCACTCCATGGCATTCCCTACGGCGCCAAGGATCTCCTCGCCACCGCGAGTGCGCCCACCACGTGGGGCGCCGCTCCCTATCGCGAGCAACGCTTCGACTACGATGCCACGGTGATCCAGAAGCTCGAGGCGGCTGGCGCCATCCTCTGCGCCAAGCTCGCCATGATCGAGCTGGCGGGCGGCATGGGGTACCGGCAGCCGACGGCATCCTTCACGGGGCCGTGCATCAACCCGTGGGCCCCGGATGCGTGGAGCGGCGGGTCTTCCAGTGGATCCGGGGCCGCGGTGAGTAGCGGGCTCGTGCCCTTCGCCATCGGGTCTGAGACGTGGGGATCCATCCTCTCGCCGGCCGGCTACTGTGGAATCGCCGGGCTCCGCCCCACCTATGGACGGGTGAGCCGCCACGGCGCCATGGCCCTCTGCTGGACGCTCGACAAGCTGGGGCCGCTCGCGCTCACCGCCGACGATTGCGGCCTCATCCTGAATGCCATCGCAGGAGCCGATCCCGAGGATCCGACGTCGAGCGATCGGCCCTACCGCTACGATGCCGCGGACCGCAAGAGCTTTCGCTTGGGCGTGCTCCGGGACGCCACCGACGGCTGCGAGGCTGCGGTGGTGGAGAACTTCAGGCGCTCGCTGGACACGCTCCGGAGGATCGGCACGGTGGAGGAGGAGGTGACGCTCCCCGATCTGCCGTGGGAGCAGGCGACGCGGATCATCCTGCAGGTCGAGGCCGCCTCCGCGTTCGAGGACCTGATCGAGTCTGGCGGCATCGCGGAGCTGACGGCGCCCGAGGTGCACTTCATTCCCTACGCGCGCGATGCCATTCTCGCCAAGGACTACCTCAAGGCCGTACGCCTGCGCGGCGTGATGGCGCGCGAGGCGGATCGCGTGCTCGCGCGCTTCGACGCCCTGGTGGCGCCGGGCCGGGTGAACGAGGCGCCGCTCCTGGGCCAGGACTTCCGGAGCGCCATCAGTGCCACAGCCCGCGATGTCATGGGCGCGGTGGGGAACGGGGCGGGGCTGCCTGCCGTCTGCGTGCCGAACGGGATGGGTGCGCGCGGGCTACCGACCAGCCTGCAGTTCATGAGCCGGGCGTGGGAAGAGAATGCGGCGCTGGCCGCGGCGCGGGCGTACCAGACGATGACGGACTGGCATACTCGGCACCCGCGGGTGGAGTAGGACGCCGTCGCCGCTCACGCTGCGCCGCCCCTCACCATCTCAGCCCTCGCCTCCCCGCTCGAGGCGAGCGGCTCAGCTCGAACTGCGGCCCTCTCCCCGGGGAAGCGCTGAGGCCGCCCCTCACCCTGCCTCTCCCCCGGGTGGGGGAGAGGAGAAGAGGTGGCGCTACACGCGCTTTAGGAGGTCGGTCTGGATGGGAAGCGAGCGGATCCGCTTGCCCGTGAGCGCGTAGATGGCGTTGCACACGGCGGGGGCGACGGTGGGCACGCCGGGCTCGCCCAGGCCGCCCGCGGGCTGCCCCGAGTCGAGGATGTAGGTCTCCATCACCGGCGCCTCATTGATCCGCAGCATCGGATAGTCGTGGAAGTTCGACTGCTGTACGCGCCCCTTGTCGATGGTGATGGCGCCGTAGAGGAGCGCGGTCAGCGCGTAGATCCCGCCGCCTTCCATCTGCGCCTTGACCTGGTCGGGATTCACCGCGAAGCCGGCGTCGATGGCCCCCACCAGCTTGTGCACGCGCACCTTGCCGTCGGGCGCCACGGACACCTCTGCCACGTGCGCGACGTAGCTGCCGTAGGAGAACATGACGGCGCAGCCGCGCGCGCGGCCGGCGGGCGGGGGCGCGCCCCAGTTGGCCTTCTCCGCCGCAAGCTCCAGCACCGCCTTGTGGCGCGGCGCCTTGCCGAGCAGGGAGCGACGGAACTCCACGGGATCCTTGCCCGCGGCGAGGGCCATCTCGTCCACGAAGCTCTCCACGATGAAGCCGTTCTGCGAGGGGCCCACGGAGCGCCAGAAGCCGATGGGGATGCCGTAGTCGCGGTTCACCCACTCCACGCGCACGTTGGGAATGTTGTAGGGCATGTTGCGCACGCCCTCCATCGCAGCGCCGTCGATGGTGCCGGCCTGCGCGCGGCCCTTCTGGATGAGGATGCCGGGGCCGACCACGCGGTTCCACCACGCGGTGGGGTTGCCCTGCGCGTCGAGACTCGCCTTGAAGAGGTTGTAGGTGGACGGGCGATAGAAGCCGTGCTGGATGTCGTCGGGCCGCGTCCACATCACCTTGACAGGCGCGCCCACCGCCTTGGATGTCTCGAGCGCATCCAGGATGAAATCCTGCTCGCCGCGCCGGCCGAAGCCGCCGCCGAGGTAGGTCGTGTTCACGATGACCTTCTCGGCGGGCAGGCCGCTCACCTTGGCGCCCGTCACCTGCGTGGCCCCCGGGCTCTGGGTGGGCGCCCAGATCTCGCACGAGTCCGCCTTCACGGAGGCGGTGGCGTTCATCGGCTCCATGCACGCGTGCTCGAGGAAGGGCACCTCGTAGATGGCCTCCACCGTCTTGCCCCCGGCGGCGATGGCCTTCTCGGCGTCGCCGTCGTTGCGGGCGACCTGGCCAGTCTCCTTGGCGCCGTCCACGTAGCCTTGGCGGATGCTCGCGCTGGAGACGGAGGCCTCCGAGCCCTCGTCCCACACTACCTTCAGGGCCTCGCGGCCGCGCACCGCCGTCCAGAACGAGTCGGCTACCACGGCCACGCCATTGGTGACCTGCACCACGTTCTTCACGCCTTTGATGCGCTTCGTCGCGGTGGCGTCGAACGACTTCACCTTGCCGCCGAAGACGGGGCAGCGCTCGATGGAGGCGATGAGCATGCCCGGTACCACCACGTCCATGCCGAACGTCGCCGAGCCGTTCACCTTGAGCGGCGTGTCGCGGCGATGCATCACCTTGCCCATGTAGCGGTAGCGGTCGGGTGCCTTGAGCGGCGGGTTCTGCGGCACGGGCAGCTTGGCGGCCTTGTCTACCAGCGCGCTGTAGGCCAGGCGGCGGCCGCTCGGCTTGTGGATGACCGTGTCGAGATCGGTGTCGACCTCGGACACGGGCACGCCCCACTCCTGGGCACCCGCTTCCTTCAGCATCTCGCGCGCGGCGGCGCCCGCCTTGCGGAGCATCTCGATGTGATCGCGTACGCCGCGGCTGCCCCCGTAGGACTGCGTACCGGTGACGGGGTTGGCGTAGAGCTTGGGATTGGCGGGGGCCTGGACGACCTTCACCTTGCCGAGGTCCGTGTCGAGCTCGTCGGCCACGATGGCGGGCATGGTGGTGATCGAGCCCTGTCCCATCTCGACCACGGAGTTGATGATGGTCACCAGTCCGTCGCGATCGATGGAGATCCACTGGTTGGGTGCGAAGGCGGCTGACTGCGCCAGGGCCGCCTTGCGTTCCGCGGGCAGGAGACGGAATCCCACCACGAGGCCCGTGCCCACGGCGAGGCCGCCCTTGAGGAGCGTCCGCCGGCTCAGCGCTGTCCGACCCGTCCACGCGGCGCGCATCATGCGCCTCCCTTCGTGATCTGGGCGGCTCGGTGAATCCCGGCGCGGATGCGCTGGTACGTCCCGCAGCGGCAGATGTTCCCTGCCATGGCGGCATCGATGTCGTCGTCGCTGGGATTGGGTGTCTTCGCGAGGAGGGCGGCCGCGGACATGATCTGGCCCGACTGGCAGAAGCCGCACTGGGGAACGTCCAGCTCGATCCACGCCTTCTGCACGGGATGATCGCTCTTGGCGGAGAGGCCCTCAATAGTGGTGATGCGCTTGCCCGCCACCGCGCTCAGCGGCGTGGTGCAGGAGCGCACGGGCTGACCGTTCACGTGCACGGTGCACGCCCCGCACAGCGCCATGCCGCAGCCATACTTGGTGCCGGTGAGGGAAAGCTTCTCGCGGATCACCCACAAGAGGGGCGTGTCGGCGGGCGCATCCACCTGGCTCCGCTTGCCGTTGACGATCAGCGTGATCATGGCGATCTCCTAGCTCTTGAGACCCGGCATGGTGAAGCCGGCCTTGTCGAGGTCGGCTACGAGCGAAGCCTGCTGCGCCGCCGTCAACTCCACGAGCGGCGGCCGCACGGTGGCCCACGAGGATTCGCCACCGTGGTGCGCGATGGCGCCCTTGAGGGCGGGAATCATGGGGTACTTCGCGAAAATGCCGCGGATGGTGTTGAGCCGCTCCTGCTGCGCATCGGCGTCCGCGCCCTGCCAGGTGGCAAAGAGCCGCGCGATGGCGCCCGGGTTGACGTTGGCGGTGGCGCTGATGCACCCGACGCCGCCGTGACGCAGCCCCTGGAGGAGGAACGTCTCGCTTCCCGGGAACACGTCGAAGCCCGCCTTGGCAAAGTTGTCCAGGTACGCCTTGGTGTTGTTCCAGTCGCTCGAGGAATCCTTGGCGCCGGCGATGATGCCGGGATAGGCCTTGAGGAGCCGCTCGATGAGCGCCACCGTGATGCCGACCTGGGAGACGGGCGGGATGTGGTAGAGGTAGATGCGGAGCCGCCGGTCGCCCACCCGTTCGATCACCTCCGCGAAGTTCCGGAAGAGCCCGTCGTCGGGCACGCCCTTGTAGTAGAAGGGCGGCAGCATGAGCACGCCCCCGCAGCCGAGCTTCATGGCGTGCGCGGTGAGCCGCACGGAATCGGGCAGCGCGCAGCAGCCCGTGCCCGGCATCATCCGCGAGGGATCGACGCCGCCGCTCACGAGCCGGTCGAGCAGCTCGACCTTCTCCTCCGTGGAGAGCGAGTTCGCCTCGGAGTTGGTCCCGAAGACGGCCAGCCCCACGTTCTGGCTGAGGAGCCAGCGGCACTGGCGCACGAAGCGCTCCGGGTCGGGGGAGAGGTCGGGCTTGAACGGCGTGACGACGGGAGAGAGAACGCCGGTGATGCGATCGCTGGTGCTCACAATCGAGGCTCCTTGGTTTTGAGGTTGCTGACGCCCGATCATCCTACCTCCGCCCCCGGGGGGCGTCCAGCCGTGGGCCCTACCAGTCGAACACCCGCAGCAGATTGTGGAAGTCGTCCGTCCACACGCCCACCCGCGGACTCGTCTCGAGGGTGGCCGCCATCCAGCCGGGATCCTTGGTGAGATCGCCGAGAGCCGCGGGGGTCCGCGCGAGCACGGCCCAGGTTGACGAGGTCGCGCCTTCGCCGGTGGGGCTGCGGTCGTGGCGGAGCAGGCGCCCGCCCAGGTGCGCGTCCTCGGCGAGGTTGGCCACCACTGGCTCGAGAGAGAGATAGCGATTGGAGAGGTGGAGGACGAGGAGCCCCCGCACGCTCAGCATGTCTAGGTAGAGGCGCAGCGCCTCTCGCGTGAGCAGGTGCACGGGAATGGCGTCGGAGCTGAAGGCGTCGACCACGATGAGGTCGTAGCGTTCCTGCGGCCGCTCCCTTCGCACCTGCTCCATGCGAATGCGTGCGTCGCCCATCTCGATGCGCACGGTGACGCCGCGGTCGATGGCGTCGGGCACGTAGCCGAAGTAGAAGCGGTTGGTGGCGATGTCGCGCACGAGAGGATCGATCTCGTAGAAGGTGATGGTGTCGCCGGGTCGCATGAAGGCGGCCATGGTCCCCGTGCCGAGGCCGATCACCGCCACGTTGACCATGGTGCTGCGCCGGTTCAGCTCGTTCATGACGAGGGCGATGGGACTGCCGCGGTGATAGTAGGCGAGCGGCTCCGGGCGGAGCTTCTGGTCGAGGGCCTGGCGCCCGTGCAGCGTGGTGCCGTGGCGCAGCTCGGTGTAGCCGGCGAGGGTGGTGTCGCGCGTCACCTGGAGCACGCCGAAGAAGCTCCGCGTCTTCAGGATCTGGTTCTCGTTGCGCGCGTCCACGAAGTCGCCCACGAGGAGCACCGCCGCCAGGCCGAGCGCGAGAGCGAGGCGGCGCCGACGCAGGAGGAGAAGGGCGATGAGGGGGACGCCGTAGCCGAGCACCTTGTTGACGGTCAGCTCCGCGGGGGTGACCCACGCCGCCACCGTATCCGACGACACCCGCAGGAGCCGCGTGAAGAAGGCCGTATCGATGCGAACCGTGACCAGGTCGGAGTAGAGGATGAGGGCGGCGACCCCGACGGCCACCGCGATCGCGAGATCGAGCGCCACCTCGCGCGGCGCCCACGTCCGTGAGGGCCGCCGGCCCCCCACGAGGAGGCAGGCCAGCGCCATCACGAGCGGATATTCCACGAGCGAGTGGAAGACTACGGGGGCGAGGAGGCCGTTGAAGAACCCGCCGATCACCCCACCCACGGAGAGCAGCAGGTAGAAGTGGGTCAGGTGCCGGGACGACGGGCGCGTGAGGGCGAGCTCGCCGTGGCAGGCGAGGGCGACCAGGAAGAGGAGCACGAAGTGCCACAGCACGGTGACCCAGATGCGCTGCTTGAACCCCGAGATGATGAGGAACATGACCACGAGCACGGCGGGCACGGTGAGCGCGACTACGAGCCGATGCAGCACGGCGGGCCATCGCCCGAAGGCGAGGATGAAGCTCAGGAGATAGATGGCGAGCGGCATCACCCAGAGGAGCGGCACCGCGGCGATGTCGGTGGTGATGTAGGTGGTGGCGCCGATCATGAGGCTCGAGGGCACGAAAGCCAGCACGATCCAGCGGACATACTGCGCGCCGCTCGGGGGCGGCTCGGGCGGCTCCTCGGGACTCGCCGGCTCTGCGCGCGGAGCGACGGGGCCGCGACGCCAGAGATCGAAGGCGCAGAGCGCGATCAGGACGAGGAGGACGAGGTAGCCCGCGCTCCAGAGGAGAGTCTGGGTCAGCCAGCCCTCGCCGCGCAGGTGCAGCCTCGGTTCGATCAGGGTCGGGTAGCCGAGGAGGGCGAGCATGCTGCCGAGGTTGCTCGCCGCGTAGAGGAAGTAGGGATCGCCCGCGGCGGCATGACCCGTCTGGCTGAACCACTTCTGGAGCAGCGGCGCGGTGGCGCTGACCACGAGGAAGGGCAGGCCGACGGAGAGGGAGAGGAGGACGAGCACGTCGAGGATCGGGTTGGCCACTCCGCCTCGCAGGAGGGTGGGATTCACGGCCAGGGGCAAGACGGCCAGGGGCAGGAGCATGAGGCCCAGGTGGAGGAGCATCTGGCGCGGGAGGCTGAGGCGCGACGAGCTCGCGTGGGCGTAGGCGTAGCCTCCGAGGAGGGCGGCCTGGAAGAAGACCATGCAGGTGCTCCACACCGCGGGCGTGCCGCCGAGGAGCGGCAGGATCATCTTGCCCACCATGGGCTGCACCACGAAGAGGAGGGTGGCACCCGCGAACATCGTGACGGCGTAGAGGACGAGAACCGCGATCAGCTCGAGACCCTCGCTGGGCCAGCCCTGGACGGCGCCCGGGTCGGCACGAAGTTCGTCGATGAAACCCGTGTCCACCCACGGTGCGCGGCCGGTCCACGTCGTGAGGTGCTACCCATGTAGGTCATGGGCACGGGCAGTGTCAAGGATGCCGTGGCGCGCGGATCCTTGACACCCCCTGGGCGGGGACATACCATCCTGGCGCTATCCTGTCCGGTCAACGCCGCCGCGGACGACGCCGTCCATCCAGCGCAAGGAGGGGCCCGATGCGGAACACCATGCGGTCCGTCGTGATACTTGTAGCGGTTCTCCTGTCCCTGACGGGAGCGGGGCTCACGTCGCCCGCGTGGGCGGCGGGCGAGCGGGACGTCACCATCGCCCAGGGCATCGACGCCGAGTTCCTCGACGTGCAGATGACCAACAACATCGTCACCCTCATCATCAACACGTCGATCTACGATACACTCCTCACCCGCGACAAGCAGCTCCAGCTCGTGCCCAACCTCGCGACCTCCTACAAGCTGGTGAGCGATCGGGTGTGGGAGGTGAAGCTCCGGCAGAACGTCAAGTTCCACAACGGCGAGCCCTTCGACGCCAATGCCGTCAAGTTCTCCTTCGAGCGCATCAACCGCGCGGACTTCAAGTCGCCCCAGAAGGGCTGGTTCGCCACCATCGAGGCGGTGGAGATCGTCGATCCCTTCACCATGCGCTTCCACACCAAGGTGCCCGATCCCGCCATGCCCGCGCGCATGACCCTCATGTACCAGCTCGCGCCGAAGTACGTGGCGCAGGTGGGCGACGCCCAGGCCAACCTCAAGCCGGTGGGCACGGGCCCCTTCAAGTTCGTGGAGTGGGTGAAGAACGACAAGATCGTGGTCGAGGCCAACGACGCGCACTGGGCGGGCAAGCCCGCGGTGCGCCGCGCCACATGGAGGCCCATCCCCGAGCTGGGCGCGCGCATCGCCGCGCTGCAGACCGGACAGGCCGATCTCATCGTCAACGTGCCGCCCGATCAGCTCCCGCAGCTCGCTCAGACCAAGACGGTGCGCGTGGAGAAGATCCCGAGCTGCCGGATCATCTACTTCGGTCTCGCCCAGATCAAGGGCGGCCCCATCGCCGACAAGCGCGTGCGCCAGGCCATCAACTACGCGGTGGACGTGCAGGGCATCATCGACAACGTGCTCCTCGGCAACGGCAAGCGAATCAATTCCTCCATGCCGCCGAACGTGTGGGGCTACGATCCGTCGATTCCCTTCTACGAGTACAACCCCAAGAAGGCCAAGGAGCTCCTCGCCGCGGCGGGGCAGACGAACATCCAGCTCACCCTGCAGGCGCCCAACGGCCGCTGGGCGATGGACAAGGACATCGCGCAGGCGGTGGCGGGCCAGCTCACGGAGAACGGGATCAAGACCAACGTGAAGATCATCGGCGAATGGGGGAGCTACGTCCGCTCCGTCCTCGATCACAAGACCGAGGACATTTTCATGAACGGCTGGTGCCTGCCGAGCCTCGAGCCCGATCACTGGGTCACGCCCAACCTCCACACGGGGGAGCCCGTCTCGCAGTACTCGAACCCCGAGGTGGACAAGCTGATGGAGCAGGCACGCGCGGAGATGAACCCGGAGAAGCGCAAGCAACTCTACAGCCAGCTCCTCAAGATGATCCGCGAGGACGCGCCCTGGCTCTTCATGTACCAGCAGATGGACATTTACGGCGTGAACAATCGGCTCAAGTGGACGCCGCGCGGCGACGAGTCGATCCGGCTCACGGAGATCAGCTTCTAGTTCTTTCGATGCGCCCCCTCACCCTGCCCTCTCCCCCTCGCGGGGGAGAGGGTTGCACCACTCCCTCTCCCCTCAGGGGGGAGGGCCGGGGTGAGGGGCGCCCGGGGCGGTAATGCTCTCCTACGTCGCCCGCCGTCTCCTCCAGAGCGTGCTCGTGCTCCTCGGCGTGTCCGTCATCGTCTTCGGCCTGCTCCACCTCACGGGCGATCCCACGCGCCTGCTCTTGCCCCTCGAGGCCCGCGAGGAAGACGTGCGCCAGCTCCGCGCCCTCCTCGGCCTCGACGATCCCCTGTGGGTGCAGTACCTCCGCTTCCTCGCACGCGCCGTGCGCGGCGACTTCGGCGTGTCGTTCAAGCACCAGGTCCCCGCCTCCACGCTGATCTTCCAGACCCTGCCCGCCACCCTCGAGCTCACGGCGGCTGGACTCGGCCTCGCGCTGGTGGTGGCGGTGCCCGCGGGCATCGTGGCCGCCCTGCGCCGCAACTCCTTCATCGATGCGGTCTGCTCGATCGGCGTGCTCCTCGGCCAGGCCATGCCCGTGTACTGGCTCGGTCTCCTCCTGATCCTCGTGTTCGCGGTGAAGCTCCACTGGCTGCCCGCGGCGGGGCGCGATGGGCTCGCCTCGCTGGTCCTGCCCGCGGTGGCTCTCGGCGCGTTCTCGATGGCCCGCATCGCGCGCATGGCGCGCTCGGGCATGCTCGAGGTGCTCGCCCAGGACTACGTGCGCACCGCGCGCGCCGTCGGCGTGCAGGCCTTCCTCGTCACCTACAAGTACGCCCTGAAGAACGCGGCCATTCCCCTCGTCACCATCGTGGGGCTCGAGTTCGGCGTGCTCCTGGGCGGCGCGGTGATCACGGAGACCATCTTCGCGTGGCCGGGCGTGGGCCGGCTCGCCGTGGACGCCATCTTCAGCCGCGACTACCCGCTCGTGCAGGCCATCGTGGCCATGCTGGCCACCATCTTCGTGGTGATCAACCTCGCCATGGATCTGCTCTACACCTATCTCGACCCGCGCATCGTCCTCGTGCGGAGCCGCCGGTGAATGAGGCGGCGGGCCTTGCCGTCGCGGCGGACGTGCGCCCGTCGGCCGCGCCGCTCCGCCGCCGGCTGAGCTTCCGCGCGGTCTTCGGGCTGACCGTCCTCCTCTGTATGGGCGGGGCGGCCGTGCTCGCGCCGCAGATCGCGCCGTGGGATCCCGCGCGGCAGATGCTGATGAAGCGGCTCCGGCCCCCCATGTGGGAAGCGCGGGGGCTGCGCGAGCATCCCCTGGGCACGGATCATCTCGGGCGCGACATCCTGAGCCGCATCCTCTACGGCGGACGCATCTCTCTCGGCGTCGGGCTCTCCGCGGTGTCGCTCTCGTGCCTGATCGGCGTCACCCTGGGCCTCCTCGCCGGCTTCCACGGCGGACGTACGGATGCCTTCATCATGCGCGTGGTCGACGTGTTCCTCGCCATCCCGTACATCCTCCTCGCCATGGGCGTGGTCTTCGCCCTCGGCCCGAGTCTCTTGAACGTGATCCTGGTCATGGCGGTGACGCGCTGGGTGCAGTTCGCGCGCATCGTGCGGGCCGACGTGCTCTCCCTCCGGGAGCGCGAGTTCGTGAGCGGGGCCCGCGCGCGGGGCAGCCGCTCGCTGCGCCTCCTCCTCCGCCACGTGCTCCCGAACGCGCTGACACCCATCATCGTGGTGGCCACGCTGGAGCTGGCCTTCATGATCATCTACGAGTCGGCGCTGTCCTTCCTGGGCTTGGGGGTCCAGCCGCCCACGCCGACCTGGGGCTGGATGCTCTCCGACGGCCGCAACTACGTCGCCACCGCGTGGTGGCTCGCCACCTTTCCGGGCCTGGCGATCATGCTCACCGTGCTCGCCGTGAACCTCCTCGGCGACTGGCTCCGCGACACCCTCGATCCGCGCCTCAAGTTCTAGCGTGCCTCTCCTGTCGGTAGAAGGCCTGGAGACGGAGTTCCCGACGAGCCAGGGCGTGCTGCGCGCCGTGGACGGCGTCAGCTTCACCATCGACCGCGGCGAGGTGCTCGGTCTCGTCGGCGAGAGCGGGTGCGGCAAGAGCATCACCTCGCTGTCCATCATGCGGCTGGTGCCGCCGCCCGGACGCGTGGTGGGCGGCCGCGTCCTCCTCGAGGGCGAGGACCTCCTTGCCAAGGACACCGAGGCCATGCGCCAGGTGCGCGGCGCGCGCATCGCCATGGTGTTCCAGGAGCCCATGACCTCGCTCAACCCGGTCTTCTCCATCGGCGACCAGGTCGCCGCCGCTGTGCTCGCCCATGCGGGAGCGAGCCGGCGGCAGGCCTGGACGCGCACCGTCGAGATGCTCGAACTAGTGCAGATCCCCTCCGCGCTCGAGCGGGCCCGCGACTTCCCACACCAGCTCTCGGGCGGCCTCCGCCAGCGCGCCATGATCGCCATGGCGCTGGCCGCCGGCCCCGCGCTCCTCATCGCCGACGAGCCCACCACCGCGCTCGACGTCACCATCCAGGCGCAGATCCTCGACCTGCTCCGGCGGCTCCAGGCCGAGCGCGGCATGGCCGTGCTGCTCATCACGCACGATCTGGGCGTGGTCGCCGAGCTCTGCCATCGCGTGGCCGTGATCTACGCGGGACGCATCGTGGAGATGGCGCCGGTGGGCCGGCTCTTCGCGCGTCCGCTCCATCCCTACACTCGCGGATTGCTCCAGTGCCTGCCGCATCCGAGCCGCTTCGGCCAGCCCCTCACCTCGATCGAAGGCGTGCCGCCCGATTTGCGCCGGCCGGATGCAGGCTGCCGCTTCGCCGCGCGCTGCGCCTACGCAGTGGCGGACTGCCGGCGCGCCGTCCCCGCCCTCGAGGAGCGGGAGCCCGGCCACTTCGTGGCCTGTCCGTTGGTGAGCTGATGGCCCATCTCCTCGAGGTCAGCGGCCTCGCCAAGCAGTTCGACGTGGGTGGAGCGTGGTTCGCCCGGCGCCGCCGGGTCATCCGGGCCGTGGACGGCGTGAGCTTCACCCTCGAGCCGGGGGAGACGCTGGGGCTCGTGGGCGAGTCGGGCTGCGGCAAGTCGACTACGGGGCGCTTGATCCTTCGCCTCATCGAGCCCAGCGCCGGGCACGTCCGCTTCGAGGGAAGGGATCTCGTGGCGCTCACTCCCCACGAGCTGTGGGAAGCGCGCCAGCGCATGCAGATCGTCTTCCAGGATCCCTTCGGCTCGCTCAACCCGCGGATGCGCGTGGGCAGCATCATCGCGGAGCCGCTCGAGATCTACGGCAAGGACGACGCAGCGGGGCGACGGCGCCTGGTCGCCGAGCTGCTGGAGGTGGTCGGTCTCGATCCGAGCTTCGCCGAGCGATATCCCCATGAGCTATCCGGCGGCCAGCGGCAGCGCATCGGCATCGCCGCGGCGCTCGCCCTCAGGCCGAGCCTGATCGTGGCCGACGAGCCGGTGTCCGCCCTCGACGTGTCGATCCAGGCGCAGGTGCTGAATCTCCTCATGGATCTGCGTCGCCGCTTCGGGCTCAGCTATCTCTTCATCTCGCACGATCTCCATGTGGTCCTGCACATGTCGAATCGCGTGGCCGTGATGTACCTCGGCGAGATCGTCGAGATCGGCTCGCGGGAGGCGCTCCACCGCGAGGCCAAGCATCCCTACACGCAGGTGCTGCTCTCCGCGGTGCCCGTGGCCGATCCTGCTCTGCGTCGCGACCGCATCGTGCCCAAGGGCGAGGTGGCCAGCCCGCTCGACGTGCCCGAGGGCTGTCGCTTCCATCCGCGCTGCCCCATGGCCTTCGACCGCTGCCGCCTCGAGCGTCCGGCGCCGCGCGAGGTGGGCCCCGGGCATCTCGCCTCTTGCCATCTCTATTAAGTCAGGGGGGAGCGAGCGCCGCTCCTCCCCCGACCCCCCCCACCGCATTGGCGAGGCGCAGACGGCGCTTGGGGGGGCTTGCGGCAAGCGCGGCGTCTACTCTGGCGTCCCCCGTCGGGGAGCGAGCGCCGCTCCTCCCCCGACCCCCCCCCACCGCATTGGCGAGGCGCAGACGGTGCTGGGAGGGCTTGCGGCAAGCGCGGCGTCTACTCTGGCGTCCCCCGTCGGGGGAGCGAGCATCGCTCCTCCCCCGACACCTCCCCACCGCATCGGCGAGGCGCAGACGGTGCTCGGACGGGCTGCAGCGAGCGGGTGCGTCGCCTCGGACAGTCGAGTCAGGAGGGAGCGAGCGCCGCTCCTCCCAGGACACCCCCCCACCGCATCGGCGAGGCGCATTGCCAGCCAGAAGGCCCGCCGCGTCGACGACCAGGTGATGTTGTCGGGGAAGCCGGGCAGGTTGTCCATGAACACGTCGCTCTTGCCAGCCAGCTCGCCGCGCAGCCAGTAGCGACGCACGCGGTAACTACCGGTCTCGGCGACCAGCACGTAGGCGTCGTCGGGGCCGAGGGCCACGCCGTTGGCGATGTAGAGCCCGTCGAGGACGACCTCGGTCTTGTTGGTGACGGGGTGGTAGGCGAGCAAGCGACCGCTCGGCCGGTGCTCGAGGATGTCCAGGATGAACTTGTCGAGCGGCCAGCGTGTCGAGGCGTCGCTGAAGTAGATCGTACCGTCCTGCGCGATGGCGAGATCGTTGGCCAGACGCAGCGGCTTGCCGCCCGCTTCGGTGGCCAGGATGGTGATCTTGCCGCCCGCGATCGAGATCAGTCCCTTGTACGCATCGGCGACGATCAGGTTGCCGCCCTTGTCGAACTTGAGCCCGAGCGGCCGACCGCCGGTCTTGGCGAGCACCTCGGGAGTGCCCGAACCGTCGGCGGCGAAGCGTACGATGCGGCCATCGACCAGGCCGGTGACCAGGCGACCCTCGGCGTCGATGGCGACCGCCTCGGGCCCGGGCAGGGCCTTCTGCAGTACGGTGGCACCGATGAGCGCGTCGTTGCTCTTCCACGGGCGTCGCGCGGGCGGCGTCCAGCTCTCGGGCTCGATGCTGACCGGCCAGAAGAACAGGTAGCCGCCGCATGCGACGAACAGCGTCAAGAGCGTGAGCAGCACGAAACCACGACGGGAAGCGGGCATGATTTATCGCGCCTAATTAGGCCATGGCTGGCGCCGGTGTCAACGCCGTCATTGATGCAAGACAACATCCCCTCACCCTGCCCTCTCCCCCTCCGAGGGCGAGGGTTCTTTCGTCGTTAGGTGAGGTGGCGCTCCATCGTCACCCATGTGGGCTCGCTGAAGCCTTCGTGGTGGTGGAGCGTGGTCTCCGTGAAGCCGTGGGTGGCGAAGAAGCGGCGGTTATCGTCGAGGACGAGCCGCACGCCCAGCCAGAGGCGCGAGAGGCCCTGGCGGCGAGCCTCGCCCTCGGCCTCGTGCATGAGCGCGCTCGCGATGCCGTGCCGGCGATGGTCAGGGTGCACCGAGAGCCTGCCGATGTAGAGGCCGCCCTTCTCTTCGTTCCAGAGCACGGCGCCCACGAGGGCTCCACCGTCATCGATCACGGCACCGCCCCCGTCCTCGAGATGCTCGAGGATGCTGGCCGCCGTCTCCTTCAAGGCGCTCGGTGGCGGGTTGGTCTGGCGCGACTGCGTCGCGAAGGCGAGGCGGATCAGCTCCGCGATGGCAGAGGCATCAGCCGCGTCAGCCGGCCGGATGGTCGAGGACCGGGTCACACCACTCCGCGCTCGATGCGCGCGCCGGCCTGATACACGTCCAGGACGTTCCAGAGATCGGTGATGTCGCGCGTGGGATCTCCGCGCACCACGAGGGCGTCGGCGACACGGCCGGGAAGGAGGCGGCCCGCGACGTCGCCCACGCCGATGGAGTGCGCCGCTCCCGCGGTGCCGGCCACGATGGCGTCCGGGTAAGACAGCCCGGCCTGCGCGAGCATGTGGATCTCATGGACGAACTCGCCAGGGGCGTACCAGCCCCATGGCGAGTCGGAGCCCGCGGTCATGCGGACGCCCGCCTCGCTCATCTGCCGCACGGCGTCGACGCGCACGTCGAGCGCGCGCCGCGAGGCCTCGAACTGCGCCTCGAGCTCTGCGGTGAGCCGGCCCTCGCGCGCTCTCGCCTCGCGCTGGCGCTCGATGCCGGCCTTCATCACGTAGAGGGTGGGATTCACCCAGGCCTTGGCGGCCACGAGGCGCTCCACGAGATCGCCGCGGAAGCGATAGGTGCCGTCCGGCTCCGTGAAGATGCAGTGGATGATCATGTCCACCCCGGCGTCGAGACAGTTCTGGACGGACTGGGCCGACGTGCAGTGGGCGGCGGTGAGCTTGCCGTGGCGGCGCGCCTCGTCGGTCATGGCGGCGAGCTCGGGCACGGTGTACGAGGCGCGATTGGGATCGGAGGTGCGCGTGGATCCGCCGCTGGCCACGATCTTGATGTAGTCCGCGCCTTCCTTGAGGAGCTTGCGCACTTCCGCCCGCACCGCGGACTCGCCGTCCGCTTCGGAGCCGAAATAGCCCATGTGCCCGCCCGTCATGGCGATGGGCCGTCCGCAGATGACCATGCGCGGCCCGGGCGCGAGGCGGCGCCGAACGCCCTCGCGCAGGGAGAACGCGACCTTGCCCTTGGCGCCGTTCTCCCGGAGCGTGGTCACCCCGGAATGGAGCAGCGTGCGTGCATTCTTGGCCGCCTGGAGGAGGAGGATGTCGTCGTCCTCCTTGGCCACGTCGTCGCCGAGCGTGCCGTCGCCCGGGGCGACCAGGTGGGTGTGGGCGTCGACCAGGCCGGGCAGGATGGTCGCCTCGCCGTAGTCGCGGCGATCGACGGCGGCGCCGTCGGGCGCGCGCACCTCGGCCGCGCGGCCCATCTTCACCACGCGGCCGTTCTCCACGAGCAGGGCGGCCTGGGCCACGGGCGGCGCACCGCTCCCGTCGAGAAGTCGCGCCGCGGTGAGGAGCGTGAAGCGTGGGGAGCTCTCGGGCATGGTCTCTCCGTCTCACGGGATGACGCGGCTTAGGGCAGGGTCTTGAGCATCTTGGTCACGGACTGCTCGATCTGGGCCTCCGTGCCGTCGGCGCCCGTGACGTTCTGGTCGAGGCCGGTGGCCCGGAAGACGAGCTTGCCCGTCGATCGCTGGGTGATGTCGATCATCAGGGCACCCTCGGTGTACGTCACTTCCTGCGAGGTCACGATCGGCGGTGGGCCGTAGTAGCCCCATCCCCAACCGTATCCGCCCCAGTGGTAGGGTCCTACGGGGACGGCCTGGGTTACGATCTGCCGCGAGTCCCTCACGCCGACCCGGTAGACGACCAGGAAGTCGGCGGTGGCGGCATCCGTCTGGCGGAAGCCCTTCTGCGCCAGCACGATGTCCACCGCGCGTTTCACGCGTCCGTGAATGATGCTGTTGTTCACGCGCGGGTCGAGCTCGTCGGGCCGCTTCTCGGTCGGCTCCGGCCCCCAGGCCCAGGTCGATCCCGGCGGGATGGGGATGGCGTCGTCGCGATCGACGACGACCTTGAGGCCGCTACAAGAAGCGGCGAGCAGCCCGGCGATCGCGATCGCGGCCACCGGCAGCACTCGAAAGCGTGACGTCATCTAGCGGCTCCTTGGCGAGCGGGCGGGCGATCCTGCGGCGACACGAGCGCCCTCACGGTAGCACAGCCCGGCGCGCGCATCCGGGCTCCGAACCACGGCACCGCCGCCCCCTGTGGTGTATCCTCCCTCTCACCACGACGCTGGCCTCAGATCAGCCGGAGGAGACGATCATGAGTGACACCGGAGAGCTGCTGTACGACCCCACCGCCGAGCCCCGCATCCTTACCACGGGGCTGGCTCCGCGCCTGGGGGGCCTCAAGGGCACGCGCGCGGGCATCCTCGACAACAGCAAGGCCAACGCCGGCACGCTGATGCTGGCGGTGGTCGCGCGCCTGAAGGAGCTGCACGGCGTCTGCGACGTCGTGAAACGCGAGAAGGGGATCGCGGGGCCGCCGTCGCCCTCGATCATGGCCGACCTGACCAAGTGCGACTTCGTCCTCGTCGGGAGCGCGGACTGAGGGTCGTGCACGTCGTGGAGTATCCACGGCGCCATCGTGCTGGAGCAGCAGGGCATCCCGACCGTGGTGATGGGCACCTTCGAGTTCGAGCAGCTGGCCAGGCTGGAGGCGAAGAACCGCGGGCTGGCCGACCTGCCCCTCGCCCTCATCCCGCATCCGCTGGGCGGCATCCGTGAGGAGGAGGTGGTGAAGAAGGCCGACCTCGCCATCGACCTCGTCGTGCGCGCGGTGACGAAGTGACGGCGCCCGGGCCCGCCGCCAAGACGTTCCGGCTGGACGCCTCCTACGGAGCCGTCAACAATCTCTATCAGGAGCGCGGCTGGACGGACGGCCTGCCCATCGTGCCTCCCACGGACCGGGAGGTGAAGGAGTTCCTGCGCTGGACCGATCGCGATCCGCTCGACGTGGTCGCCGTCCTGCCCCCGCGGCAGGGCGAGGCCACCGTAGAACGCATCGCCATCAACGCGGTCATGGCGGGCTGCAAGCCCGAGTACCTGCCCGTGATCATCACGGCCATCGAGGCGCTCGCGGATCCCGCGTTCAACCTCGACTCCATCCAGGCGACCACGCACCCCGTGGCGCCCATCATGATCGTCAACGGCCCCATCGCGCGCGAGCTCGCCATCAACGCGGGCTACAACGCCTTCGGCCAGGGGTTTCGCGCCAACATGACCATCGGGCGCGCGGTGCGGCTGCTCCTCATGAACGTGGGCGGCGGGCTGCCCGGCACGGGCGATCGGTCGACCCAGGGCAATCCGTCGAAGATCGCGTACTGCGTGGCGGAGAACGAGGTGGAGAGCCCGTGGGAGCCGCTCCATGTCGAGCACGGGTTCCCGCTCGACGTGAGCACGGTGACGGTGATCGGTTGCGAGGGGCCGCACAATATCCAGGACCACTACAGCTACACGGGACTGGGCGTGCTCAAGATCGTGGCAGGGGCCATGGGCCAGGCGGGCAGCAACAACCTCCTGTCCTTCGGCCGTCCGTTGCTCTCGTTCGGCCCCGAGCACGCCGCCACCGTCGCCCGCGACGGCTACAGCAAGCAGCAGGTGAAGGAGTTCGTGTTCGAGCACGCCCGGTTCCCGCTCGGGCGACTGGGCGAGGAATACCGGAAGTTCCACGTGGAGAAGCACGGGGCGGTGGACTCACCGGACACCATGCTGCCCATCCTCCGATCGCCAGACGATCTCTCGGTCATCGTGGTGGGCGGCGCGGGCAAGCACACCTCGTGGCAGCCCACCTTCGGCGATCAGACCGGGCCCGCTCGCCGCGCCATTGCTCGACGCGACGGCACCCCGGTCAAGAGCGTCACCGAGCTCCGCCACTGAGAAGCGCCCGACGCACTCCGGCCGCACGCTGACTGCGCGTGCGGCCGTGTGGTGCCTCGTCGGTCGAGGTGCTGAGACTCAGCGGCGATCGTAGGGATAGCGGTCCCGGTCCCAGCGCCGGTCGTCCCGGTGATCATCGCGGTAGGCGACGTGATGGTCGCCGCGATGGTCGTCATGATAGTACGCGTGGCGCTCGGGCGGCGGCGGGCCATGGCGACGGTCCGCCCACCGACGCTCCTCCCACCGGCGGCCCCACGCAGGCGCCCACCGCGGAGGCGCCTCGCGCCGCCAGTAGGCCCACTCACGAGGCGGCACGTGGTAGTAGCGGATGGGCACCGCGAGGATCGGGCGCGGGATGTACTCGGGCGGCAGCTCGGACCAGGGGCCGTTCTGGGTCACGCCCACGTACCACCCGGTGCCCATGAAGACGTAGAACTGGCCGTCGTACGCGAAGAGGTTGGCGTTCACCGACGGCGCGTACGTCACCGGGCTCGCGGGAATGGGCTCGAACGGGGCCGGGGCGCCCAGGTGAATGCCCAGGTCCACACTCACACCGGCGTGGCTCGTGCCCGCCGTACTCGCCAGCGCGGCGATTCCGATCACGCCACCGACGATCATTTTCTTGAGCATCAGCGTCTCCTCCCTCCACCCTCGGGTCTGCTGCGTTCGGGCCACGCGGGTCGCAGGCGCTGCGACCCTGACCTGCCTTCTGCACATACGACGCAGGTCTTGCCTCTCGCGTTTACAGTGATGACCCGCCGGGTGATCCAGGTGATTGAGGTGAAATGAGATACGACTCAGAGCGAGATGAGCTGGAGATGAGGGCCGGGCAGAGCCATGTCGACCGCTCCACCCGGCCGTGAGAGCTCGTGCTTACCGTCTGCCGCGGCCCCCGTACTGGAAGGCGCCCCGTCCGCCAAATCGGCTCTGGGCGCTTGCGAAGGAGGTGGGCCGCTGGCCGTAGCTCGACGCCTGGCTGAAGCTCGGGCGCTGGCCATAGCTGCTCGGGGCCTGGCCGAAGCTGGGCCGCTGACCGTAGCTGCTCGAGGTCTGGCCGTAGCTGGACCGCTGACCGTAGCCACCGGGCTGGCCGTAGCCGCCCGGCTGCCCAGCGCTCGCCGTACGCGTCTGGCTCTGGAAGCGGTTCGGATAGTCCTCGCGCAGGGCGGTCCGGTCCGAGTAGCGGTTGCGGTAGTCCTGACGCAGGTCGTGCCGATCGTTAACGAGGTCGCGGTGGTCCTGGACGAGGTCGCGGCGGTCCTGGCTGCGCTCCTGCATGTCCTGCCGCAGGTCTTGGCGGTCGTTGCGCAGCTCGCGCTGGTCACGATAGAGCTCCTGCCGGTCGCGATAGAGCTCCTGCCGGTCGCCCCGGATCTCCGCCCGCTCGCGGGCGGCGGCCCGATAGTCGCCGGCTCTCTGGGCCTGGCGGAGATCTGCCCGGTCGTTGGCCAGCTCCCGGAGGTCGCCGGCGATCTCACGATGGTCGCCACGGATCTCACGCTGATCGTGCGCGATCTCGTGGCGATCGCCCTGGATCTCCCGATTGTCCCGAGCGAGGTCGCGCTGGTCCTGCCGGATGTCTCTGACGTCGTGCGCGACATCACGCCGGTCCTGCCTGATGTCCTGGTTGTCCTGGCGCACGTTGCGGAAATCCTGACGGAGGCTGCCCGTTCCACCCTGCGATAAGCCGCCGCCCTGGGTGTAGTGCCGCTCGCCGTCACGGCCGTACTGCCGTCCGCCGCTCTGGTCCTGCGAGCCGCCGCCCGTATAGTGGCGTCCCGCCCTTTGACCGGCGGTGCCCTCGGAGCTGCCCGTTTGACCCGCGCTGCCGCCTCGGGTATAGCGCCGGTCACTCGTCTGCTCGCTGTCCTGCGTGCTGCCGGTCTGTCCCTGCGTAAAGCGCCGTCCCCCCGTCTGCCCTTGAGTGTCCTGCGAGGTGCTGCCACCCGGGGTCTGACCACTATCCCGCGTGAAGCGTCGGCCCTGGCCGAAAATCGACGAATCCTGTGCGCTCCCCGTCGAACTGCTGGTCTGACTCTGCCCGCCCTGCATGTAGCGCCGCTCACCGAACTGTCCCTGACCGCTGGATCGACCGCTCGACGAGGTCGATGAGCTGCCGGTGCCGGAGTCGCTCTGGCCACTATCCTGAGAGGACGAGCTCTGCGAGGTGCCGGTCGACTGATCCTGCGAGCCGCTGGACGTGCTCTGGCCCGACGTCGGGCCCGGGCCCGACGTCGGGGTGCCCGGCGTGCTGGCCGTGCTCTGCGTGGAGCCGGGCGGGTTTTGCGTGACAGTTTGAGCACCCGCCAGCGGTGCCCATAGCACGACCGCCATGGCCGCGCCTCCCATGAGCCGACTGATTCGTTGCATGACATTGTCCTCCTGTACCCCGCGGGGGGCGGTTGGTTGCCGGCTATGACGGCGGCACAGGACGTTCCATTTACACACGCGAGAAGGAAGGACCGGACGCGGGCGGGTGCGAAGAAAATCGCTCGGCGCTGTAAACGGATCGTGCGGAGGCTTCGTCTACTGCGCTAGGCGCTGAACTCCTTCAGCACGCGGCCGGGCCGGCCGCAGTCGGCGATCACGCCGGAGGCGTCCGCGGTGCGCACGCCGTTGACCCAGACGCCGTGAAGACCCACCGCGGGCGTGTCGAGCCGCGAGGCGCCCGTGGGCAGGTCGCTCACGCGCCGCTTCTGCCCCCGGCCCACCGTGGCGGGATCGAAGAGCATCAGGTCCGCCCACGCCCCGGGGGCGATCCGGCCACGGTCGGGGATGCGATACGCGTCGGCCACCGTGCTCGTCACCGCGCGCACCGCCTGCGGCAGCGTCAGGTCGCCGCGCTCACGCACCCAGTGGCCGAAGAGGTGGAGGCCGAAGCCCGCGTCGCATAGGAAGGAGAGGTGCGCGCCCGCATCCGACAGCGCCACCGCCGCGCAAGGGTGCCGGAGGAGCTCGGACACCTTCCGCTCGTCGGTGTTGAAGAGACGGCAGTCGAACATCGTGTCGAGATCGTCCTCGAGCCCGAGGTCGAGGAAGACGTCCCACGGCTCGCGCTTCTGCTCGCGCGCCATCTGCCCGATGATCCTGCCCTCGAGGTGGCGCAGGGCCGGCTTCTTCACCTCCATCACCGTGAGGTGATCCCAGTTCTCGTTGCTGATGCGATTCGGCACGCCAGGCTGTCCCATCTCGTGGATGAGCGCGCGGCGGAACGACGGGTCGGCGAGGAGCTGCCGGTAGCGCGCCTCGCTCGGCGCCTCCAGGGCGGGGCGCCAGGCCATGAGCGCCTCGAGCGGATAGGGATGGCGCAGCGTGTACTCCATGCCGAGCGGGAAGCAGCCCACCTGCGCCCAGAGCTCGCGGCCGCGCGTGCGCGCCTCCTCGATCTCGCCCAGCTCCTTGAACACGCGGCGCGGATCGCCGGGATCCACGAACATGGCGGCGATCATGACAGGCCGGCCGTTGGCCGCCGCGATCTGCTCGAGCCAGGGAATGGTCGAGGTCATGCCCTTGGTCAGCATGAAGACGCCGCGCCCCGCCTCGCCGAGAGCGCCCGTGAGGGCAAGCATCTCCTTCTCGTCGGCGAGCCGCGAGGGCATGGGAATGCCGCCCTCGCCGTTGTGCTGCTCGAGGGTCGAGGTGGCGAAGCCGACGGCGCCCGCGTGGACGGCCTCCAGCACGAGCCGCCGCATCTCGGCGATCTCCGCCTCGGTGGCCGGCCGCTTGCTCGCGTCCTCGCCGAGGACGTAGGTGCGCACCGACGAGTGGCCCACGAACGAAGCGACGTTGGGCACCACGCCGCGCCGCTCGAGGGAGTGGAGGTACTCGGGGTAGCTCTCGAAGTCCCAGCTGATACCCGCGCGCATCGCTTCCAGCGACATGCCCTCCACGTGAGTCAGGTTGCGCATGACGACGTCGCGGTGCTGCGGACGGCAGGGGGCGATGGTGAAGCCACAATTGCCGATAACCACCGTGGTGACGCCGAGGGCCGTGGACGGCGTGGCGAAGGGGTCCCAGGTCAGCTGGGCGTCGTAGTGCGTGTGGATGTCCACGATGCCGGGAGCGAGCACCAGGCCCTGCGCGTCGATCCGCTGCCGGGCGGCGCCCAGGTCCCGGCCCACGGCGGCGAGGCGACCGCCGGCCACCGCCACGCCTCCTTCGCGGGCGGGATGGCCGAGGCCGTCGATGATGCGGGCGTTGTCGATGACGAGATCGTGCACGGCTGAGGCCTCCGTGTGGGATGTCGAGGGATCGGGTCGGTGGACGCTGCGAGGGTAGTCCGGCGTGCGCTCGCCCGTCAACCGCGGCGGACCGTTCACGATGCGGAACGGGCGCCCCCGAAAGGCGCCGGAGCGGCTGTGCTAGGATCGCGCACGAAGCGCCCGGCGCGGGTGCCAGGAAGATGCGGTGCGAACGCACAGCCGAAGGAGGCCACGATGGCGTCGTACTCGAGAGGGCCGGGGCGAGGCATCACCAGACGGGCATTCGTGGGAGGAGCGGCCGCGCTGTCCCTCGTCGCGCGCAGCAACGCGAGAGTCGCCGCGCAGCCGGCGCGCAGCAAGCCCTTCGCGGGGAGGACGCTCAATGTCTTCATGTTTGACCATCCCTACCCGCGAGCCCTGAAGGAGGTCCTGCCGCAGTTCACCGAGCTCACGGGTATCAAGGTGGAGATGGACACGCCGGGCTTCCTCGTCTACAACCAGCGCGCCGACCTCGAGCTCTCCACCGGCTCGGGCGCCTACGACGTCATGGTCCTGAGCTTCATCTTTTCCGGGAAGTGGATCGGGGCGGGCTGGGCGAGCCGCCTCAACGACTTCATCGCGAGGGACCCGGCCGTGGACGCCGCCGACTTCCTCTCCGGCGCCATGGCGCCCATGAAGGGCGGCCAGGACGTCTTCGCGTTGCCCTTCGTGGCGGAGAGCACGCTCATGGTGTACCGGCGCGACGTGTTCGAGAAGGCCGGGCTCAAGCCGCCGGACACCTTCGACGAGCTCCTCGCTGACGCGCCGAAGATCCAGACCGCGGAGATGAAGGCTTACATGGGCCGCGGCCTCGGCGGTTTCCACTGGATCTGGCCGAACTATCTCTTCGCGTACGGCGGGAAGTTCTTCGCCGATCCGCCGAAGGACCTCACGCCCATGCTCGCCTCCGCCGAGTCGATCAAGTCCGCGGACGTATTCGGGCGGCTGTACCGCGAGTTCAGCGTGCCCGGCGTGCAGAGCTACGCCGAGCCGCAGTCATCGGGCGGCATGATGGAAGGCCGGACCGCCGTCTACATCGACGCGCTGGCCTGGGTCGGCCTCGCCGCCGATCCGGCCAAGAGCAAGGTGAAGGATCGCGTGGGCTTCGCCCTGCCGCCGGGCGGCCCGGCCGGTCGCTTCCCGCAGGCGGCGGTGCA
Organism: Candidatus Methylomirabilota bacterium; assembly: GCA_046723845.1. GTDB lineage: Bacteria > Methylomirabilota > Methylomirabilia > Rokubacteriales > CSP1-6 > AR37. Next base: position 2,844 of record JBKOVG010000188.1, on the reverse strand, counting down.
CGGGCTCCAGATCCCCGGCGGCGCCAAGCAGAAGGACGTCTCCTGGGAGTTCATCAGGTGGGCAACCTCGAAGGAGGTCATGGGGAAGATCTCGGAGACGGTGATCTACCCGGCTGTCACGCGGGCGAGCGTGCTGGCGAGCCCCGCCTACCGCCAGAAGTACAGCTGGGGCGGCGCGGACATCGGCGCGCTCCATGGAGCCGTCCTCAAGCAGGCGGCCGCGGGCTACATGGCCTACCGCACGGTGCCGGAGTTTCCCCCGGTGGGCGATCGCGTCAGCATCGCGCTCTCCGAGATCTCCACGGGGCAGAAGCCGGCGGCGCAGGCCATGCGGGATTGCCAGCGCGACGTGGAGGGGATCCTCACGAAGGCGGGTCGCTCCATCCGGAAGTCCTAGTGCGTGGCCAACTAGCTTCGCCTGATCGACTCAGCCCTCGCCTCGCCGCCGAGCGGCTCAGCTCGAACTGCCACGTTCTCGGTCGGCCGCAGCCCTCAACTTACGATCCACTCGGCCCTCGCCTCGTGGCAAGGCCTCTCGGCTCGAACGGCCACGTACGCCTCGGGCTGCGGCCTCCCTCGGGCCTCGTCTGGCTCGCTATTTGGCCCGGCACTCTGCGGTGGCACCCGAGGTGTCGGGAATACTCGTTGGAGTCGCACTAGGCGCGGGCGAGCGGGCGGACCATGCGGCGGCGCGAGCGCGTCTTCGTGGTCCTCCTGTCTCCCGCCCTGATCGTCCTCGCTCTCGTGACGCTGGCGCCCTTCGCCTTTCTCCTGCTCACGAGCCTCACCCCGCTCAATCTGGCCAAGCCCGCCACGTGGTGGGACTTCCATCACCCCCTCGCCAACTTCGTCGAGCTCCCAGCCGACGGGCGGTTCCTCAACTCGCTGGGCGTCCAGCTCCGCCTCTCCGCCCTCACCGTGCTGGGGCAGCTCCTCCTCGGCCTGGCTGCGGCCCTCCTCCTGAACCGCCGATCGCGGATGCTCGAGGCCATCCGCGCGCTCTTCATCATCCCCATGGTGCTGCCGCCCATCGTGGTCGCCATCATCTGGAAGGTGCTCTTCACGCCGGACATCAGCGTGCTCAACTGGATCCTGGGCCTGGCGCATCTGCCGCAGCCGGCTTGGCTGGCCGAGCCGCGCCTCGCCCTGCCGGCCATCGTGGTGGCGGACGTCTGGGAGTGGTTTCCCTTCACCCTCCTCATGCTCCTCGCCGCCCTCCAGATGATGCCGGCGGAGCCCATCGAGGCGGCGCGGATCGACGGCGCCGGCACCTGGCAGGTGTTCCGCCACGTGGTCCTGCCCCTCCTGCGCCCCGCCATCGTGGTCACCGTGCTCTTCCGGCTGATCGAGAGCGTGAAGGCGTTTCCGCTCATCTTCATCATGACGGGCGGCGGGCCGGGCACGGTGACGGAGGCCACGAACTACTACGCCTTCCTCCAGGGCTTCACCTACAGCCTCCTCGGATTCTCCGCGGCCATCAGCGTGGTGGTGCTCGCGGGCACCTTCCTCCTGAGCTACGTGATCGTGCGGTGGGTGGGGACCCAGGTCGATGTCGAGTGAGCGAGCAAGGCGACGACGCGGTCGCGCGCTGAGCTTCAGCGTCTCCGCCGCGCTCCTCCTGGCGACGCTCTTCCCGGTGCTGTGGCTCGCCCAGATCTCGCTGAAGACCGACGTGGAAGCGATGCGGATGCCTCCGGCCATCTTCTTCGTGCCGACCTTCGACAACTACGCGGCGGTCTTCCAGGGCAAGTTCGCCCGCTCCTTCCTGAACAGCCTGGTGGTGAGTCTCTCCACCACGCTCATCGGGATGCTCCTGGGAGTGCCCGCGGCCTACGCCCTGTCGCGCGCGAGCTTCGGGCGGAGCCGGGGCCTCGCCCTCTGGGTGCTCACGACGCGGATGGCGCCGCCCATCGCCTTTGCGATTCCGTTCTTCCTTGCCTACCGCTGGCTGGGGCTGATCGACACCTTGTCGGGGCTGCTCATCATCTACCTCACCTTCAATCTCTCGCTGGTGATGTGGATGATGCGCACCTTCTTCGACGGCATCCCGCGCTCGCTGGAGGAGGCGGCGGCCATCGACGGCGCGGGCCCGCTCCAGGCCTTTCACCGCATCACGCTGCCCCTGTCCGGCCCCGGCCTCGCCACCACCGCCATCTTCTGCTTCGTCTTCGCGTGGAACGATTTCTTCTACGCCCTCGTGCTCACGCGAAGCCGCGCCCTCATGGCTCCGGTGGCCATCGTGAACTTCATGAACTACGAGGGCTGGGAGTGGGGGAAGATCGGTGCCGCTGCCACCATGATCATGCTCCCCGTGGTGCTGTTCGCCCTCGCCGTGCGGCGCTACCTGATCCGCGGTCTCACCGCGGGCGCACTCAAGGGCTAGCCCTCTTCGCACGCGGTGGTGGCCAGCCCCTTGCGCGAGGCAGCCGGGGTCTGGCGGCGGGGGCGGCGGTATCGCGCTCAGCTGCGTCACCCACTCGCCTGAATCGCAGCCCTTGCGGGCTGCGCACAGGACGAGGGGGTCCCACTCCGCCGCGCGCGACACCGCCACCCCCACCACCAGACCCCGGCCGGTCAAACGTACTGACTTCAGCGATCCACTTTGCTGTGCGCGACGCGGGCTGCGCGGGCTGGCTCGCGGATTCTGTCCGCCAGTTCGCAAGTGGCGCGGGAGACCAATGAGCGTCTGGTTACGGGCATCGCGCTCGGCACACTCGACGCCAACCGGACCGCGGAGATCTTTGTTTGTGGCAGACGTGGTGCTGGATGCAGGCTGCTGGGCTGGCGGTGCTGATGTCGATGTCGCGAGGAAGACCGGCCGGGTGGCGTCGGGGGGAGGGGGCG
>JBKOVG010000206.1:0-4570 GCA_046723845.1 Candidatus Methylomirabilota bacterium | reverse complement strand
TGCTCCGTGCCATGGCTGTAAGCACCCTCCTTCCCTCCGTGATCGGGATTGGCCGTCACGGAGACAGTGCCCCAGCCCATGGCGCATGCCGGCAGAGAAAAGGTGGCACAAATTAACCGAGAATTTACACGAGCCAGTTCTCGGCGAATGCCGCCTGCAGATCGGTCACCGCGTGGCCCTCTATCCGGACGTCCGTCTCTCGCCAATGGCCTTCGCGTCTCCCGTTGCCCATCCACTTTGAGCTCGCGCCGGACCCTCCCGTGAACCCGATTCGACCGTCGACGACCAGAATGCGGCGATGATTCCGATTGTTGACCTCGCCGATTGTCGGAAGATCCACCGGCTTGAAGAGCGCGAACTCGCAACCGGCCTGCTCCAGCGCTTCTCTTGACTCCGCAGGCATGGCCTGTGAGCCGATCGCATCAACGAGCACGTGACCATGGACCCCCGCCTGACAGCGCTCGGTCATAGCCTTGAGGAGAGTCCGCGCCGGCGGTCCAGTCTCGTACACGTACTGCGCATAGGTGAACGTCTTCTGAGCTGAGCGAATGGCTGAAACCTGGGCAGGGAAGATCTGCTCGCCGTTGAGAAGAATCTGGACGCGATTCGCCCATCGGACGGGAGCCGACGTATATGCCTCCATGGTCGGCGCAAACGATGGGTCCTCGATTGTGACCTGAGGGAACACGATGGGCGTCGGACTCCGGACGCAGGAAACGGTAACCACAGTCAGCACTCCGGAGGCCATAAGCTGGCGAATCCTGGCGCGCAGCTCGTTGTGGTCCATACGAGCTGAACAGCAAGAAAAACGCCACTGACCGCCCGGCAATCCTATTGCAGGGTTGTATGGCGCTCCGGCCAGGTCTGGCGTCGAATTGACTGGATTCTCGACACTCCAGTCTCTAGCTCCCGCCAGGAGCAGGCCGCCGTCCGGAGGCGACCGACAACGTTCCGGTGTGATCCGAACGTCGGAATGCTCGCCGCCGGACGCGAGAGACGATGCGCTCGATGGCAGAAAAGGGACACGTCACGGGCGGCGTAGTCTACGGTTACCGCAACGTAGACGTGAGCTCGGGCAACAAGAAGCGCGATCATGTCGTCCGCGAGATCGACCCGACGCAGGCCGACGTCGTTCGCCGCATCTTCACCCTCTCGGCTGCCGGGGTGGGGCTCCTCGGCATCGCCAAGCGTCTCAACGCGAATCGCATTCCCTCGCCCAGCGGTCGTGGCTGGACCATGTCCGGCGTTCGCGAAATGCTCCGGCGCGAGCTCTATCGTGGCGTCATCGTTTACGGCAAGAAGCAGCGGAAAGACCGTGGTGAGCGGAAGGTCAAAGTCGCGGCCCCCGAAACTCAGTGGATTCGCATCCCCGCCGAACACCTCCGCATCGTCTCCGAAGACCTTTGGCGGCGGGTCCATGACCGGATCGAGCGGACGAAGGATACCTATTTCGGTCGCAAGACCAACGGGCAGCTACAGGGTCGCCGCGAGGCTGGCCTCGTGCGCCGATACTTGCTCAGCGGGTTCCTGCGCTGTGGAGTCTGCGGCGGCAACCTCATCGTCAGCAAGCGGTGCAACCAGAAGAAGCAGCCGGGGAAGGACATGAAGGCATGGGCCTAGTGGATGTGCACCACCTCGCACCATCGTGGCAAAGACATCTGCGCGAACTCCAAGGGCATCCCCTACGAGCCCTTGAGCGGAGCGATCGTGGCACTCCTCAAGGACACGCTTCTCAATCCCGTTTCCCTTGGCATCTTGTTGGCTCGTGAGCTTGAAGAGAAGGCGAAGGCTCCGGAGGAGACAAAGCGCGAACTCGCCAACCTGAAGCGCGAGCTTGGGAAGCTCGACTCGGAGACAGCTCGTCTCGTCGATGCCATCGCTACCGGGACGGGCGAGATGGCGCCACATGCCGATCGCGTCCGCAGCAATGAGAGCCGGAAGCGCGATCTCCAAGCTCAGATCGAGCACCTTGATGGACTGCACAAGGCTGCCGAAGCTTTCGACCTTTCGGCGTGGTTCGCTGAGGTCACCGGCATCCTCGCCGACAGCCGCAATCTGCTGGAGGCCGACCCCGAGGTCGGGCGTCAGTTACTCCGTCGTTGCCTCCGCAAGCCTCTTCGCGTGACTCCCGACGGGCAAGCTGGCTGGACGTTCGAGGGGGAGGGGTGGTTCGCGCCGAGCGACCTGCATGAGGTGATCGAGCGGGTAGGGAACGGAATTGCGCCCGACATCATCGTTCCCCCGTTGGGAGGTGGACTTCGTCTTGAGAACCGAGAAGTTAGGGGTCGTCTGGCACCCGATTCACCTGCAATTCACTCTACTTGGTGCCGGGAGAGGGGGTCGAACCCTCACGGGCTTGCGCCCAAAGGTTTTTGAGACCTTCGCGTCTGCCAGTTCCGCCATCCCGGCCTGGGTGGGCCGCACGACAGTGTAGCGGCGCGCCGGCGGAGCGCGCAACTTTCGCTCAGCGCTCGGGCTCGACGCCGAGGCCCTCCGCCACGCGATTGGTGTAGTTGAAGTAGGCGGTCACGAAGGCCGCCTCGAAGATTTCCGCCTCCGAGAATCCCGCCGCCCGCAAGGCCTCTACGTCGGTCTGGCACACCTCGCGAGGCGTGCGCGTGAGCTTCAGCGCGTAGGCGAGGAGCGCGCGATCGGCGCCTTCGAGGGCGGCGGCGTTCGGCTTCGTCATGAGGGCGCGTACGAGCGCTTCATCGGCGGTGAGCTTCCCGAGGAAGCCGCCGTGGAGCTCAGTGCAGTGTCGGCAGCCGTTGTCCGCGCTCACCGCGGTGGCGATCATCTCCTTGCGCAGCTTGGAGAGCGCCCCCGGCGCGCCCACCGCGCCGTAGAAATCGAGATGCGCGTGAAGGAGGCGCGGGCTCACGCTGTAGGCGCGATAGTAGGGAATGACTCGGCCCAGCGCGCGCTTGATGCGCTCGTAGGCCTCCTTGAGGAGCCCTTCCGCCCGCTCCTCGCTTGTCACGTGGATCCAGGTCATCGCGCTCGCCCTGTCGCCCGCGAAACCTACTTCGCCGGCCTGGTGATGGCCGCGTAGATCATGTCCTTCAGGAGAAAGCGATAGGGCACGCGCTGCTTGGGCGACTGCATCATGAACACGACGAACATGTCCTCCTTGGGATCGACCCAGAAGTACGTGCCGCCGGCGCCGCCCCAATTGTACTCGCCGACCGAGCCCGCGAAGGACGAGACGCCTGCATCCTTGCGCACGGCGAAACCCAGGCCGAAGCCGAAGCCTGCTCCCGGAAGATACAGCGGACCCGGCGCCACCGCCGTGCCCAGGTGGTCCGACGTCATGAAGGCCACGGTCTTGGGGCCGAGAATGCGCTTGCCGTCGAGGGTGCCGCCGTTCAGCAGCATCTGGCAGAAACGGGCGTAGTCCAAGGCCGTACCGACCATGCCGCCCCCGCCCGACTCCGCGGCCTGGGCCACGCGCGGATCGTTGAACTCCGCGTCGACGCCGATACTGCGGTCGTCGGGGAAGGGCTCGGCGATGCGCCCTTGCTTGGCCTTGTCGGTGACGTAGAAGCTCGTGTCGTGCATACCCATGGGATCGAGCAGCCGCTCCTTCTCGAACTGATAGAGCGACTGGCGCGAGATGACCTCGACGAGGCGTCCCAGCACGTCGGTGGAATGGCTGTAGTCCCAGGTCGTCCCCGGCTGATAGGCCAGCGGCAGCTTGGCGAGGCGATCCACGAGCTCCGCGTTGGATGGATAGTCGTTCCAGACCTTGGCCTCGACGTACATCTTCTTCACCAGGCCCGGGCCGAAGAAGCCATAGGTCAGCCCCGAGGTGTGGCGGAACAGGTCCTGGATGGTCATATCGCGCGTGGCCGCGATCAGCTCGAGGGTGGGCTTGCCGCTCTCGTCCTTCCTCTCCACGCCCACCTTGAGCCCGCCCATCTGGGGGATGTACTTGGAAACCGGCTCGGCGAGATTGAACTTGCCGTCCTCCCACAGCACCATGGCCGCCACCGACGTGATGGGCTTGCTCATGGAGTAGATGCGGAAGATGGCGTCCTTCGTCATGGGCACCTTGGTCGCGGGATCGCGCACGCCCACCGTCTCGAAGAGGGCGACCTTGCCGTGACGGGCGACCAGCACCACCGCGCCGGGAATGACTCGCTTGTCCACGTCCGCCTTGATCACATCCATCAGCCGCTGCAGGCGCTCCGAGGACAGCCCCACCTGCTCCGGCTTGGCAACGGGCAGGCTCTGGGCGAAGGCGGCGACGGTGGTGGCGATGGTGAAGAGCGCCGCCAGGAGCATGATTCTCGCTTTCATGGGCTTGTCCTCCTCGTCGAGGGTGGTGCCTGCGGGGCGAGGGAGATTCGGATCCGAGGGCGCCACGCTAGCAGCGCGAAGGTGTGCCGTCAAGCGAGGCAGGCGAGACGCAAGTATCGGCCAACCTTGACAAGTTTGGCCCCGGGCAGTATTCTGCAGTTCTCGTGGGGCTGTAGCTCAGTTGGGAGAGCACAAGGCTGGCAGTCTTGGGGTCAGGGGTTCGAGCCCCCTCAGCTCCTGTCTCTTATACACATCTCCGAGCCCACGAGAC
>JBKOVG010000159.1:0-70597 GCA_046723845.1 Candidatus Methylomirabilota bacterium | reverse complement strand
GGGGAGGTCTTCCCCAGAGCACGCTGACTCGCTATCGTTTTCTTGCTCTCGTGTCGGGCCACGAAATCACGCGTGGCGGCTTCGACAACACGCAGAAGATACGGCTCTGGGGAAGACCTCCCCCACCCCACCGGGCGCGGTTCCGCGTGAGCTGATCGGCAACGCGGACGCTGCCCCTTCACTATTTCAGCCCTCGCCTCCTTGCGCGAGGCGAGCGCCTCGGTTCGAACGGCGCCCTCTCCTCCTCCGCTGGCGAGGGAAGTAAAGGCTCCTCGCGCAATGTCTCGTAGCCGGTGGGGGTGGGCAGGTCCTCCCGAGAGCCGTATCTTCTGCGCATGGTCGAAGCCGTCTCCGATCGTCTCGTGGCCCGATCCGGGTGCGCACAGCGGATGGCGAGTCAGCGTGCTCTCGGGGGGACCTGCCCACCCCCGCCGGTAGCGCGGAGAGCTGGAACGCTGACCGATCACTTCCGGTAGGGGCGGAGGAGACGCTCGGCCTCGCGCTGGGCGTCCTTCATCGCCTGCTCCGGCGACTTGGTCCCCGTGAGCGCGGCCTGGAGGCCGTCGTTGAGGGCCTTGGTCACGCGCTGGTTGTCGTGCGTAGAGAGTTCGGCCACCGCGTACTGGAGTTGATCGCGCGCCACGGCGGCGGGAGGGAAGGCCGCCACGTAGCGCTTCATCTCGCCCGTCTCCCACGCGTCCGGCCGCACCGCCACGTAGCCCGTGTCGATGCCCCACTCCGCGGCCCGTCGCGGCGAGGTGATCCACTTGATGAACTTGAGGGAGGCTGCCTGCTGGGCGGGCGTGCTCTTCTTGAAGATGTGGAAGTTGCCACCGCCCGTGGGCGAGCCTCTCCGCTTGCCCGCGGGAAGCATGGCCACCCCGAACGCGAAGCTGGTGTTGTTCTTCACGTTGGTCAGGTTGCCCGTGGTCGTCCACATCATGGCCGTCTGACGCTCGAAGAAGTCCTTGGGCGTGGTCCCCCACTCGATGATGCCGGGCGGCATGACCTTGTGCTTCTGGCTCAGGTCGACCCAGTACTGGAGCGCCTCGATGACGGCGGGCTTGTCGAAGTAGGTCTCGGTTCCCGCCTGGTTCATGAGGAGCACGTCGTTCTGGGTGGTGAAGCCCTGGAAGAGCCAGTAGGGGAACCCCGAGGAGGGCACCTTGAGCCCCCAGTGCGTCACCTTGCCGCTGGCGTCGCGCTTGGTCAGCTTCTTCGCGTACTCGACTTGCTCCGCCCAGGTGGCGGGAGGCCGGTTGGGATCGAGGCCCGCGTCCACGAACGACTCCTTGTTCCAGTACAGGACGATGGTGGAGCGCTGGAAGGGAATGCCCCACGTCTTTCCCCCCATCTGGCTGTTGAGCATGAAGGCGGGGAAGAAGCTCTTGAGCCACGCCTTGTCCTCCGCGCTCGTGGCCAGATCGTCGAAGGGCACGATGGCGTCCTCGTCGATCAGGGTGAACATGTCGGTGGAGAGCAGCACCGACATCTGCGGCGGCTCGCCGCTCTTGAGGGCGGTGAGCGCCTTGACGATGGTCTCCTGGTACGTGCCCGCGTAGATGGGCTTGACCTTGATGCCGGGGTTCTCCTTCTCGAAGTCCGCGGCGAGATGATCGATGATCTTGGTCACCGCGCCGCCCACCGCCACCGGGTAGTAGAAGGAGAGCTCCACGGGAGCCTGGGCGTGGGCGGGCCGTGCGCCGCCGGCCGGGCCGGCGAACAGGACCACCGCGAGGAAGGTTCGAAAGACTCTCACGATCATGCGCGGTCTCCTCATCGGTGAACGATCGGTGACTGAGCTCAGCCGCCCGTGCCCGCGGCGGGAATGTCGTCGCGACGGCGCCCGCTCTGGGCGTCGAAGACGTGGGCGTGCTCCTTGCGCCAGACGAGATGCACGGGGGCGCCCGCGGCCTCGTCCGCCCGGCCGGGCGCGCGCACGGCGAGAGGCTGGCCTCCCGCCTCGCAGGTGAGGATGGAGTCGGCGCCGAGATATTCGATGCCGCGCACGGTGGCGGCGAGCCCCCCCGCCGCGGCCAGCGCGATGTCCTCCGGGCGCACGCCGAGGAGGATCCCGGCGCCGCGGCCCGCCAGGATCGTCGGTCCCACCGTGCCCATGATCACCGCACCGCTTGCGGCGTCGGCGAGCGTCAGGATGTTCATGGGCGGGGTGCCGATGAAGCGCGCGGTGAAGGCGGTGGCGGGGCGCGCGTAGAGCTCGGCGGGCGCGGCGTCCTGCTCGACGCGTCCCTCGCGCAGCAGGATGACCTGGTCGGCCATGCTCATGGCCTCGGTCTGGTCGTGGGTGACGTAGACCATCGTGACACCGAGCTTCTGCTGGAGCCCGCGGATCTCGCGCCGCATGTCGAGGCGGAGCTGCGCGTCGAGGTTCGACAGGGGCTCGTCCATCAGGCACACCGGCGTCTCCGCGATGATGGCGCGGCCGAGCGCGACGCGCTGCTGCTGGCCGCCGGAGAGCTGAGAGGGCTTGCGGGCGAGCAGGCTCGCCAGGCCGAGGAGCTCGGCCACGCGGGCGAGGCGTGCCTGGCGCTCCGCGGCGGGCACCCGGCGCACCCGCAGCCCGAAGACGATGTTCTCGGCCACAGAGAGGTGAGGGAAGAGCGCGTAGGACTGGAAGACCATGGAGAGGTGACGGGCGGCGGGCGGGAGATGGGTCACGTCCTCGCCACCGATCCGGATGGAGCCCGCGGAGACCTCCTCGAGTCCCGCGATCAGCCGCAGGGTGGTGGACTTGCCGCAGCCCGAGGGACCGAGGAGCACCAGCATCTTCCCCGCGGCCGCCTCGAAGCTTACGTCGTCCACCGCGCGGATGGCGCCCCAGGAGCGGCTGACGTGCTCGAGGCCGATCGCCGACACTTACGAGGCGGCGCGGCGCTTGTTGCTCACGTAGTCCACGAGCACGTACTCGCCGAGGCGCTCCGGCGTGGCGAAGAAGGCGCGCCCGCGGTTGATGCGGGCCATCTGCTCGACAAAGGCGGTCAGCATCTCGCTGCGGTCGAGCATGAAGGTGTTGATGGTGATGTGCTCGCGGGTGCAGCGCTGGACCTCGCGCAGCGTCTCCTGGAGGGTGCGGCGCGTCGGCGGATAAGAGAACTCCGCCTCGCCGTTCTCCATGTGCGCGGTGGGCTCGCCGTCGGTGATCATGATGATCTGCTTGTTGCCGCCCTTCTGGCGTCCCAGGAGGGTGCGGGCGAGCATGAAGGCCGCGTGCATGTTGGTGCCGATGTTGGTGCCGCTGGGGGAGAGCTGGGGCAGCTCGGCGGGGCTGAGTTCGCGCGCGTAGAGGGAGAAGCCCACGATGTGCAGGCGGTCGCGCGGGAACTGCCCGCGGATCAACGCCTGCAGCGCCAGGGCTACCTTCTTGGCGGGGACGAAGCAGCCGTTGTAGAGCATGGAGCGGCTCAGGTCGAGGAGCACCACCGTGGAGGCCTGCGTGGAGAGCTCCGTGCGCCACACCTCGAAGTCGTCGGGAGCGAGGCGAACGGGCGTGCCCGGGCCGCCGCGCTCCACCGCGTTCATCAGCGTCTCCTTGAGGTCGAGGAGGAACGGGTCGCCGAACTCGTAGCGCTTGGCGTCGTCGGTGCGGTCGCCGCCCGCTCCACGGCGGGACACGGCGTGGCGGCCGAAGCGGTCGCGCTTGAGGTGCGAGAACACGTCGCGGAGCGCCTTGTCAGCGATCTTCCGGATGGCCCGCGCGGTCATCTCGAGACGTCCGCCCTTGTTCTCGAGATAGCCGGCCTCTTCCAGTTTCTTGGCGAGCTCCTTGAGGCGCTCGAGGTCCCGCGCCGCCTCCTCGCCGAGCAGCCGCTCCACGTCGGCGCGGTTGATGTCGTCGAGGTCGCCCGGATCCCGGGCCCGGCGCAGCTCGCGCTCGAGTTGCTCCATCTGCTGGAGCTCCTCCATGACGCGCATGGCCTCCTGCAGCGTCAGGTTCTCGTCGCCCTTGAAGTCGTAGGGGCGGCGGAGGGAGTCCATCGGGAGGAGTTCTTCCAGGTTCATGGCGAGCTGGGCCATCTCGGCCTCGAGCCGCTCGTCGCGCGCGAAGAGGGACTGCATCATCTCCTGGAGCTGCTGGCGCTGGCCGGGGGTGAGGCTCTGCATCAGCGACTGCATCTGGCCCATCTGCCTGGCCATCTGCTCGAGGAGCTGATCGAGGCTCTCCACGCCGGGGAAGTTCTGTCCCCACTTGTCCTTGAAGGCCTGGAAGTCCGGCTCGCCGCCCTCCGCGCGCTCGCGCAGCATCTCGTTGAGGTCGCGCATCATCTCGCGCATGCGGCGCAGGTCGTCGGCGGTGAGGTTCTGGAGCCCCTGCTGCATCCCCTGCATGAACGGCTTGAGCATCTGCTCCTGGAGCGACTTCATCAGCTCGTCGAACTTCTGCTTGGCCTCCGGGCTGTGGAAGGGGTAGCTCTGCATGGCGCGGATCTGCCCCGCGGGGTCCTGGGGTAGCCGCTCGAGCGCGTTGAGCTTCTGCTCCTGCTTGGCCCCCGGCGGCACCTCGCGCTCGATGGCTTCGCGCTCCGTGTCGCGGATCTCCTTGAGCTTCTGCTTGATGTCGTCCAGCGCCGAGCTCAGGTCGTATTGGTCGAGGCGCTGCTTCCGCTCTCGCTGGAGCCGCTTGAGGAGATCCTGCAGCCCCGGCATGCGCCCACCCTGCGGATCGCGGGCGCCGCGCTGGAAGAGCCGGCGGAGGGCGTTCATGAGGTCGCCCTCGGCGAGCAGGTCGTCGGACATGGCCGACAGGAGCTCGTCGGCGTCGAGATCGGGAACGGCCTGGGTGCCGTCCCAGCGGGAATATCGGCTCAGTCGGGCCATGACGAGATGACGTATGCTACCATCCATGACCACACCAGCGAACCCCCGTCTCGACGACCTCCTGTCCACCCGCGCCCGCATCGGCTGGGGCGCTTCCCTTCCGCCCGCCCGGCCCGTGGCCGAGGCGCTCTTCGAGTTCGGGGCGGGTCATCCGGATCCTGGCTCCTTCCCCTACGAGGGAATGGTCGAAGCCACCGCCGACGTCATGAAGGCCGAGGGCGCGCCCGCGCTCTCCTACGGCGAGCCGCTCGGCTACAAGGGGCTGCGCGAGCTGGTCAGCCACAAGTACCGCCTCTTCGAGAACCTCGAGGTCTCGCCGGACAACGTGATCGTGGCCAACGGCTCGGGCCACGCCTTGTCGCTCGCCTTCAGTGCCTTCGTGGACGTGGGCGATGCCATCCTCTCGGAGGCGCCGACCTTCTCGGGCACGCTGGCCACCATCCGCCGCCACGGTGCCCGCGTGCTCGACGTGCCCATGGACGACGAGGGCATGGTGACGGAGGTGGCGCGCGAGCAGCTCGAGAAGCTGCGGCGCGAGGGCACGCGCTGCAAGCTCATCTACACCATCGTGAACTTCCAGAATCCCGCGGGGCCGACCATGTCCCGCCGGCGCCGCGAAGAGCTGGTCGCCCTCGCCCACGAGTACGACACGCTGATCCTCGAGGACGACGCCTACGGCGAGCTCCGCTTCGAGGGCAAGCAGCATCCCTCGCTCTACGCCCTCGACAAGGGCGGCCGGACCATCCGCGCGGGCACCCTGTCGAAGATCCTCGGCGCGGGGGTGCGGCTCGGCTGGCTCTGCGCGCCCCGGGAGATGATCCCCGTCTTCCAGGGTTTCCTCTTCGGCGGCGGCGTCAACCCGTACGTCTCGCGGGTGGCGACATTCTTCATGCGCGAGAACCTCGTCCCCCACGTGGCGCGGCTGGTCGACATCTACCACGCCAAGCGGGACGCCATGCTCAAGGGGCTGTGGGAAGCTCTCGAGGGCACCGACGTGGAGATCAGCAAGCCCGAGGGCGGCTTCTTCATCTGGATCAAGCTGCCCATGGGCACGAGCACCACGAAGCTGCGCGAGAGGGCGGTGAAGCACGGCATCCAGTACACGGCGGGCCCGGCCTTTTTCATCAACGGCGGCGGCGAGGAGTTCATCCGCCTCGCCTACAGCTGGGAGACGCCGGAGCGCAACTACGAGGGCGCCAGGCTCCTCGCCCAGGCCATCAAGGACGCGCGCTAGCTAGCCCGGAGTCTGCCCTCGCTCGCTACGGCAGACGGTCTCCCACTGTGATGCGCACGGTCGCCAGCGCGATCGGCGACACGATAGCCGCACGACCCAGCCGCTCGACCACCCGGTAATGCCGGGGGAACAATACACGACGGCCTGCGCAGAGCGTGCCCCGTCGTGACGTCGCCTGCCGAGATCTCCGCCGAGCCCGAGTCAGCGTGACACGTGGCCTGCGGAGCCTGGCGTCCCGAGGATCAGCTCGGAGTGGCCCGTCTCAGCGAGGAATCGACGAATGTCCGAGAGGGGAGTGACCAATGTCTGGCCGGGCATCGGCACATCGATGTACCACGAGGGCTCGCTCCCTTGGGAGGTGACGCGCGCGGTGCGATAGCCCTCGACGAGTCCGATCAGGCCGCCGTCGCGCGCGTTGTACACGCCGCCGCCGCTCGCCCCGTAGCTGACCGACGCATCCACCATGAGCCGAGGCGTCAACTCCCGGTCCGGGGCGGCATCTCCGTTCACCTGACTGACGATTCCCCGCGCCAGCACCAGATTGCGACCCCACGGAAAGGTGACGACCCAGATGGCTTCGCCGAGCCGGGGGGGCGCGGCCAGGTGGGCGGGTACGCATTCATCGCTCTCCGCGCGGAGGAGGGCCAGGTCGAGATCGGCCCTCGTGCGGTACGCCAACAAGCTGCCGGTTTCCTTCGTGCCGGCTCCCCGCTGACGGCCGAACAGGAGATAGATCGCCTTCTGCCCTTTCGTGTCGGCCACCGTGTGGCCGCTCGTGAGCACGAAGCACTCCGAGCCTTGACCCTTCGGTCGGGACGCGATCACCACACCCGATCCGGTCCGGAGGCGCCGACCCTCAGGATTCTCCAGGACGATCTGGACGGCGGATGGCAGCAGACGGTCCAGGACGTCCTCACGGCTGGGTTCACGCGCGGGTGCGACGGTGCACCCTGCACCAAGGACAGCAATCGTGGCGCCCACGGCCATTGATCGCACGAATACTCCGAGGACTTCCACGGACGGCAGCACACGTCTCACGACTTCGATGATACAGCGGGCGCGCTGCGTCGTGAAACACGCCGGGGGCTCTTCTTCGCGTATCTCGTGGCACGCGGCTTGCCTTTTCCTTAGGTGGCGTCGGCCAGTTGCGTATCGTTCGATGTCGGCCGTCGCGCCGAAGGGGAAAGGAGGTAAGGGTATGCGGAAGAATTTGCCGTTCCTGGTGGCGGTGGCTGCGTTGCTTGCCATGATCATGATCGCGGGCCCTTGGAGTGCGCAGGCGCGGCCGCCCCGATCGCGTATGCAAGTCTCTCCACCTCCAGACGCGGCTTCCTCCATCGAGGGCACGGTCAAGAAGGTCAATCCGGCAAAGAGGACGATCGAGGTGTCCACGGGAGCTTCAGGACACTGGGAGAAAACACTCGAATTGACCAGCGGCACCAAGATCCGCGACGAGGGGCGGGCGGCGACGCTGGATGACATCCAAGAAGGCGTGAGGGTCAAGGCTTCCTACGAGACGCTGCTGGGCAAGAGCTTCGCCACTCGCATCGATCTGATGCCGACGCCCCCGCCCAAGGAGTTCCCACAGCCAACCGAGCTACCGCTGCTGCGGTAGCCAGGGAGCGACCAGATATTAGCGGTCGGGAAGAAACGGGCTGCGAGCTGAAAAATCTTCCTGCTCTCCGGAAATGTAGACGATAGCTCGAGGTCCAGGAAGAAATGGAATGCGGATAGGTGGGCAAGATGGTTTGGGAGTTTCTGCACGCTAGGCAGTTTCTCGTCGCTCGTTGGCTCGGGTTCACGAGTCCCGCGGTGGGAATTTCCCCATTTCTGGAGTCATCAGGTGATGACCCGGATTGGCATAGGCCAGCTTCGAGGAGGGTGGCGGTCAAAAGGTGGTGACGGCCATCGTAGGGGAGCCTGCCACGTAGCCGCTCTCAGTCGTCCGCAATCGCGACGCCACGCGAGAGCCCGGAGTGCCCGCTCCGGGCTCTTTCGTTGTTTCGAGGATCCCGCTCCCTGTCGAGGCTTGCTTGACCGGCCGTGTCGGCGAGGCTAGCATCCCGCTCACCTGGGCGCGAGGTGCGCCTCGGACGATGGGACACCGCGACCGGCAATTTCCGAGAGAGTCATGAGCGAGCTCACATCCCTTCCGTCATCGACCCTGCCGTCTGGCGTCCGGTCGCGATTCGTCGAGGACGTCAACGGCCTCCGCATGCACATCCTGGAAGCCGGCTTCGAGGCCGTGGGCCGTCCGCTCGTGCTGCTGCTGCACGGCTTCCCCGAGCTCGCCTACAGCTGGAGAAAGGTGATGTGGCCGCTCGCCGCATCGGGCTTTCATGTCGTCGCCCCCGATCAGCGCGGCTACGGGCGGACCACCGGATGGGACGGCAGCTACGATGGCGGCCTCGCGCCTTTCCGCACGCTCAATCTGGTGCGGGATGCCATGGCGCTGACCTCCGCGCTCGGTCACCGATCTGTGCGAGGCGTCTTCGGCCACGATGCGGGTTCCACGGTGGCGGCGTGGTGCTCGTTGATCCGGCCCGATGTCTTCCGTTCCGTGGCGATGATGAGCGCGCCGTTCGGTGGGCCGCGCGCGCTGCCCTTCAACACGGACCGCCGAGCCGCGGCCAGGCCGCCCGGGGGGAACATTCACGACGACCTCGCCGCGCTCCCGCGCCCGCGCAAGCACTATCAGTGGTACTACTCGAGCCGCGAGGCCAACGACAACATGTGGAAGTGCTCGCAGGGCGTGCAGGCGTTCCTGCGCGCCTACTATCACCACAAGAGCGCGGACTGGAAGCAGAACCACCCGCATCCCCTCGAGTCCTGGACGGCGAGCGAGCTCGCGAAGATGCCGACGTACTACATCATGGACCTACACGAGGGCATGGCGGAGACGGTGGCCAAGGAGATGCCGTCGGCGGCCGAGATCGCCAGCAACACGTGGCTGCCCGATCGTGAGCTCGCGGTGTACGCGGAGGAGTATGGCAGGAACGGCTTCCAGGGCGGGCTGCAGTGGTATCGATGCTCGACGAGCGGGCGCAACGCCGCCGACCTCCAGGTTTTCTCCGGCCGCACCATCGACGTGCCCTCGTGCTTCATCGCGGGAAAGAGCGACTGGGGCATCTACCAGCGGCCGGGCGCCGACATGATCGCGATGCAGAAGCATGCGGTGACGGACATGCGGAGCTGTCACCTCGTGGAGGGGGCGGGGCACTGGGTGCAGCAGGAGCGGCCGCAGGAGGTGAGCGCGCTCCTCCTCGACTTCCTGAAGCAGCAGCAATAGCCCGGTCCATTCACGAGCGCCGCGCGGCCGACCGGCCGGGTGGCGGCGGGGGGAGGGGTGCGCGCAGGCGGAGTGTGACCCCCTCGTCCTGCGCGCAGCCCGGAGGGCTGCGAATCAGGCGAGCGGGTGACGGAGCATGAGCGCACCCTCCCCCCGACGACAGGACCCGGCCGCCTCGCGCTCACGAGTTCGTGAATGGTCCGGGCTAGAGCAGCGCGCGGATTTCCTCGGAGGCGGCGGTCAGCCGCTGGGCGAGGAGCTTGACCACGAAGCTGTGGAACTCGATGACCACCGCAGGATCCACGCGCTCCAGCCGGGCGAAGCGCTCCGCGCTCAACCGGTAGGCCCGGCAGGGCGTCTCCGCCACCACGTCGGCCGAGCGTGGCTGGCCGGAGTAGAGGGCCATCTCGCCCACCATGCTGCCGGGACCCAGCGTGCGCAGCCGTCTCTGCTTGCCGTCCTCGAGGTGCACCATGACCGAGACCTCGCCTTGCTCCACGAAGTAGAGCGCGTCTCCCGCGTCGCCCCGCCTCATCAGCACCGTCTCCTGCGGAATGTCGAGCCGCTCGCAGAGCCCGAGCAGCACCTGGAGGGCCTCCGGCGAGAAGTGCGCGGCGAGCATGCCGCGGAGGTCCGTGCTGGCCGCGGCGCCGTTGGATCCGGGGCCACTCGCGGGCACTGGCGCGGGAGACGCACCGGGCATGTCGTGGGCGCCCGCGAGCAGGCGATCTTCCATCCACTCCATGCCTCGATCGAGGTCGGAGACGAGGTGGATCTCCGGATGGGGAAGGAAGCGCATCTGCTGGAGGACGGCCTGATGCTCCGGCCGGAGCCCGCTCAGGATGAGGGTGACGCGATAGCGCCCGCAGAGCTGATGGAGCTTGCTCAGGCTGAGGGCCGCCGAGGCGTCGAGGCCCTGGACCATGCGGAAGTCGAGGAGGAGGTAGCGCACGCCGGACTGGACGATGAGGTCGCGGCATGTCTCCACGAGCCGGCTCGCGAGGGCGAAGAAGAGATAGCCCTGCAGGCAGAGCGCGCGGCCGAGGTTGCCGCGCTCCTGGAGGATCGCGGTGTCCTCCAGAGTGCGCTCCTTGTTGGAGCGGTGGCGCGCCACGGACAGATCGTGGCGGACGTAGGTGGCGCGGCTGTAACTGTAGGCGAAGAAGAACGACGCCACGAGGAGGCCGAAGACCACGCCCGTGATGATCCCCTGCGCGGCGATCAGGACGAGGATGGCCACGATGAGGACGTGCTCGCGGATGGGGAGCCTGAAGAACGTGTCCCAGACCCACTCGCGGAGGAGGGCGACGCCGAGGTAGATCAGGAGGCCGGCGAGAACGGGCCGCGGGAAGTAGAAGAGGAGGCGCACGCAGAAGATGGCGATCCCCGCGCAGACGGCCGCCGTCCAGACGCCCGCGGCGCGGCTCGCGGCACCGGCGCGGGCGTTCAGGAGACTCCGGCTCACCGAAAGATAGCCGACCATGCCGCCGCCCAACCCGGAGACGAGGCTGGCCAGCCCGCTGGCGCGGAGCTCGCGATCGAGATCGACCTCGCGCTGCGTCGCCAGTTCGAGCCCCGCCGCGTTGAGGAGGATGGTCACGATGACGACTACGAGCATGGCGAGGAAGTTCCGCCACTCCGCGATGAGTGCCGGCCAGGAAACGCCAAGCGAGGGCCACCACGGGCCGCCGCCCGTCTCGATGGGCGTCATGAGCAAGCCCTGCGCCCGCGCGCCGTCCATGGTGAGACCGCTGAGCCAGAGCCCGAGATAGAAGGCCATGACGGCGGCGACGAAGACGCCGGGCAGGACGAGGAAGTGACGCACGACGCGCGTGAGCACGAGCAGCGCCACGGCCACCGCGAAGGCCGTGGCCCAGGCGAGGGCGGGCTCGCCGGCCAGAAGGTGCACCGTGGTCCATCCCAGCGACTGGCCGGTGAGGACCTTGAAGGCACCGGCGAGCAGGAGGAAGCCCGAGCCGGCGAGAAAGCCGCCGCACACCGGATAGGGAATCAGCCGCACGAGCCGTCCCCACCGAAGGAGGCCTAGGAGGGCGACGATGGCGCCGGAGGCCATCGCGGTCAGTACGAGCATGAGAACGACGCTATTGGCCACGCGCTCGCCGGGGACGTGCGCGTCACCGAGGGCGCGCGTGAGGCCTGCGGCCATGACGGCGAGGATGGCGCTGGCGTTGGAGTCGGGACCGGCGATGGCCGCGGGGAAGGAGCTCTTGAGCGCCACTACGAGGGCCACGAGGGCGGCCGCCACGAGGGCGGCGTGGAAGCCCCGAGCGAGGAAGGGCTCGAGGGTCGGCCCGCTGAAGATGAGGACGGCGTAGCTGATGGAATAGCTGAGGGTGACGAGCGCCGAGATACTGCCGGCGGTCACGTCCGGGGCGAGCCGGAGCAAGCGAGCCATGAGTGGAGGCCTATGATACGCCACGGCCGCGACGGCCTCGCGGGCAATGGCGGGGGCTGCCGTGACTCGGCACGGCGTGTATGCTATCTACGCTCTCGCCGGCTCGACGCGATGGCGGCACCTTCACGGGAGGAGACGACATGACAAGCGACGTCACCGCGATTCAGGCATGAGCACGAGATCCCTCGGCTTCACCGAGATCGTGGAGTCCACCAGCGATCTGTTCGAGGTGAAGAGCGCGGCGCCGGGTCCGCGCGGCCGGCTCCCGCTCACCGCGGAGATGCTGCAGGAGAGTCCGAGCGGCGACATCTTCGGGTTGACCCAGAACGCGGGGATGGGCTGGGACCCTCGCGAGCTCGGCCGCCCGCAGTACCTCATGCTCTCCACGCAGGGCGGCGTGCGCGCGGCCGACGGCCATCCCGTGGCCCTCGGCTATCACACCGGTCACTGGGAGGTGGGGCTCCTCATGCAGGCCGCGGCGGAGGAATTGACGCGGCTCGAGTGCCTGCCCTTCGCCGCCTTCTGCTCGGATCCGTGCGACGGCCGCACCCAGGGCACAGTGGGCATGATGGACAGCCTCGCCTACCGGAACGACGCGGCCATCGTCTTCCGCCGGCTCATCCGCTCGCTGCCCACGCGCAAGGGCGTGCTGGGCATCGCGACCTGCGACAAGGGCCTGCCCGCCATGATGCTGGCCCTCTCCGCCATGCGCGATCTGCCGTGCGTGCTCGTCCCCGGCGGCGTCACGCTGCCCCCCACCGACGGCGAGGACGCGGGCAAGGTGCAGAGCATCGGGGCGCGCTTCGCCCACGGCGAGCTCACCCTCGAGGAGGCGAGCGATCTCGGCTGCCGCGCCTGCGGCTCGCCGGGCGGCGGCTGCCAGTTCCTCGGTACCGCGGCCACTTCGCAGGTGGTGGGCGAGGCCCTCGGCCTCTCCCTGCCGCACTCCGCGCTGGCGCCGTCGGGCCAGCCCGTGTGGCTCGACATGGCCCGGCGCGCCGCGCGCGCCATGGTCAGGCTGGAGGCGCGCGGCCTCGCCACGCGCGACATCGTCACCGACGCGGCGGTGCGCAACGCCATGGTCGTCCACGCGGCCTTCGGCGGCTCGACCAACCTCCTGCTGCACCTGCCTGCGGCAGCGCACGCCGCCGGCCTCCGGCGCCCCACCGTGGAGGACTGGATCGAGATCAACCGTCGCGTGCCGCGCCTGGTCGACGCGCTGCCCAACGGACCGCGCAATCATCCGACGGTGCGCGTGTTCCTCGCGGGCGGCGTTCCCGAGGTGATGCTGCACCTGCGCCGCGAGGGCTTGCTCGACCTGGATGCTCTCACCGTGTCGGGCGACCGGCTCGGGCGCGTGCTCGACTGGTGGGAGGGCTCGGACCGCCGGCGTGCGCTGCGCGAGCGGCTGCGCGTTGTCGACGGCGTGGATCCCGACGACGTCATCATGAGCCCGGAGCGCGCGCGCCGCGCCGGGCTCACGAGCACCGTCACCTTCCCGCGCGGCAATCTCGCCCCCGAGGGCTCGGTGATCAAGAGCACAGCCATCGATCCCACGGTGGTCGACGCCGACGGCGTCTATCGCAAGACGGGCCCCGCCCGCGTCTTCACCCGGGAGCGGGACGCCATCGCAGCCATCAAGAGCACAGGTCCGGGGCGCGTGCGGCCGGGCGACGTGCTCGTGCTCATCTGCCGCGGCCCGCTGGGAGCGGGCATGGAGGAGATCTACCAGATCACCGCGGCCCTCAAGCACCTGACCTGGGGCAAGGAAGTCGCGGTGGTGACGGACGCGCGCTTCTCCGGCGTCTCCACGGGCGCCTGCATCGGCCACGTGGGACCCGAGGCGCTCGCGGGCGGACCCATCGGCCGCGTCCTCGAGGGCGATCTCGTGCGCATCGTGGTGGACAGGAATCGGCTCGAGGGCAGCGTGGACCTGGTCGGGCACGGCGAGCAGCTGTTCGGCCCCGAGGAAGGCGCGCGCGTGCTTGCGAGCCGGCCGCCGCGTCGGGATCTGGCGCCGGACGCGAGCCTGCCCGAGGACACGCGGCTCTGGGCTCTCCTCCAGCAGGCGGGCGGCGGGACCTGGGGCGGCTGCGTCTACGACGTGGACGCCATTGCCGCCGCCCTCGGAGGTGCGCCGCGTCCCACTGGCTAGCCTTGACTCTTCACGGCTGCCGCACGTGCGATCGGGCCCCGACCCGCCTCGCGCCCCGCGTGTTCGTGAATAGTTCAGGCTAGGGCTTGGGTGGCGTTACCTCGCGAGACCGAGGGCGAGAAGAGTACGAGTCGGGAATGTCATGGGTGCCCTCCTTCTGCAGGAGCGGCGAGCAGGCTAGCTACGATAGCTCGTCTGGCCGGACTTCACGTCTTTGTTGAGCTTGCGGGAGAGGTGCAGCCCTTCGAGCACGAACTCCACCGCGGAGGCGACGGAGGCGGGATCCTTCGCGCCGAGCTTCCTGCACGCGGCATGGATGGGGCGGGCCTCGCCGATCTGCCGCACGTAGGCTTCGGAGGGCATCACGTCCGAGACGTCCACCTTCATGCCGCCCTGGAAGGAGCCGATCACGTCGTCGAGATCGCTCCCCGTGAAAGCGCGGTTGAAGACGTTGAGCACCGCCTTCTGCGCGAGCTTGCCGAGGATCTTCTCCTCACTCGCCTCGCCCACCGACTCGAGCTCGATCTTGCCCGAGGTGGAGGCGACCATGGCGTCGAGATCGCTCACGCGCGGCGACGCCACCGACTCGCCCAGGCGGATGGCCCGTTTGAGCGCGCTGGACAGGAGGTTCTCGTAGTTGCAGATGCTCACCCGCACGGACACGCCGGAGCGCTGACTGATCTCCGAGGAGCGGCGGGCGAGATGCGTCAGCTCGGCCACGATCTGCTTCATGTACTCCGGCGCGCGCGTCTCCACGGGATCGACGAAGCTCGTACGCTCCGCTTCCATGATGTCGATCTCGTGCTGGATGCGCCTGGGATAGTGCGTGCGGATCTGCGAGCCGAAGCGGTCCTTGAGCGGCGTGATGATGCGGCCGCGGTTCGTGTAGTCCTCGGGATTGGCGGAGGCGACCACGAACACGTCGAGGGCGAGGCGCACCTTGTAGCCACGGATCTGCACGTCGCGCTCTTCCATGATGTTGAGCAGGCCCACCTGGATGCGCTCGGCGAGATCGGGCAGCTCGTTGATGGCGAAGATGCCGCGATTGGTGCGGGGGAGGAGCCCGTAGTGGATGGTCAGCTCGTCGGAGAGATAGCGCCCCTCCGCCACCTTGATGGGATCCACCTCGCCGATGAGGTCGGCGATGGTGATGTCGGGGGTGGCGAGCTTCTCCCCGTAGCGGCGGTCGCGCGGCAGCCACACGATGGGAGCGCGGTCGCCGTGCTCGGCGATGAGCTGGTGCCCCACCTGCGAGATGGGCGCGAAGGGATCGTCGTTGGTCTCGCAGCGCGCGAGGGCCGGCACCTCGGCGTCGAGAAGGTTCACCATGAGACGGGCGATCTTGGTCTTGGCCTGACCGCGCTCGCCCAGGAACACGATGTCCTGTCCCGAGAGGAGCGCGTTCTCCACCTGGGGAAGGACGGTGTCCTCGTAGCCGACGATGCCGGGGAAGAGCGGCGCGCCCGCCTTGAGGCGCGTGACCAGGTTGTCCCTCAGTTCCTGCTTGACCGACTGGCTCGTGTATCCGCTCGCCCGCAGCTCGCCGACCGTGCTGGGCCTGATCACGCGCACACTATGCCGTGAGGTCCGCGACCTGTCAATCGCGGCCGCCCCGCGGCGGCAACAGGTAGCCGAGGAGGAGCACGCTGAGCTGGACGAGGAGGAGCTTGTTCCACGCCGTCACCGCTTCCAGCGCCTCCCGCGGATCGGCGATCTCGTCGCCGAGGACGGAGGCGAGCGCGCTCTGGGTCAGGCTCATGGCGCCCACCATGAACTGCGCGGGAATCTTGCCGCCCGGTCCGTACTCGCGGTGGCTGTGGGAAAGGGCCACGGCGAGGCTGTAGTACACGAAGCCATGGGTGATGGCCACCTCGGCCGTCTCACGCAGCCAGCGGCCGAGGCTGTGCCGGCGTCGCTCGATACGCGTGCGATCGGGCGTGCCGTCCTCGTCGAGAAAGAACTGTGCGGTGTCGGGGAACTTGAGGAAGTGCTCGTAGAGGGCGGCGGTGAGCGTGGCCTCGTGCTTGAGGACGAGGGGTGCGGTGCGCCGGATGACCTGCACGTCCTCCTCGTGCAGGCCCACGAAGGCCATCTGCTCCCGCACGAAGCGCTCCATGTCCGCGCCCGGATGCGGGCGCTCGGTCCGCGACATCGCCTCTCCTCCCTGTGGGATACTTTTCCGCCGTGGAGAGCATACCCTCAGCGGTCGACGTGCGCGCGCGCTCTCTCCTGATCGTGGCTGTGCTCCTGCTCGGCACCTCGCCTGCCGCCGCGCAGACCGGGGCCTGGCTCGACGCCGCCCTCGCATCCTGGAATCAGATGGGCGCCGCCGTGCCGACGGCGCCCCCGCCCAAGGGCACCGCGCCCCGCGATCCGCGCTGCGCAAGCTCCGTGCGCGAGCCGGAGACGGCGGCGGAGCGTGACGTGGTGACGGCCGGCTGGTCGCTCTACAGCCCCGCGCGGGTCAAGGGCCGCACCACCGTGCTTCTTGCCGATGCCGCGGTGGACGGGATGTGTCGCCCCTGGGACTACCAGGCCTTCGTCTTCGTGCAGGGCGACTTCGCGGGCACGCTGTCGCCCACGCCCATGGACTCGCGGACGGACGGCGCCCTGAGCGAGGTGCGCCTGCTCTCGACGACCTCGATCGAGGTGACCTTCCTCCGCTACACGGCCGCCGATCCCCTCTGTTGCCCCTCGCGCCTCACCACCGTGCGCTACCGCATCGAGCGCCGCGGCCAGCTGCCCGTGGTCGTGCCCGTCTCCGTCCGGAGTAGGCCCTCCGGCTAGCCCCGCCTCCGCCACGGCCGCGAACCGTCCGGAGCGTCGTGCTACCATGCGGCCCACGCAATCACCCCGAGCCCGGAGGACGGTATGACCTCGACCGAACTCTGCTACACCCCGGCGACCAAGCTGATCCCGCTCATCCGCTCGAAGAAGCTCTCCCCGGTCGAGCTGATGAAAGCGGTGCTCGAGCGCATCGAGAAGATCAATCCCAAACTCAACGCCTTCTGCACCATCACCGCCGACGACGCCATGAAGGGAGCACGGGCCGCCGAGCAGGCGGTGATGAAGAAGAAGAAGAAGCTGGGGCCGATCCACGGCATTCCCTTCTCCATCAAGGACCTCGCCTTCACCAAGGGCGTGCGGACGATGTCGGGTTCGTACATCTTCGCGGACCGAGTGCCTGATCATGACGCGCCCTTCGTGCGGCGGCTCAAGGAGGCGGGGGGCATCCTCACGGGCAAGACCACGTCGCCCGAGTTCGGCTGGAAGGCGCTGAGCGGCTGCCCGCTCACCGGCGACACGCACAACCCCTGGAACCTCGCCATGAACACGGGCGGCTCCAGCGCCGGCGCGGGAGCGGCCGCCGCCGCCGGCCTCGGTCCGCTCCACCAGGGATCGGACGGCGCGGGCTCTATTCGCGTGCCCTCGGCCTTCTGCGGCGTGTTCGGCCACAAGCCGTCCTACGGGCGCGTGCCGCAGTGGCCCGTGTCGAACAACGACTACACCACCCACAACGGGCCCATGACGCGGACGGTGGCCGACTCCGCGCTCATGATGAGCATCATGGCGGGCCCCGACGACTGGGATCGCACCTCGCTGGATGCCGCGCCCGAGGACTACGTGGGCAAGCTCGACCGCGGCGTCAAGGGGCTGCGCGTGGCGTGGAGCCCGAACCTCGACAACCTCCCCGTGGACCCGGAGATCGCCGCCGTGGTCAAGAAGGCGGTGGGTGCGTTCAAGGAGCTGGGAGCCAAGGTCGAGGAGGTGCAGACCAAGTTCGCCGACACGCACGACATGATCCGAGTGATGTGGGGCGCGCACTACGCGGGCGCGTGGGGCTCCTACCTGCCCAAGTGGCGGGACAAGATGGATCCCGGCTTCGTGGCGTGCATCGAGGACGGCTTGAAGGTGAGCGTCGCGAAGTACATCGACATGCGCGGCAAGAAGATCACCCATTGGGATTCCGTGCGGCCGCTCTTCGGGAAGTACGATCTGCTGCTGACGCCCAGCGTGTCGGTGGCCGCCTTCCCCCTCGGCCGTCTCAACCCCGAGCACTGGCCGCAGCACGCGTGGGACTGGCTGCCCTGGGCCTCCTTCTCCTATCCATTCAACTTCACCGGCCAGCCGGCGTGCTCCCTCCCCGCGGGCTTCACCAAGGCGGGCCTCCCCGTGGGACTGCAGGTGGTGGGCCGCCGCTTCGCCGATCTCACCGTGCTCCAGGCCGCGGCGGCCTTCGAGAAGGCGCAACCGTGGCAGCACAAGCGTCCCGAGGTGGACTAGCCATGGCGATCAAGGCGCTGACCTTCGACGTGTTCGGCACCGTGGTGGACTGGCGCTCCAGCATCTTCCGCGAGGGCGAGGCCTTCGGGCGCGCGAAGGGGATCACGGGCGTGGATTGGCAGCTCTTCGCCGACAAGTGGCGAGGGCTCTACCAGCCGGCCATGGACGAGGTGCGGAGCGGTCGGCGGCCCTTCGTGAAGCTCGACGTGCTCCATCGCGAGAGCCTGGACAAGCTCGTGGCCGAGTTCGGCATCAAGGGACTGACCGAAGCGGACCTGGATCATTTCAACCGCGCCTGGCATCGCCTCGACCCCTGGCCCGACTCCGTGCCCGGACTCCTGCGCATGAAGAAGAAGTACATCCTGGCCACGCTCTCGAACGGCAACGTCGCCCTCATGGTCAATATGGCCAAGCGCGCGGGGCTGCCGTGGGACACCATCCTCGGCGCCGAGGTGACGCGGCACTACAAGCCGCAGCCCGAGTGCTACCTGGGCACCGTGGACTTCCTCGGCCTCGAGCCGTCCGAGGTTGCTCTGGTCGCTGCCCACAACGGCGATCTCACCGCCGCGCGCCGCGGCGGCCTCCGCACCTGCTTCGTCACGCGTCCCCACGAGTACGGCCCGGGGCAGAGCAAGGACCTCAAGGCCGAGCAGGACTGGGACTTCATCGCGCGCGACTTCGTTCATCTCGCCGACGAGCTTGGCTGCTGACGGAGCCGCCCGCGCGGCTCGCGGCTACTGGATGACCTGGTCCGCCCGGCCCACCAACTCCTGAGGTAGGGTGAGGCCGAAGGCCTTGGCCGTCTTCAGGTTGACGGCGAGCTCGAACCTGGTCGGCTGTTCCACGGGAAGATCGGCGGGTTTGGCACCCTTGAGGATCTTGTCTACATAGGCGGCGGCGCGGCGATAGTTGTCGGCGAAGCTCGGGCCGTAGGCGAGCAGCCCGCCCGCTTCCGCGAACTCGCTCCGCAGGTAGATCGCGGGCAGGCGTTGGGCGGCCGCGAGCTTGGCCAGCCGCGGGAGCTGATTGCCGAACACGGGGTCCGCGAGCACGAGCAGGCCCCCGGAATGCCACGGGGTCAGCGCCGAGAAAACGCCGGAGAGATTTTCCGGCCGGCGCACCTCGAGGAGCTGAAGCTCGACGCCGAGGGCGCCGGCGGCGTTCTTGGTCGTGTCGATACCCACCTTGGCGGCGGGGTTGAGCGGATTGTAGAGGACGGTGACGCGAGACAGCTTCGGGACCGCCGCGTGGAGCAGCTCGAGCTGCTTCCCGCTCAGCTCGAAGGTGAAGCTTGCCAGCCCCGTCACGTTCCCGCCCGGGCGGGCGAGACTGGCTACGATGCCGCTCCCAGCTGGATCGCCCACGGTAGTGAAGACGATGGGCACGGAGCGGCTGACCTTCATGGCCGATTGCGTGGACACCGTGCCGCCCACCACCAGCACGTCGACCTTGAGATCGATCAGCTCCGCGGCGAGGCGGGGGACCTGGTCGAGCGCCCCCTGCGCGTAGCGATACTCGATAGTGATGTTGCGGCCATCGACGTAGCCGAGCTTGCTCATCCCCCGTCGGAAGGCGACGAGGAAGGGATCGCTCGCGGATCGCTCGCCGATCACGCCGACGCGGGGAGCTCGCGGCGGCTGCTGGGCCAGGGGGGCTGCGGGCGCGAGCGTTCCGAGGGCGAGGAGAACAGCCAGGGCCGCGCGGCGGCTCACGGGCGTCGCCGGCGCGGTCATGACGAGCGGCGGGCTCGAAGGCTAGACGCTGGAGACCGGACCCGCGCCCACGATGGTGCGTGCCAGCTCGATCTCGCCGAAGTGGGTCATGCCGTGGGTGAGGCAGACCATGCCGAGAGCGCGCATGGCGTGCATCTCGCCGAGCGGCCGCACCGTCACATTCCGATCCAGGAGGGAGGGGTCGTTCGTGGTGATGAGGGCCTCCGTAGAGGCCCACACCTTGCCCATGTACTCCTTGAAGGCCGCGAGGTCCTTGATGCGGAGGGCCTGCGCCTCCGCCGTCGACATGCCGGTGCCCTGCGCCATCTCGGGCAGGCCCGTCTTCGCGGCGTAGCCGCCCTCGACCCAGATGGGCGGCTTCTTGTTCTGCAGGATGT
The DNA here is from genome assembly GCA_046723845.1 of Candidatus Methylomirabilota bacterium. GTDB lineage: Bacteria > Methylomirabilota > Methylomirabilia > Rokubacteriales > CSP1-6 > AR37. The sequence goes on along the minus strand of JBKOVG010000159.1, from coordinate 50,273 downwards.
ACTGGACCACGTTGTCCTCGGTGCGCGCGTAGTGCCAGAGTCCCCACGCGATGGTGTTGGCCTTGGGGTTGCCCGCGGGGACGGCGTGAAGCTGATCGGGCGTGATGTTCTCGAGCTGCTTGTCGAGGTTGCCGTGGAGCTGCTTGAGCCCGCCCTGGATGAACTCGAGTGCCGTGATCATGTACGCCCCCTCCCCGTGGGCCCGCCCATATTACTCCGGACGGCCCGCCCGTGGCGCTCCTCCATCTCCTCGAGGGTGCGCGGCCAGTCGGCTCGGAGCAGGCGCGACAGCGCGCGGTCGGCGAGCAGCTTGCCGCCCGTCTGGCACTTCGCGCAGTAGTTGGTCTCGTTGTCCGCATGACGGATGCGCTGCACGGGCGCGCCGCACTCGGGGCAGGGGCGACCGTAGCGCCCATGCACGGCCATGTCGGGACGGAAAGCCGTGACGCCTTCGGGAAACTCCCCGCTGGCCTCTTCCCGCAGCCGCACGATCCAGTCATAGAGGGTGGCGCGGATGGCCTCGAAGAGCCGCGCGTGCTCTCCGTCGCTCAAGGCACGGGTCTGCCGCACCGGTGACAGCTTCGCGCGATGGAGGATCTCGTCGGAATACGCGTTGCCGATGCCGGAGAGGATGTGCGGGTCGGTGAGGGCGCGCTTGAGCGTGTGGTTCTCGCGCGTGATGGCGGCGCTGAGCTCCTCCGCCGTGCAGCCGAGCGGCTCGATCCCACCCGCGTCCAGCTCGGCCAGCGCGGCCTCGCCCTTGACCAGATGAACGGCCGCGCGCTTCTTCGTCCCGGCCTCGGTCAGGGTCAGCGTGCCCGTGGAGAAGTCGAAAGCGGCCAGGCCCACCTTGCCCGGCACCTTGGCTCCCGCCGGCCTCCAATGCAGCCGCCCCGCGATCATGAGGTGGATGACCAGGAACAGATCGCCGTCGAGCTCGATCACGATGCGCTTGCCGAGCCGGCGCAGCCCGCCGACGGTGCGTCCGTGCACGGCGGTGATGGGCGGATCGAACGAGCGGACCACGAAGGGGCTGGCCAACCGCACGCGCTCGAGGCGGGCGCCGCGGATGCGCGCGTCGAGGGCCTCGATGTAGACGGTGACGTCGGGCAGCTCAGGCACGGGGGCCGCTTCGGAGCATGATCTCGCTCGACGTGAGCATGGGAAGGCCAAGCCTATGCCCGGCTGCCGTTCTTGACAAGGTCGCGCCGCGCGGCCGAGGTGCGACTAGGGCGCCTCCAAGGAGTATCGGCGACACGCCACGTAGCCCCGCAGAGTGCCCGGCACTAGCGGCCGAGGGCGACCTTGCGTCCCGTCTCGTGAAGGAGGCGCTTGTCGGCGGCGGGATCGGCTTCCTGCGGAATGCGGAGCACCGTGTCCTGGCAGGCGGTGGCCATGGGCGGAGCGGGAGCGCGCAGCAGGAAGCGTGGGTCGCGACCGGCGGCCACCGCGCGGATGCCGTCGCGCACGATCTTGCGGAACATGATCACGCCGCGGTCCGTGGACGCGAGATGCTCGAGGGCGTGCACGGCGATGTCCCGCTGGCTCGCCTGCGCGTCGTAGTCGGCGGGATGCCGCTGGCGCTCCTCGTAGGGCCGGTCGTCGGACTGGCCGAAGCCGGGCTGGGCGACCTGCTCCGGGGTGAGTCCCCAGGCCGGATCCACCTGTGCCAGCTCCATGTTCCACGTGTGCGTGTCGTCGATGGGCACGGCCCAGCGAAGCACCACGGGGCGGCTCGAGGCCTTCTCGCGGCTGGCGTCCTCGGTCTCGCGGGTGAACTGATGGATGTTGGGCGCCATGAAGTCGGCCACGCGCACCCACACCAGGTCGCCGATGCGCCGGGTGGCGATGTACATCATCCCGTACGACGTCTCCTCCCAGTCGAGCTCGGCGAGCGCGCCGAAGGCCTCCGTGAACTGGTAGCCGCTGGAGATGGCGTGGAGGAATGAGGTGTGCACCGGATCCATGCTGTTGTCCTTGATCTGGAGCCAGTTGCACGGGAGGGCGAACTTGCCCGCGGGCAGCAGCGTGTAGCCGGGCAGATCGAAGGTGTCGTAGCGCGGGAAGGCGGGCTTCTTAGGGGGCGGCCCCATGTAGGCGAAGACGAGCCCGCCGAACTCGAGGACAGGATAGGCGCCCTGGCAGAGGCGATCCTTCAAGGTGCTGGAGGCGGGCTCCCCCGGCGTCTCGAGGATGCGGCCGTCCACGTCGTACATCCAACCGTGATAGCAGCACCGGATGCCGCGCTCGCTGATGAGGCCGTACTCGAGCGAGGTGCCCCGGTGCGCGCAGTGGAGCTGGAGCAGCCCCACGCGCCCGCTCTTGTCGCGGAACACCACGAGGTCCTCGCCCATGATCAGGATCCGCAGCGGCACCTCGCGCAGGTCGCGCGCGAAAGCTACGGGCTGCCAGAAGCGCCGCAGGTACTCGCCGCAGGGCGTGCCGGGTCCCACCCGCGTCAGCTCGTCGTCGGCCGGCGGCACCTCGCGCGCGAAATACGCGCCGTAGGGCGTGTTGAGGAAGGGATTGGGCGGCGTCATGCTGCGGATATACCACATCCGGCCGCCTTGACAACCCGCCGCCGGCCCGTACATTCGAGCCCATGCCGACACCGCCCATCGCGAAGAAAATTCCCAAGACGGACGTGCTCCACGGGGACATCCGGCAAGACGACTACTTCTGGCTGCGCGAGAAGGACAACCCCGAGGTCATTGCCTATCTCCGCGAGGAAAATGCCTACACCGCGGAGGCGCTGGAGCCCACCGAGGCCTTCCAGGAGGCGCTCTACCAGGAGATGCTTGGTCGCATCAAGGAGGACGACTCCTCGGTGCCCTACCGCCGCGGCGGCCACTTCTACTACTCGCGCACGGAGAAGGGCAAGCAGTACCCAATCTACTGCCGCAAGGCGGGAAGCCTGGAGGCGCCGGAGGAGATCACCCTCGACCTGAACGCGCTCGCCGCCGGCCATCCCTTCTTCTCCCTGGGCGCCTACGCCACCAGCGACGACGGCCATCTCCTTGCCTACTCGACCGACGTCACGGGCTTCCGCGAGTACACCCTCTACGTGAAGGATCTCCGCACCGGCGCGCTGCTGCCCGGCACCATCGAGAAGGTGTCGTCGGTGGCGTGGACTGCCGACAACGCGACCATCTTCTACGTGACGGAGGACGAGGCGAAGCGGCCGTACCGCTGCTGGCGCCATCGCCCGGCGCTGCCCGGCCACGAGCTGGTCTACGAGGAGACGGATCAGCTCTTCCGCATCGGCGTGGAGCGGTCGCGGAGCCGCGCCTTCGTGTTCCTCGCCGCGGGCTCCTTCACGAGCAGCGAGTGGCGCTATCTCCCCGCCCACGAGCCGGCGGCCGAGTGGCGGATGCTCATGCCACGCGAGAAGGACCACGAGTACGCGGTGGATCACGGCGACGATCGGTTCTACATCCGCACCAACGGCGGCGGCCGGCGCAACTTCCGCCTGGTAGCCGCCCCCGTGAGTGACCCGCGTCCGGAGCGCTTCACCGAGCTGGTCGCCCACCGCGAGAGCGTGATGCTGGAAGACGTGGAGGCCTTCTCCAGCCACTTCATCGTGCACGAACGCGAGAGCGGTCTCATCCGCCTGCACATCACGTGGCTGGCCACCGGGGCGACCCACCACATCGAGTTTCCCGAGCCGACTTACGAGGCAAGCGGGGACGCCAACGCGGAGTTCGACACGCGGCTCTATCGCTTCCGCTACCAATCGCTCATCACGCCCGCCTCCGTCTTCGACTACGACGTGCTCACCCGCGAGCGCGTGCTCCTCAAGCAGACGGAGGTGCTGGGCGGTTACGACCCCACGCGCTATCGCTCCGAGCGCATCTGGGCCACCGCCCCCGACGGCGTGGCGGTGCCCATCTCTCTCGTCTGCGGGGTGCGGAGCCCGTGCGACGGCACCGCGCCTCTCTATCTGACGGGCTACGGCGCGTACGGCATGCCCTATCCCGTGACCTTCTCCTCCAATCGATTGAGCCTCCTCGACCGCGGTTACACCATTGCCATCGCCCACATCCGGGGTGGAGGCGAGCTGGGCAAGCGTTGGCACGACGACGGCCGCATGATGGAGAAGCGCAACACCTTCACCGACTTCATCGCCTGCGCTGATCATCTGGCCAAGGAAGGCTACTCGTCGAGCGAGCGTCTGGTGATCGAGGGCGGGAGCGCGGGCGGCCTCCTCATCGGGGCCGTCCTCAACCTGCGCCCCGACCTCTGCCGCGCCGCCATCCTCCGCGTGCCCTTCGTGGACGTGATCAACACCATGCTGGACGAGACGCTGCCCCTCACCGTGGGCGAGTTCGAGGAGTGGGGCAATCCCAAGATCCGCGAGCAGTACGAGTACATGAACGGCTACTGCCCGTACACCAACCTGGCCACCCGCGCCTACCCGGCCATCCTCTGCAAGACCTCATTGAACGACAGCCAGGTGATGTACTGGGAGCCCGCCAAGTGGATCGCCAAGCTGCGCGCTCTCAACGGGGGCGCGGAGTCCGTGCTCTTCAAGATCAACATGGACGCGGGGCACGGCGGCGCTTCCGGCCGCTACGACTACCTGCGGGAGATCGCCCTCGACTACGCCTGGCTGCTCGGCGGGGACGAACTGTCCTGATCTGGACGAGCTGACCGGCTGCTTCACTCCACGGGTGTCGACCGTCCCTTCATGTTGTTGTCCCATGCTGTTCCATGGAGGTCGCCGATGATCGTGCGTCTGGGTGACCGCTCATGAACTGCGAAGCCGGTCTGAGCGGGATGCGCCGCGGCGGCGCGCTCGAGGTGCTCGCCGCGGCCACACGCCTCGGCCTGACGTCGTTCGGCGGCCCCGTCGCGCACCTGGGCTACTTCCGGCAGGAGTACGTCGCGCGGCGGCGCTGGGTCGACGAGCAGACCTACGTGGATCTGGTCGCCCTCTGCCAGTTTCTGCCCGGACCCGCGAGCAGCCAGGTCGGCATCGCCATCGGCATACTACGCGCGGGGCTCCTCGGTGGCCTCGCCGCCTGGATCGGCTTCACGCTGCCCTCCGCTCTCGCGCTGATGCTCTTCGCGCTCGGTATTCGCGGCCTCGACCTCTCCGGCGCGGGGTGGCTGCATGGCCTCAAGGTGGCGGCGGTGGCCGTCGTCGCGCAGGCCGTGTGGGGCATGGCGCGGACGCTCTGTCCCGATCGCGAGCGGGCCACCATCGCGGTGCTGGCCGCGGTGGTCCTGACCGGGTGGTCCACCGCGGGGACACAGGTGCTGGTGATCGTGGTCGCGGGCTTCGTCGGCTGGCGGTTGCTCCGCGAGTCCACGAGCCTCGCCGTTCCCGACGTGCGAGCGCCCATCGGCCGCGGGCTCGGCGCCCTCGCGCTCGTCGTGTTCTTCGCGCTCCTCGTGTGCCTACCCGTCAGCCGCTATTTCGCGCCACGCTCGTGGATCGCCGTGTTCGACAGCTTCTACCGAGCGGGCGCCCTCGTCTTCGGAGGCGGCCACGTCGTCCTGCCGCTGCTCCAGGCCGAGGTGGTGCCACCCGGCTGGGTGTCGAACGAACAGTTCCTCGCCGGCTACGGCGCGGCGCAGGCGGTGCCCGGACCGCTGTTCACCTTCGCGGCGTATCTGGGCGCGGTGATGAACGGGTGGGCGGGCGCTACTCTTGCCCTTGGCGCCATCTTCCTGCCCGCCTTCCTCCTCGTGGTGGGCGCGCTGCCATTCTGGGACGTGCTTCGGACCCGCGTGTCCTTCCAGGCGGCCCTGCGGGGCATCAACGCTGCGGTGGTCGGCCTTCTCCTCTCCGCCCTGTATCACCCAGTCTGGACGAGCGCGATCCTCGCGCCTGCGGATTTCGCCCTCGCCCTGGCGTCGTTCGGCCTGCTCTCGTTCTGGCGCATCCCGCCGTGGCTTGTGGTCGCCTTCGCGGCCGCCGGCGGGTCAGCGATCGCCGCGCTTCGCTGAGACCTCGGCCAGAGCGCTGGCTTCCCGCCAGGTCGTGAAAAGCAGGTCTCGCTCCTGCTGAGTCACCGGATAGCTCCGGTGGCCGGTGGCCGAGACGACCCGAGCGAGGGCGCGGGCCTCCTCCTCGAAGAAGCGGTCGATGGCAACCAAGTGCTCGCGGATCTGCGCGGCGCGGGCTCGGGCGCCCGCGTGGTCGGTGAGCTCGAGGGTGAGCGCTTCGAGCGCGTCGCGCGACTCGCCGCGGAGCAGGCGCCTCCACCCCGCCACCGTTCCCGCGGGCAGGCGGCGGAATCCCAGCACGTGCGAGCGGCGCGGCACGACGGAGCGCCGGCAGCGATGGCGCGGCACAGGGTGGCCGACGAAGTGGAGTAGCCGCATGACCGAGAAGAAGGCCTCGCCCGTCACCTCGCGGGAGCGGAAGGCGCCGTACAGCTCGAAGGCGGGAAAGGCCGCGGGCGAGGTGGTGAAGCAGAAGTACGTCTCGTCGCCCTCGACGCGGATTCCCACGAAGGGGTAGAGGAACGAAAAGGCACTCGTTACGTTCCGCGGCGGGCGAAGCCTCTGGATGAGACGGATCTCGATGAGGGCGGCGTCGAGGGCAGACTCACTGACCTCCCAGGCGATGCTGGCCGCCGCTTTCACCAGGGCGCGGCGTTTGCGCTCCTTCTTCCGCCGCCCCGCCGTGCGGTACTGGGCGAGGCGGCGGCGGAGATTGCCGGCCTTGCCCACGTAGAGGAGGGTGCCGGCCTCGTCGTAGAGACGGTAGACGCCGGGCTCGGTCGGCACCCGGGCGAGGAACCCCGCGCCGAACTTCCGGTCGAAGAGTCGCACCGGCACATCGTCTCAGGCCGGCCCGCGGGGGCGAAGCTTTTCGCGCGCGTTCAGAGCAGGTTCTTGTGGAATGCTCCGCCCTTCATGATGGCCGAGAGATGCGCGCCCTGCTTCTGGAAGAGGCCCAGATCCAGCAGAGGATTGCCGTTCACCACGAGCAGATCGGCGAAGGCTCCCGGCGCGATCACTCCGAGCTTCCCCTCGCGGCGGAGCACACGGGCGCCGATGGTGGTGGCGGCGCGGATCACCTCGATGGGCTTCATCACCTCGCCGCGGATGAGGAACTCGCGGCTCTGCTCCTCTTGGAGCGGCCCCAGGAGATCGCTGCCGTAGGCCACGGGTACGCCCGCGCGCTTGCAGATCTCGAGCGAGCGATAGCCCGCCTCCAGGACCAGGTCGTTCTTGGCGAGCATGTCCGCGGACATGCCAAACTGCGCCGCGCGTTCCTTCATGGCCTGGTACGTGACGAGGTTGGCGACGAGGAAGGCGCCCCGGGCGGCCATGAGGCGCGCCGCCGGCTCGTCGATCAGGTTGCCGTGCTCGATGGTGCGCACGCCACCCTGCATGGCGCGCGTGATGGCCTCGGGCGTATAGGCATGGGCGCACACGTAGCGGCCGAAAGCATGCGCCTCTTCCACCACGGCGGCCACCTCGGCCGGGCTGTACTGCAGGCTGTCGAGCGGGTCGTAAGGCGAGGCGACGCCGCCCGACATCATGATCTTCACCTGGTCGGCGCCCTGCCGCATCTGCTCGCGCGCGCTCCGCCGCGCCTCGTCGGCGCCGTCGGCCAGGGCCATGCAGAACACCATGGCGTTGCAGCAACCGCACGACGAGCCGTCGTCGGTGCGCCGCCGCGAGTCGCTGTGCCCGCCCGTGGGCCCGATGGCGCGCCCCGAGATGAAGAGGCGCGGCCCCGCGAGGAGCCCGGTCTCCACCGCGGCCTTGATCCCCCAGTCCGCGCCGCCCGTGTCGCGCACGGTGGTGAAGCCGCGATCGATCATGGCGCGCATCGCCTCGGCCGCGCGCGCCGTCATGAGGGTGAGCGGCACGTGCTCCAGGCTCCGGATGTTGAGCTCGCTCAGGAACACGTGCACGTGGCAGTCGATCAGCCCCGGCATGAGCGTCCGTCCGCCGCCGTCGATCACGGTGGCGTTGCCGGCCTGGAGGGGCCGGTCCGACACCTCACGGATCAGCTCGCCCTCGACGAGGACCTCGTGGCCGCCCAGGAGCTCATCCTGCGCCGGATCCAGCAGCTTCACATTGCGGAACAGGTACCGCATGGCGGCTCCTCCTCGTTGAAGAGGGTCGCTCGGAGCGTAGCGAGGTTGCCCGCCGTCGGCAAGCGAAACTCCGGCCCCGCCTGCGCTACACTTTCGGTTCGATGCAAAACTTCCGCGACGTGGATGCCCTCTCCTACACGAGCGGCCAGGGATAGCGGTGGCCGCTCCTGTCCTCCGGGAAGCGCGCGTAGTCGGCCAGAGCCTGCACGCGCACCAGTAGGGCCTGCTGCTCGTCGGGAGCGAGCATGTTGGCGAGGGGCGTGGTCAGGCCGCCCTTCACGAATCTCTTCAGGTCCTCCAGCATGTCCTTCGGGATGGCTTCGCCCGCGTAGTCCCAGATCACCGTGCGCAGCTTCAGCTCGGTGTGGAAGCAGAGGCCGTTGTCGATGGCGTAGATCAGGTTGTCGGGCCCGAGGAGGCAGTGACCGCTCTTGCGGTCGGCGTTGTTGGCGACGAAGTCGAAGATGCAGATCTTCTGCAGGCGCTCGCGGTGGCGCGGATCTTCGCGCATGGTGAACCAGTGCTGCTCGAACTCGGCTTCCACGAAGAGTTGGAAGGAGCCTTCACCGAACGGGCCCTCGCGCACGATGGTGGGAGGCACGAGCCCCCAGCCGAGCGCCTCGGAGAAGAGATAGGCGGCCTCCTCCCGCTTGTAGAGGCCGGGGGGGAAGTCCCAGAGGGGGCGCTCGCCGTGGCCGGGCTTGTAGATGGCGCGCACACAGGCGCCATCGCGCTCCACCTCGGCGAGCAGGGTCACGTTGCTCGCCCAGGGCATGCGGCCTTTGACGGTGACGGCGCCGTGCCTCAGGAGCTCCAGCGCATCAGTGAAGGATATGCCCATTGCTGCGCCGGCAGATGTGACCACTGGTGTCCATGGGCTCGCTGCACACGGGACAGCTGGGACGTCCGCCCGTCATCAGCTCGGCCGCGCGGGTGACGAAGGCCTGCGCCTGCTCGCGCGTGATGCGCAGGCGGGCCGAGGCGGCCTCCTCGCCCGCGCGCTGGCCTTCCTCTTCCTCTTCGAACAGCTCGTGGGCCTCCACGATGATGCGGTCGTTGTCCTCGTCGTAGCCCACGCCGAGGGTGGCCACGATCCACGCCGGCTCGGCGAAGTCGAGGAGGTCCATCCGGGTCGGCACCTTGCCCTTGGGCGCCCCCAGCTTGGTGATGAGCCCCGCGAGATAGTCGCCGAGCGACTTCACCTGGCCCTTCTCGCACTTCAGCGTGATGACCGAGCCTCGCTCCCGCGCCTGCAGGTAGAAGACGCGCTCACCGGGCTTGCCGATGGCTCCCGCCGTGAAGAAGTCCGGCTGCTCGAAGTCGAAGGACTGGCTCACTTGATACCCACGTGCGCGAGGTCGCCGTCCACGGAGTTGACGGTGAGGGCCGCGCTGCTCGACAGGCTGTAGGCGAGCGCGCTGATCGACGCGGTGCCGATGACGATGCGCTGGAAGAGATCGAGCGGCGTGCCGATGGCGTGGGCCACCGCGGCCTTGATGGGATCGGCATGCGACACGGCCACGATGATCTTGCCCGTGTGCCGCGCCACGATCCGCGCCAGCGCGCTGGTAACCCGGGCCTGCATTTCGGTGAAGGACTCGCCGCCGGGGAAGTGGAAGCCGCTCGGGTGCTGCTGCACGGCGCGCCACTCAGGCTTGGCCGCCGCCTCCTTGAGGGCCAGGCCTGTCCACTTGCCGATGTCCACCTCCAGAAGACCGCGCTCGATGCGCACGGCCATGTTGCGGGCCTTGGCGATGATGCTCGCCGTCTCTCGCGCGCGCTCGAGCGGCGAGGAGTAGATGGCTACCACCTTCTCGATCTTGGCGATGCGGGCGGCGGCGGCCTCGGCCTGGCGGCGCCCCTCGTCGGAGAGGTGGAGGCCGCGCGCGCGGCCGGGCAGCTTCACGCCCGTGGTTGGGGTGAGGCCATGGCGCACGAGGAGGACGATGGTCGAGGATGGGGGCTTCTTGTCTTTCATCGCGCGGTCAACGACTCGCTCCCTCTCCCTCCCCGAGGGAGAGGGTGAGGGTGCACCGTCAGCCTACCCACGGCGCTGCGCGTCCTGCAGGGCCTTCCAGATGCGCGTGGGCGTGGCGGGGCCCTCGCGCAGCACCACGTCGAGATCGGCGAGCGCGTCCTCGATGGCGTTGACGATAACCGCCGCACCCGGGATGGCGCCGCTCTCGCCCACGCCCTTCACACCGAGCGGATTGATGACCGAGCGGTGCTCGGTGAGGGCGACGGTGATCGACGGCACGTCGTCGCACTTTGGAATCGCGTAGTCCATGAAGCTCCCTGTGAGGAGCTGGCCCGCTTCGTCATACACGAGTTCTTCGAGGAGCCCGGCGGCGAGGCCCTGGACGGCGCCGCCCTGGAGCTGCCCCTCCACGATCACGGGATTGACGGCGCGTCCCGGGTCGTGCACCACGGCGTAGGCGAGCAGCCGCGCCTGGCACGACTCCGCGTCCACCTCGACGACGGCGGCCTGGGTACCGAAGGCCCAGGTGACGGTGCCGGGATAGAAGTAGGTGCAGGCGTTGAGGCCGGGCTCGCCGAGCGGCTTGAGCGCCTTGGACTTGATGGCGGCCAGCGAGAGACGCGCGAGCGTGATGCTCTTGCTGGGCACACCAGCTACGAAGGCGAGGCCGCGCTCGATGCGGATGTCCGCCGGCGCCGCCTCGAGTAGCTCGGCGGCCACGGCCTGCGCTTTCTGCCTCACCTCGCGAGCGGTCTGGGCCACGGCGGGGCCGGAGTTGGCCATGACGCGGCTGCCGCCCGTGCCCATGCCGAAAGGAAACTGCGTGGTGTCGCCGGCCTGGACGATGACGTCGTCGAAGTTCGCGCCCAGCTCGGAGGCGGCGATCTGCGCCAGCGTGGTCGCATGTCCCTGACCCTGCGCGGTGACGCCGATGAACACGTAGACCTTGCCGCTCGGATCCACGCGCACGGTGGCGCCCTCGTAGGGGCCCAGCCCCGAGCCCTGCGCGTAGCACGACACGCCGATGCCCAGGTGTCGAGGCCCGCGCGGCTGCGCCTTCTGTCGCGCGCGCCACTCGTCGTAGCGCAGGAGCGAAAGCGCGCGGTCGAGCGAGGCGGGAAAGTCCGCGGGGTCGTACGCGATGGGCGTGCCGTCCTTGTAGATGAGGCCGGGCTTGTAGGGCATGTCCGCGGGCCGGACGAGATTGCGCCGGCGCAGCTCGGCGGGATCGATGCCGAGGCGGCGCGCGCCCAGGTTCATGAGACGCTCCATCACGAAGTTGGCCTCGGGCCGTCCCGCGCCCCGATAGGCGCCGTTGAGCGTCTTGTTGGTGACCACGCTCTTACCCGCGCTCCTGAAGTTGGCCACGCGATAGGGCGCGCAGAAGTGGTTCACCGTGTTGAGGGTGAGGCCTTCCCCCGCGATGGGATAGGCGCCCACGTCGGCGAGGAAGACGTCCTCCACGGCGAGGATGGTCCCGTCACTCCGGAAGCCCACGCGCGCCTGATGCACCTGGTCGCGGTCGTGCCCGCTCGTCATCAGGTCCTCGGCGCGGCTCCCGATCCACTTCACGGGCCGATTCGTCTTGAGGGCGGCCGCTGCCACCAGCATTTCCTCGGGATAGATCGAGCCCTTGGGGCCGAAGCCGCCGCCCACGTCGGGCACCATCACGCGAACCTGCTCTGCGGGCAGGTCGAGCACGGCGGTGAGCGAGTCGCGGAGCGAGTAGGGATTCTGCGTGGAGGACCACACGGTGAGGGCGCCGGTGTCCGCGTCGCGATAGGCGAAGGCCCCGCGCGTCTCGAGGGCCGCGCCCGCGATGCGCGGATGCCGCATGCGCTCGCTGACCACGAGGTTGCACTGCCCCCACACCGGATCGACGTCGCCGACGTGCGCGCCCACGGGCAGCGTGGTGTTGTCGGGCCACTCGTGAATCGGCGGCTCGGCGGTGACGGCCGCCTCCGTGTCCGAGGCCACGGGCAGGGGATCGTACTCGATCTCCACGGCCTGCGCCGCGTCCGCCGCCGCATACACGCTCTCCGCGAGCACCACCGCCACGCCCTCGCCGACGTAGCGCACGCGCTCGTGCGCGAGCACAGGCACCTGGAAGGCGCGGCCTTTGTAGGTGCCGCCGTAGGCGGCGGGCATGGCGTTCTTCATCTCGGGCAGATCGAGGGCCGTCCATACGGCCGCGACGCCGGGCAAAGCGCGCGCCGCCTCGAGGGCGATCTTGACGATGCGGGCGTGGGCGTGGCGGCTGCGCACCACGATCATGTGCAACATGCCGGGACGGGTGAGATCGTCCACGTAGCGGCCAGCGCCCGTGAGGAGCCGCCGGTCTTCCTTCCGCCGCGGCGAGGCGCCGATCAGGTCCTGAGGCGAGGTCACAGGGGGAGTGTATACGCGCGGGCCGAGCCGCGCCAGCGCTCCGCCCCTACTGGATCAGCTCGTCCGCCCGCCCCAGCACCGACTGCGGAATGGTCAGCCCGATCGCCTTGGCCGTCTTGAGATTGATCACCAGCTCGAACTTGGTCGGCTGCTCGATGGGCAGATCGCCGGGCCGGGCGCCCTTGAGGATCTTGTCCACATACACGGCCACCCGGCGGAACTGAGCGGGATAGTCGGTGCCGTAGCTGAGGAGAGCCCCCGCTTCGGCATACTCCCTCGACGGCGTCATCATCGGGAGCCGCTGCGACATCGCGAGCTCGGCGAGGCGCTGGCGATGGGCGAGGAAAGGTGTGTTCACGCCCAGGATGGCGGCGTCGGCGCGTGATCGCTTCATGGACGAGAAGGCAGCATCGAAGTCGTTTTGACTCCGCACGTCCACCGTCTGCACGACGACGTCAAGGGACTTCGCCACGCTCTCCACGCCGTGCAGGATGAACTCGGAGGAGCGATTCTCGGGATCGTTCAGGACAGCGATGCGAAAGGCGCGCGGGAGCGTCTGCTTGAGAAGCTCCAGACGCTTCCCCGACAGTTCACTGCTCAGCGAGGTCACTCCGGTAACGTTTCCGCCTGGCCGGGCCAGGCTTGGCACGAGCCCCAAGCGCACGGGATCAGGGGTGGTGGCAAAGACGATGGGGATCGAGCTGGTCGCCCGCTTGGTTGCGAGGGCGGCATCGCCGGTGGCCGTCACGATGATATCGGCCTTGAGGCTGACCAGCTCGCCAGCCAGGGCGGGCAGGCGATCCACCTGTCCGTTTGCCCACCTGGGCTCGTAGGCGACGTTCTGTCCCTCAACGAAGCCCAGCTCGCGCAGCTGCTCGCGAAGCGCTTTCCATCGTGCCTCGCTCGAGGGATTCGGCGCACCGAAGTCCAGGAGGCCGATCCGCACCAGTTTCCCCTTCGGCTGCGCCTCCAGGGCGGCAGGGAGGGAGAGCATGCTCAGGATCAGAATGCCCATGCGAGCAAAGTGCGACGTCCTCATGCCGACCCCCGGTTCAGGATGGAAGCGGCACAGCATAGCGCGACGGCCGACGGCTAGGAAGGTTATTTCCTGGCGGACACATTCTGCGGGACTCCCGGCGTAAGATGTCGCCGTGCGCGACTCGCTCTCCGCGGGATACGGGGCCGTCGAGACCATCTATCATGCCTACCTCACCGGCCTCATCCTCACCACGATGAGCCGGCGTGGAGGCACGGCCGCCGCCGAGCTCGTCTTCCGCACCTTCCGGCGCCAGCACCTGGAGAAGTTCCTCCCCGGGCTCGAGAAGCTCGGCCTCGCAAAGTTGCCGCACGCCGTGGCCTGCGCCCAGTACCACTACCTGTCCAACCACCTGGGCGGGGTGCGCGTCGAGTACATGTTCGAGTCGGATACGAAAGCGTGGGTGCGCTACGTGCCGCCGCGCTGGATCTACGAGGGCACGGCCATCTGCGGGGTGCCCAGCGAGGTCTCGCGCGCCATGCTCCGCGGCTGGCACGCCCACAACGGCGTGTCGCTCGGCAACCCGCGCCTGGGTTTCGTGTGCACCAAGCAGACAACCGACGGCCAGCCGGGCCTCGAGGGCTACTACCTCGAGCACGATCGCGATCTCGAGCCCGAGGAGCGCCTGCGCTTCGCGCCGGGCGAGGACGGCCCCGACTTCGATCCTGCCCGCGCGCCGCGGGTGGAAGGCGCGGACTGGCCGCCCGAGCGCCTGCGGAAGATCACGCGCAACTACGCGATGGACTACGTGCGGACCATCCTGCCCGTGCTCGCAGAGACCTTTGGGGAGGCGGAGGCGCGCTACCTGGGCGGCGTCACCGGCACCCTCATCGGCATGCAGTACTACGCCGAGACGGCGGAACTCCTTGGCGTCAAGGGCACCAGCCAAGATGACTTCGCCGAGTACCTCGCGCGCCTTGGCCAGGCGCAGGACGATCGCGTGGAATGCTTGCGCGAGGGCGACGAGATGATGGTGCGGCAGCACTCGTGGCGACTGATGCAGGGCGTGTCTTCGCCGAGCCCCGCGGTCTTCGAGGGTTGGAACGCGCTATGGCAAGGCGCGCTTTCGGTGCACAACCGCCACCTGCTCCTGGACGTGCGCCGCCGCCTCGATCGGGGGGACGCGTGCTTCGAGTGGCGCGTGCGCGCCAAGCCCCGCTAGCCGCTCAGGCGGAGGCGAGGACTCGGCGCGTGATGGACTGGAGAGCCTGGAGGCTGAAGGGCTTCTCGAGGTAGGGAACCTTGGTCTCCTCGAGGAAGCTCTCGTACTCGGGGTGGCCGCTCGTGCCCGTGATGACGATCACGCGGCGGAGCATCTCGGGCTGACGCCGCTCCAGCTCGCGGTAGAGGCCCACCCCGTCGAGCTCGGGCATGCGCAGGTCCGTGAGGATCAGATCGTACTCACGGGCCTCGATCTTCCCGAGCGCGGTGAGGCCGTCACTGGCCAGATCGACCACGTAGCCTTCGTCGGCCAGGATGCTCGCGAGCATCCGCCCGATCGGAGCATCGTCCTCGACCACGAGCACGCGAAGGGAGCCGCTGTTCTTTGCCATGCCTCTTTGTCAAAGCAAACCTCGGGCCCGTTCATCAGGCCAACGGAAACAGGGGGTTATGGCTCGGGCGGGAGAAGCCGGATACCAAAACTGTCACCCCGTGCCAAAAACGCGAGAGGGAGTATGCTGAGAAACCCATGGCCTGGGATCCTGCGCAATACCTCAAGTTCGCCGACCAGCGGCTCCGCCCCGCGATCGATCTCCTGAACCGCATCGACCTCGCCGACCCCGCCGAAGTCGTGGATCTCGGCGCGGGCGCCGGCAACGTGACGAAGCTGATCAGGCTACGGTGGCCGAACGCCCGCGTCACTGGCGTCGACACCTCGCCGGAGATGCTGGCCAAGGCCGCCGGCTCGGCACCGGAGATACAGTGGCAGCTCGCCGACCTCGGCGCATGGCGGCCGGCGCGGCCCGTGGACCTCATCTATTCCAACGCCGCGCTGCACTGGGTGGACGGGCACGACAAGCTCTTCGACTCGCTCTTCTCCTCGCTCGCCCCCGGTGGGGTGCTGGCCGTGCAGATGCCACGAAACTTCTCGGCCCCCTCGCACACCTCAATCTCCGACGCCGCGCGCAGCGGCCCGTGGCGGGCGAAGCTCGAGCCGCTCCTGCGTCCGTCGCCGACCGGCGATCCCGCCTACTACTACGGCCTCCTCGCGCCGCACGCGGCCGCCCTCGACATCTGGGAGACGGAATATCTCCAGATCCTTGACGGCGAGAATCCGGTGAAGGAGTGGACCAAGGGCACCTGGCTGCGCCCGCTTCTCGCCGCGCTCGACGAGCCGGAGCGCAGCCGCTTCGAGGCCGACTACGCGGCGCGGACGGCGCGGGCCTATCCGCCGCAGTTCGACGGGCGCACCCTCTTCCCCTTCCGCCGTCTCTTCATCCTCGCCAAGGCGCGCTGAGATGGACCAGGGGACGATCCTCCTCGTCTCCTGCTACGAACTGGGGCACCAGCCCCTGGCCCTCGCCTCGCCGCTCGCCTTCCTCGAGCGCGCGGGGTACGCCGCGGAGGCCCTCGACATCTCCGTGGAGCCGTTCGAGTCGGGGCGATTCGCGCGCGCCCGCCTCGTCGCCATCTCGGTGCCCATGCACACCGCGCTTCGCCTCGGGGTGCGCGTGGCGGAGCAGATCCGCCGCGTGAATCCGCGCTGTCACGTCTGCTTCTACGGCCTCTACGCCTCGCTCAACGCCGACTATCTCCTCGAGCACTGCGGCGACTCGGTGATCGGCGGCGAGTACGAGGCGGCCCTGCTCGCCCTCGTGGACGCGGTGACGAGCGGGCGCTCCGGCCCCATCGACGGCGTGCGCCAGCGTGAGCACGCGGCGATGCCCGTCTTGCAGCGGCTGCCCTTCGCGGCGCCGAGCCGAGGCGCGCTGCCCGGCCTCAAGCGTTACGCGCATCTCGATCGCGACGGGCGCAAGGAGCTGGTCGGCTACGTCGAGGCGAGCCGGGGCTGTCTGCACCTGTGCCTGCATTGCCCCATCCCGCCCGTCTATGGCGGTCGCTTCTTCGTCGTGCCGCAGGCGATCGTGCTCGACGACATTCGGCGGCTCGCCCAGGACGGCGCCACCCACATCACCTTCGGGGACCCCGATTTCCTCAACGGCCCTGGTCATTCGCTGGCCATCGTGCGGGCAATGCACCGAGAGCGGCCGGAGCTGACCTTCGACTTCACCGCCAAGGTGGAGCACATCCTGGAGCGGGCGGATCTCTTTCCCGAGCTGCGCAAGCTCGGCTGCGTCTTCATGGTCTCCGCGGTGGAGTCGCTCAGCGACGACGTGCTCGCCAACCTCGAGAAGGGACACACGCGAGCTGACGTCGGCCGCGCGCTCGGCGTGGTGCGCGGGGCGGGCATCGCGTTCCGCCCGACCTGGATCGCCTTCACGCCGTGGACGACCCTCGAGGACTACCTGGAGATGTTCGCCTTCCTGGAGGTGGAGGGATTGATCGATTACGTCGACCCGGTGCAGTTCACCCTCCGGCTTCTCGTGCCGCCCGGCTCTTCGCTGCTGACCCGCGCGGCCATCCGACCATACCTGGGCGCGCTCGATCAGGCGGACTTCATCCACCGCTGGACGCATCCCGATCCGCGCATGGATGCGCTCCAGCGCGAGGCGAGCCGGCTCGTGGAGCAGGCGGGCGGCGCGGACCCCGCCTGCACCTTCTACCGCCTCAAAGCGCTGGCCCAGGCGGCGGCGGGACGCACGGCGGAGCCCATGCCGCCGCTCGCGCCCGACCGCCGCCGGCCCCCCCGGCTCACCGAAGCCTGGTTCTGCTGAGCCGAGCCCACCGAGGGCCAGTTCGGCCCTCTCAAGCCCACGCTCCACGAGGGGGTGTCCGGGGTGGTGATGTAGCCGCCCCTGGCTTGACAGCCCCTATTGCGTCCACCTACTATCCCGCCCACCCAGGGGCGGTTCGAAACCCTCGAAGCGGAGGCCATCTTCATGAGCACACGTCGGGAATTCCTCACCGGGAGCATCGCCGGCGCCACAGGCGCGCTCGTCGCGCCCCGGTTGTCCACCGCGGCTCTGAAGTCCATGTCCGTGGCCCGCGAGAGCTCCTTCATCAAGCCGTTCGACGACTTCTTCTCGCAGAAGCTCGCCGCCGAGTACGAGAAGCAGACGGGAATCAAGATCATCTACGAAGCGGTGAGCGTGGGCGGCATGCTCACCCGGCTCACCACCATCGCGGAGACCAAGTCGGGCCCCGAGATCGTGGGAACCGGCGTCAACTGGCCCTGGCTCTTCGACCCGAGCCTCGTCGACGTCACGGACCTCGCCACGGAAATCGGCAAGAAGATCGGACCGTGGCATGACAACGTCCTCGACGCGGTGGTGGTCAACAAGAAGTGGAAGGCGCTGCCCTGGGGCAATATCGGCCAGCTCGAGGTGTACCGGACGGACTGGTTCAAAGAGGCGGGCGTGAACAAGTTCCCCGACAACTGGGAAGACCTGCTCGCGGCGGGTCGGCTGCTCAAGAAGAAGGGCCACCCCTTTGGCTTCGAATTGGGCCATGGCTTCGGCGATAACCACGGTTGGCTCTACCCGCTGCTCTGGTCCTACGGCGGGCGTGAGGTCGACAAGGACGGCAAGACGGTGCTCCTCGATTCCGACGAGACGGCCAAGGCCGTGGACTTTTGCCGGCGCTTCTACAAGGAGACGATGATCGAAGATGTGCTCGGCTGGACCGACGTGAACAACAACAAGGCCTTCTTGGGCGAGCAGATCTCCTGCACGAACAACGCCTCATCCATCCTGGTGGTGGCCAAGCGCGACTTTCCCGAGATCGCCAAGGTCACTGACCACTCGCTCAACCCGCAGGGACCCAAGGGCCGCTTCCACATCATGCAGGCGGCGTCTCACGCGATCATGACCCACGCCCCGGACCAGGCGGCCGCCAAGGCCTTTCTCCGGTGGCTCTACGATGACAAGCAACTGTCGCGGTGGCTCGCCGCCGGTGAAGCGTACTACGCGCCCTTCCTGGAGTCCTACGAGAACCACCCGATGTGGAATCCGGAGCCGCGCTACCTACCCTACAAGGAGTCGCTCAAGACCACGCGGCTGCATGGGTGGCCAGGGCCGCCGAGCCACGCCATGTCCGAGAGTGTGGCCAAATACGTTCTCGTCGACATGTTCGCCAAGGCCTGCCAGGGTGCGTCGACCAAGGACGTGATCGCCACCGCGACAGGGCAGCTCAAGCAGATCTACAGAGTAAAGTAGGTCATGGCGGTAGGGCCCGCGTCTGTCGCCCGGCCGGCCCCGGGGCTGGACCGGCGAGCGCTACCGCGCCGCGTGCTCGAGCGCGAGGGAGCCTTCAGCTGGATCATGCTGGCTCCCGGCGTGCTCTTTCTCCTTGCCTTCGTCGCCTATCCCTTCTTCTACGGTATCTACCTGAGCCTTCAAGACCGGCCGGTGGCCAAGCCGGGGCTCTTCGTTGGGCTGGCGAACTTCGTCAACCTGGCGCGCGACGGCGTGTTCTGGCAGGTGACGCGCAACACCTTCCTGTACACGATCGTCACCACCGTCTTCAAGCTCTTGGGTGGCCTCGCCATGGCCCTGGTGATGAACCAGACCTTCCGGGGCCGCAATCTCGCCCGCGCCTTCCTGCTCCTGCCCTTCATCGTGCCGACCATCCTCAGCACCATCGCGTGGATGTGGATCTTCGACCCGACTTTCAGCGTGATCAACTGGACCCTCGTGAACACGGGACTGGTGGCCAAGGGCTTCTCGTGGCTCGGCAACGCCACCCTAGCTATGGTAGCCATCATCATCGTGAATACTTGGCGGGGCATTCCCTTCTACGGCATTACCATCCTGGCCGGGCTCCAGACCATCTCGCCAGATCTCTACGAGGCGGCGGCCATCGACGGGGCCAGCACCGATCAGCGCTTCTGGCACGTGACCCTGCCCATCATCAAGCCCATCCTGATCATCGTGACGATGTTCTCGGTGATCTTCACCTTCGCGGATTTCCAGATCGTCTACGCGTTGACCCACGGTGGCCCCGCCAACGCCACCCAGGTCTTCGTCACCTACGCCTACGATCTCGGTATGTCGGGCGGCCAGCTCGGCATGGGAGCGGCAGCGGCGCTGACCATGCTGCCGGCTCTCATCCTGGTCATCATCGGCCTGACCTTCTATCTGAGGCGGGAGTAATGGTCGGCGGTCGGCGGTTCGGCTCCCGGTTGCTCCGCCTCTATCTGCCCCTCGCGGTGTGCCTGATCCTGATGCTCTTCCCCTTCTACTGGATGCTCATCACCTCCATCAAACCGAACCGCGAGCTGTACAGCCAGAAGGTCATGCCGCTCATCGTCCATCAGCCGACCCTGAAGCACTACTACGACCTGCTCTCGGAGACGAACTTCATCACCTGGACCTACAACACCCTGCTGGTGGCCGTGATCACCACCGCGGTGTCGCTCGTGCTGGGCACCATGATGGCGTATCCACTGGCCCGGCTGAAGTTTCCCGGAGCGGCCGTGGTGGCCATCGGCGTGGCCGCGACCTATCTGGTGCCGCAACCTCTCCTGTTCATTCCCATGGCGGAGATCATCAACCGGCTCGACCTGGGCAACACGCTCAGCGCGGTCATGCTCACGTACCCCACCCTCCTCATTCCCTTCTGCGCGTGGCTCCTCATGGGCTACTTCAAGAGCGTGCCGCGCGAGCTCGAGGAAGCGGCGCGCATCGACGGGGCTAGCCGCTTCCAGGCCATGGCGCGCATCGTGCTACCCCTGTGCACGCCCGGCCTGCTCTCCGCGGGCATCTTCGCCTTCACCCTCGCCCAGAACGAGTTCCTCTATGCCCTGATCTTCCTCGCCAAGAGCGACGTGCGCACGGTGCCCGTGGGGGCCATCACCGAGCTGATCCGGGGCGACGTCTTCTACTGGGGGCAGCTCATGGCCGCCGCCCTCCTCGGCTCCGTGCCCGTGGCCATCATCTATTCCTTCTTCGTGGATTACTACGTGGCGGGGCTGACCGCGGGATCGGTGAAGAGCTAGGGCAGACGGCCGAGCAGGGCCCATCTGCTTCGACTCAGCTCTCGTCTCGCGTCGGCCAGGGCCGCCGCTCAACTCGAACGGCGGCCGCCCTCGGCCGCCGGCTAGCGTAGACAGACTACGCCTCGCCGGCTGCCGTCGGGCGCCGCCTCGCATCTGGACCCTTCTCGGCCGTCTGCGGGTGGCCCGAGGGGCGCGATGGGGCTATGATGCGGGCCCGAGGCAAGGAGGCCAGCTCATGGACGAGACAGCGGTGGCCACGGTGAAGGGGGTCGCGGAGCTCTTCGATCTCCACGCCCTCAAGGACTTTGCGCCCGACAAGCGCGTGCGCAAGATGCTCTTCAAGTCCGATCAGCTCTGGTCGGAGATCGCCTGCTACGAGCCCGGCCAGTCGACGGTGATGCACCAGCACCCGAAGGAGGAAGAGGCCATTTACGTCCTCGAGGGCACCGCCAATATGAACATCGGCGGCGAGGAAGTGGTGGTGCCCGCGGGATCGATCGTAAAGTTTCCCAATGCCGTGCTCCACGACGTACGCAACCTCGGGTCGACCCGCTGCGTGATCATGTTCCTCAAGGTCAATCCCAAGATCCTGAAGGGGGCGAGCGATGGGTAACGTCGATCGCTGCATCAAGACCCTGCCCCTGAACGAGATGATGTACCACGTGCGGCGCGATGCCGGGCTGCGCGCGCGCTGGCTCACCGACCTCGAGGGCATCGCGCGCGAGTTCGGACTGAGCGCAGAGGAGTTCGACGCCCTTCGCACCAAGGACGTGCGGCGCCTCCACGACCTGGGCGTGCACCAGTACTATGTGCCGCAGATCCTCCGCCTCTTCTACGGCGCGGCCGCCAACTCGAACAGCCACCCCGCGCTGGAGGCTTACAAGCGCGCCTATCCGGAAGAGGCGGCCCGCTCTGAGCGGCTCCAGGACCAGCTCGAGAAGCGGGGGCGCTGAGCCATGGTCCAGATCGTCGCCGCCATGGCCATGACGCACTCCCCGGGGCTCACGGGCTGGTTCGACCGCGCCCCGAAGGACTACCAAGAGCAGGCCCTGCGCGCCATGGGCGAGATGCGGGAGCGCCTCGCCCGAGCTCGCCCCGACGTCGTCGTGGTGTTCAGCAACGACCATCTGCTCAACTGGCCCATCAACAACACGCCGGAGTACACCGTGGGGATCGCCGCCGAGCACGTGGGCCCCGCCGAGTGGTACGACGAGTGGCTGGACATGAAGCAATACCGCATTCCCGGCCACCCCGCCCTCGCGCGCTACATCGTCGACGAGGGAGCGCGCCGGCGCATCGCCTTCGCCTACCTGCGCCGGATGCAGTTCGACGACGGCGTGTCCGTGCCCATGCACTATCTCAATCCCGCCGGCTCGATTCCCCTCGTGCCCGTGACCATGAACTGCACGGTGCCGCCCATTCCTACCCCCGAGCGCGCCTATCAGGTCGGCACGACGCTGCGGGAGATGCTCAAGGCCTATCCGGGCCAGGAGCGCATCGCCATCCTCGCCACGGGCGGCCTCTCCCACGAGCCGGGCGGGCCGCGCTACTTCTGGGTGGACGAGGAGTTCGATCTCTGGTTCCTGGATCTCCTCAAGAAGGGCGATCACCAGGCCCTCCTGCGCGAGTGCACGCTCGAGCGCATGGAGGAGGCGGGCTCGGGCGGCACCGCGGAGCTGATCGCGTGGGTGCTCGCCATGGCATTCACGAGGGGCCCGGCCGAGGTGCTCGCCTATATGCCCGCCCTGGCCTGGCGCTCCGGGACGGGCATGGTGGTCTGGCCCGAGCTCGCGTAGCGCATCCGAAGTCCGCTTTCCAGGGGCAGGAGACGCGCTCGTAGGCACACCGGCCTGTCGATTCTCCACGCCCCCGTTCGTCTTTGAGACGAAAAGGAGGCCAACCATGGCGAAATATCTGGTCATTGCTCGTGGCGCGGGGATACCGAGCACGCTGAGCCCGCAGGAAGTCCAGAAGGTGATCCAGAAGTACATGAGCTGGAACGCGAACCTCCGACAAGCCGGCCGCATCCTCCATTCGGAGAAGCTGCGTGCCGGGGAAGGGCGCGTCCTGCGCGGCCAGGGCGGAAAGATGATGGTGACGGATGGGCCCTTCGTCGAGTCGAAGGAGGTCGTGGGAGGCTTCTGGCTCGTCGAGGCCAAGAGCTACGACGAGATGCTCGAGCTGCTCGCGAACCACCCTCATCTCGATGGTCCCGGCGTCCTGGAGGTCCGCGAGATCGAGGACCTGAGCCATCTCGGCTGACCGACCCGAGGACCGACCCGAGGTCGGCGAGCTCGTCGAGCATCTGTTCCGGCACAGCGCGGGGCAGATGGTGTCGCGACTGGCGCGCTGGCTCGGATCGGCGCGGCTCGATCTCGCCGAGGAGGCGGTGCAGGACGCCCTCGTGCGGGCGCTCTCCACCTGGCCTTTCAGCGGCGTGCCGGCCGAGCCGCGCGGGTGGCTCTTCCAGGTGGCGCGGAACCGCGCCGTCGATCTGCTGCGGCGCGATGCGTCCCTCCGGAGCAAGCTTGATGGCGTGCGCGCGGAGGCCGAGTCCGCGCCGATGTCCGAGCCCGCGAAGGCGCTGGGCGACGACGAGCTCGCCATGATGTTCATGTGCTGTCATCCCTCCCTGCCCGCGCCCGCGCGGGTGGCCCTCACCCTCAAGACGGTGGGCGGCTTCAGCGTGGAGGAGATCGCGGCGGCGTTCCTCGCGGAGCCCGAGGCCATCGCCCAGCGCCTGGTTCGCGCCAAGCGGCAGATCCGCGAGCAGAACATCTCCATCAAGATTCCGCCCGAAGCCGAGATCGGCGCACGGCTCGACAGCGTGCTCGACGTGCTCTACCTGCTCTTCAACGAGGGCTACGGCGCGCACGGCGGCCCGAACCTGACGCGGACGGAGCTCTGCGGCGAGGCCATCCGGCTCGCGGAGATCCTCGGCGGCAATCCGGTCACCGACCTGCCCGCCGTGCACGCGTTGCTCGCGCTCATGCTGCTGCAGGCGAGCCGCCTCCCCGCGCGGGTGGACGAGACGGGAGACCTGCTCCTCCTCGCCGAGCAGGACCGCCGCGCCTGGGACCAGGCCTTGATCGGGCGCGGGCTCCGCCATCTGGAGCGTGCCGCTTCGGGCGATCGCATCACCGGGTATCACGTGGAGGCGGCCATCGCGGCCACGCATGCAGTAGCCTCCGACGAGGCTTCCACGGACTGGCCCGGCATCGTGCGGCACTACGACGACCTGCTGGAGCTCAAGCCGTCGCCCGTGGTCGAGCTCAACCGGGCGATCGCGCTGGCGAAGGCGACGGGGCCTGCCGCCGGCATCGCCGCGCTCGAGCGCATCGAGGCCGATCCCGCGCTCGCCCGCTACTATCTCCTGCCCGCGGCCCTCGGCCGCCTGTGGCTCGAGGCGGGAGACGCCGAGCGCGCCGCGCGGTACTACGAGGAGGCGTTGACCCGCCCGACCTCGGCGCCGGAGCGCCGCTTCCTCGAGCGCCAGCTCACGCGCTGTCGACGTCCCGCCCCACGGTGACGCGGTCGAGCTTCGAGAGGTCTATGCGAGCGGGCGCCGCCCGAGCCAGCTACGCCAGCGACAACTCGTAGCAGCGACTGAGTGGATCGTCGAAATACGGGCCGAAGGGTGGAATCCGCCGGAAGCCGTATTGCTCGTACAGCCGAATGGCCGCCTGCTGGTGGATGCCTGTCTCGAGCCGCAGGAGCGTGACGCCGTGGCTGCGCGCGTGGGCCGCGAGGTGGTCGATGAGTCGCTTGCCGTACTGGCGACCGCGGAACTCGGGCCGCACGTACATGCGCTTGATCTCGCCGTATTCGTTTCCGACGAGCATGATGCCGCCGCACCCCGCCGCCTGGCCGTCGACACGCAGGACGAAGAACCCAACGCCTTGAGCGATCAGCTTGTCCACGCTGAACCCGTGGCGGCTCTCGGGCGGGTAGAACGATTCGAGGTGCGTCTGCAGCTCGTTGATGAGCGTGGTCGCGTCGGGCGTGTCAGGACGTTCGGCGGCGATGGTCACGAGCATCATGGGCGGCCTCCGTTGGTCGCTCGCCATAGCCTCCGCTCGGCCCTATCGCCAGCCAGGTCGCGCGGAGCAAGCCATACGAATGCGAACCGGCCGGCGAGGACGACAATGCCAAGGTGCAGGAATGCCAGTCCCCAGCCAAGAGGCGACATGCCGCCAGCGCGGTCGAGAATCCAGCCGATCATGATCGGTCCGACGAAGCCGCCCGCGTAGCCGGCCATCGAGTGGACGGCCAGCGTGGCTCCCCGGCGTGACGGATCGGCGCTGCCCGCCGCCCCTGCAGTGAGAGACGAGGAGTCGAGCCAGATGAGGAGCCCGTAGCCGAGGACCAGGGCGGCCGCGAGCGGGTACGATCGGGGCCCCAGGAACCCGATGCCGGCGGCGCACATCGCGCACGACAGCATGACCAGCCGGACCAGGCGCTGGCGGCCCAGCTTGATCGACGCTTCGTTCCCCGCCACGCTCGCCCCGGTGCCGACGAGGCCCATGGTCGTGACCACGAGGGTGGGCGCCATCCAAGGGTTCTGTTCGCTGCTCGCCGCGGCCACGTACGTCAGAAAGGTCACGGCCCAGCCTCGCAATGCGTTCATTTCCCACGTGTGGGCCGAGTAGGCCAGGGCGTATGCCATCGCGGAGCGATTGCGGAGCACGGGGCGGAAGTCGAAGAGCGCTGCCGGCGAGGTCGGGGACGGGCGTCGCTCGCGCGAGGGCGCCCACCAGAACACGACGATCCAGGCGACCAGCGCGGCCAGCCCCGCACCCACGAATGCTCCCCGCCAGCCGTACCAGCGGTTCAGCGTGCCGGCGAACGCAAAGGAGAGCGCGCCGGCGATGCCGATGCTCGCGGCATGGCCGGCGACCGCGCGCGACATGAGGACGGGATCCACTCGATCGGCCAGGAGCTTCAATCCCGTCATGTACGTGCCCGCCCACCCCACCCCGGCCAGCGTGCGCGCCACCAGCGCGCTCCAGAAGCCATCCGCGAGCGCGGCGAAGCCCAGATGGCTCGCGATCGTGAGGGCGACTCCCGACAGGTAGACGACGCGGGCATCGACACGATCCGTGAGGGTGACGAGCACTGGCACGGCGAGCGTGTAGGCCGCGTAGAAGACCCCGGTGATCCAGCCGGCCTCGCCGTTGCTGAGCTGCCAGTCGGCGATGAACCCGGGCAGGAGTGCCGGCCACGTGTACGCTCCAATCTGGGCGCACACCTGCGCCGCGCACACGCCGGTGACCAGACGAGCCGGGGTCAGGGTGCGCAGGGCGGACTCGGCCGCACTAAGGGCTCTTCAGCCATGCCGTGAGACGCGCTTCGATCTGGTCGCGCACGCGACGGAACACCGCGAGACGCTGCTCCTCAACGCCGGAGGCTCGCGACGGATCCTCGAACGACCAGTGCAATCGCTTGACCAAGCCGGGAACAACCGGGCAGCGCTCGTTGGCATCGTCACAGACCGTGATGATGCTGTCCCATCCCTGGCTCATGACGTCTTCGTACCGCTTCGAGGTATGACCGGTGATGTCGATGCCCAGCTCGGCCATGACCCGGATCGCCAGCGGATTCACCGAGGTCTTTTCCGTTCCCGCGCTGCCCACTTCGAGGCGGTCGCCGGCCATGGAGCGCAGCAAGCCCTCGGCCATCTGGCTGCGCGCCGAATTGTGCGTGCACAGAAACAGCACCCGCGATCTGGCCATGTCAGTCTCCCGGTGACCCGTCGATCAGCCGCTCCACGATCACGCAGTCCCGCCACTGTCCGTCCAGCTTGCCGTGACGGTGATAGATGCCGACCACGCGGAAGCCGCATCGCTCGTGAAGGGCCAGGCTCGCCGTGTTCTCCGGAAAGATCCGCGACACGATCTTCCAGAAGCCGCGCTCCGCATAGACGTGACAGAGGGCCTCGAGCGCCTGCCGTCCTGCGCCCGTGCCGCGGGCGGCGCGCGCCACGTACACGGAGTGCTCGGCCACGCCGGAGTATGCGGGCCGACTGCGATAGGGCACGGCGCTCGCCCATGCCACGATCCGCCCGTCTCGCTCGACCACCACCGTCGGGAAGCGGTCTCCCTTGTCGGCGAGCTGTGTCCTGAGCTGCTCGGCGGTGCGAGGCGTCGTTTCGAACGTGGCCACGCGATCGGCGATGCCCTCGTTATAAATCTCCGCGATCGCTGCCGCGTCGGCGACCGTGGCCAGCCGCGTACGGGGTCCGGTCGTCATCGCGCGGGTGCGGACACGGGAGCAGAGTGAGGGCCCCGGCGCTGATGAAGGACCGAAGCTTGCAACACGGGGAGCGTCGCCGCGTACGCGATGTAGACCATGTAGGCGCCCACCCGCGACGCGCAGATGGCGAGGAGCCATCCACTTTCGCCCGCCGCGAAAAGGCTCAACGTGGGCGGACCACCACGTCCGGCGCGGACTCGGGCAAGGCAGGGACCAGCCACCGGAAGAGGCCGGTGGCCGCTGCCGCCCCGCAGAGCTGCGCCACGATGAAGCCCGGCGCGTCGGCGGGCCGGATGCCCGCGAAGGTATCCGACGCGGCGCGGGCCAGGGTCACGGCCGGGTTCGCGAACGAGGTGGAAGCCGTGAACCAGTACGCCGCCGTGATGTAGGCGGCCACGGCGAAGGGGACCGTGGACGTGCGTGACCGGACACAACCCCAGATGACGGCGAGGAGTCCGAACGTTGCCACAAACTCGCTGAACATCTGGGCGGGACCGGTCCGCACGTGCTGGGATGCGGAGTAGAGCGGCAGCTCGAACATCATGTGCGCCACCGCGGTCCCGGCGAAGGCGCCGAGGACCTGCGCGACCACGTAGGGCAGAACGTCGGCCCACCCGATACCGCCCTGCCAGGCATCCGAGAGGGTCACCGCGGGGTTGAAGTGAGCGCCCGAGATGGGCCCGAAGGTGAGAATGAGCGCCGCGAGGGCGGCGCCGGTGGCCAGCGTGTTGGCCACCAGCGCCAGCGCCACGTTCCCACCGGCCAGGCGTTCCCCCATGATTCCGGAGCCGATCACCGTGGCCAGCAGCAACGCCGTGCCCACGGCCTCTGCCACGACCCGACGCCGGAGTTGGGGTCGATGAGGGTGCGCCCGGCTCACCGTGCGCCGGGCTTGACGGCGCGGACGAAGGCGCTCATGAACTTGCCGTCCACCTGGGGCGCGACGGCGTCGGCGTCGATGCCGGCGCCAGCGAGGAACTCCCGCGCGTCTTCCATGCGATAGACGCGCGTGGGCTCGACGTCGATTGCCTCAAAGCCGGCCTTGGCCAGCTTGTCGCGGTACTCCCGCTCCTCGAGGGCGCCGGCCACACACCCGATCCAGAGCTCGACACTGCGCCGGATGGCGGGGGGCACGGGGCCGCTCACCACGACGTCGGACACGGCGAAGCGGCCACCCGGCCTGAGCACACGGAAGGCTTCGCTCAGCACGCGGTCCTTGTCCGCAGAAAGATTGATCACGCAGTTCGAGATGATCACGTCCACGGAGTCGTCCGGGAGCGGAATCGCTTCGATCTCGCCCTTGAGGAACTCCACGTTGCCGACGCCGGCCGTGCGCTGGTTCTCGCGCGCGAGCGCCAGCATCTCGTCCGTCATGTCGAGCCCGTAGGCCTTGCCGGTCGGTCCCACCCGCTGGGCGGAGAGCAGCACGTCGATGCCACCGCCCGACCCCAGGTCGAGCACCGTCTCGCCGGCCTTGAGCTCGGCCAGGGCCGTGGGGTTCCCGCAGCCGAGCGAGGCGGCCGCGGCCTCGCCGGGGACGCACGCGATCTCGCTCGCCGAGTAAAGGTTGGACGTGATGGGATCGCCCTCGCACCCGGATGTGCCCCCGCAACAGGCATGACCGCCCGCCACCACGTCGAGCGCGACCTTACCGTACTTGTCCTTGACGATCTGCTTGATCTCGTGCTCGCTCATCGCCGACCCCTCAGGAGCTGCAGCAGGCGCGGCTCTTGGCGAGCTGAAGCCCCTTGGCGGCGGACGCCTCGTCTTCGAGATCGTAGTTGAGGTGGTACACCTCCCACTCCACGCCATCCGGGTCCTGGACCCAGAACTTGTCCTGGTTGGCGTGGCAGCAGTTCACCCCCATCTCTTCCCGCACGGGCAGGCCGGCTGCCTTGACGCGGGCGAGGTGGTCCATGACGGCGCTCACCGTGTCGACCTGGACGCCGACGTGATTCACTGTGCCCTCCGCGGCGTGTCGGCCTTGTGAGAGGGCGAGGTTGACGGGTGCCCATTCGGGCAGGAACTTCACGTAGCCCGTCTTCACCTTGACGGGACCCGCGCCGAGGAATCGCTCGTAGAAGTCGCGGCTCTTGCCGAGATCCGAGACGTGGAGGTGCAGGTGGACCTTTGCGCTCATGGGGGCCTCCTCTAGCAGCAGGCGGTGAGCAAGCGGGCCAGGGTGGTCGCCGTCTCCCGTTGCACGGAGTAGTAGACGTACCGCTCTTCCTTCCGGCTTTCCACGAGCCCGGCGCGTCGGAGCGCATCCAGGTGGTGAGAGAGGGTCGGCCCGGGAATCTCCACGGCGGCCTGGATCTCGCCCGCGGGCACTTCCCGACCGGCGCGCACGAGGTAGAAGAACACCTGAAGGCGAGAGAGATGGCCGAGGGCCTTGAACGCCTCGACATGGGTCTCGTCGGCCTCCAGCTGGGACAGGGGTAGCCGGGCGATGGCTTTCATATTTCGAATGGTATGAAACTATCGAACTGCTGTCAAGGCCCGGGCGGCCGGTGCCGTCAGCTCTGCTCGATCCACCGCTCCGCTTCATCGAGGTGGCGGAAGACCTCGAAGGCCGTCATGCGATCGCCCGGCCGGAGCCTATACATGCGGGCGATGCCGAAGCCGAGGTCGGTACGCACCACGACGGCCCGACGCGAGGCACGGGCGAGGATGGGCGGGAGGGCGGCAAGGGCCCGCACCCCGTCCGTGGTGAAGCCGTCGCCTGGAGCCTGCGCCTGGCGGAGGTCGAAGAGGATGGAGAAATCCGCCTGCACCGCGGGGGTGGCCGCGAAGCGGTGATGAAGGTCGACGAACTCTTCGGACGAGATCTCGCCCGTGGCCGTGACCCGGATGTTCTTCCGCTCAGCACTGATCTCGTAACTGAGTGCCATGAGTGCGATGGATCTCCTTTCGGTCAAGCGAATCGCCAGCCGTCGAGGGTCTTGGGTCTAGCCGGCACGATGCGAAGGGGCAGGTCGCGCGGGCCGAGCACGCCCGCGTCGAGGAGTGGTTGCCCGGCCGCGCCCAGGGTGGAGCGCCGGAGGGTCGGCATGGTGGAAAGCTGGCGCGCGAGCGGGTGAGAGCGGGCGGGGAGACGCAGCACGCCGCCCGGGAGCCAGAGCGGGAAATCGCCGCGCCGCCGGTCCACCGGGCCGGGACAGGCGGGCACCTGGGTCCAGACCTCGTCGGCCGCGCCACGGGGCATGGGCTTCGCCTGTCCGGAGGTGACGTCCCACCGTGTGAGGGCCCGCGCTGCGCGAGCCCCCGTGAGTGGCGTCACGCGCGTCTTCCACGTGAGGGAAAGCGCGAGGGAGCGGCCGTGACAGACGACGCGGTGTGGAGTGCGCGGCGGCAGGTAGAACAGCGAGCCGGGGGCCAGGTCCCGCGTGACCCAGCCGCGGCCAATTATGCGCTCGTCGAGATCCTGGGGAGTGCCACGCGGCATGGGGGGGCCGGTCGTCACCGTGCGCTGTCCCTCGAGCTGGAGCCACACGCTGTCGACGTCACCGTCGTGGTGGAGCCCCAACCCCTGCCGTCCCCTCCCGTTGACGAGGAAGAGGAACGAGCACTCTTCGCGCCCGGGGCCGAAGCGCGTGGCGCGAAGCCCAGCCATGAGCCGCGCTACCCGTGGCAGCACCTGGTGGATCTGCGGCATGTAGATGGTGGCGCCCTCGGCGAAGGCGCGCCGGATCTCTCTCCGACCCGGGCGCCGGATGTAGCGGCGCTCCGCCGCGATCTGCACGGGAACACCCGAGAGGGCGAGCCCGAGAGCATCGCGGAAACGGGGCGCAACGGTGCGCCAGGCAGGAACGCGGGCGGAAATGAGGCGGGCCCGGCTACTTCTTCGCGACCGCGTAACGCTTCGCGACGTAGTCGGCGAGGATCTCGAGGAACTCGGCGACGATCCGGTCGCCCTTGAGCGTCAGCTTGAGGGCGCCGTCCACGAAGACGGGCGCCTTGGGCTCCTCGAAGGTGCCGGGGAGCGAGATGCCGATGTGCGCGTGCTTGCTCTCGCCCGGACCATTGACGACGCAGCCCATCACCGCGACGTTCAGCTCCTCGACGCCCGCGTACTTCGACTTCCACACCGGCATCTGCTCACGAAGATAGGTCTGGATCTGCTCGGCCATCTCCTGGAAGAACGTGGAGGTCGTGCGGCCGCAGCCGGGGCACGCCGTGACCTGCGGGATGAAGCTGCGCAGCCCCATGGACTGGAGGATCTGCTGGGCGACCTGCACCTCCTCGGTCCGGTCGCCGCCCGGCTTGGGCGTGAGGGAGACGCGGATGGTGTCGCCGATGCCGTCTTGGAGCAGGATGGCGAGCCCCGCGGTGCTGGCCACGATGCCCTTGGTGCTCATGCCGGCTTCCGTGAGGCCGAGATGCAACGGGTAGTCCGAGCGTGGGGCGAGCGTGCGATAGACATCGACGAGGTCCTGCACGCCGGACACCTTGGCGGAGAGGATGATGCGATCGTGGGCGAGGCCCGTCTGCTCCGCCAGCTCCGCGGACTGGATGGCGCTTTCCACCATGGCGTTCATGGTCACGTCGCGGGCGGTGAGCGGCTCGCGCAGCTTGGAGTTGGCGTCCATCATGCTCGTGAGCAGGTTCTGGTCGAGGCTGCCCCAGTTGACGCCGATGCGGACAGGCTTGCCGTTGTCGATGGCCACCTTGACGATGGCGGAGAAATTGTCGTCGTGATGCTTGCCGCCGACGTTACCCGGGTTGATGCGGTACTTGGCGAGCGCCTTCGCGCACGCCGGATACTTCGTCAGGAGGACGTGGCCGTTGTAGTGGAAGTCGCCGATGATCGGCACCTGCACCTGCTCGACGATCTCCGGCACCGCCCGCGCGGCCTCGTCGTTATTCACGGTCACGCGCACTAGCTCGCTGCCCGCGGCGTGGAGCGCCTGCACCTGGGCCACCGTCCCCGCCACGTCGGCCGTGTCGGTGTTGGTCATGGACTGGACGACGATGGGCCGCTCGCTGCCGACCTTGATGCCGCCCACGTCCACGGTCACGGTCTTCCGCCGCTTCGGGGCACTCATGATGGAGGCCAATATACCACGGGGATGACGCGGGCCGCCGCTGGTGGGACGGCAACCGATGGGGCATAATCGGCGACCGGACGCCTAGCCCTCACCATCAAGGAGCCGCCCATGCTCATCGTCGAGACGCCCCAGGATCTCAAGAAGCACATCGGCAAGACGCTCGGCCCCTCCGACTGGCTCATCGTCGATCAGGCCATGATCGACAAGTTCGCGGAGGCCACCGGCGATCACCAGTGGATCCACGTGGACGTGGAGCGCGCGAAGAAGGAGATGCCCGGAGGCAAGACCATCGCTCACGGCTACCTGACGCTCTCGCTCCTGCCCCGCCTCGTGCCCCAGCTCCTCAAGGTGGAGAAGCGCACGCGCGGCATCAACTACGGCTCCAACAAGGTGCGCTTCACGGGCACGGTGCCCGCGGGCTCGCGCATCCGCCTCAAGCAGACCATCAAGAACGTGGAGGACGTCGAGGGCAACGGCGTGCGCATCACGTCAGAGATGGTGATGGAGGTGGAGGGGAAGGACCGCCCCGCCCTCATCGCCGAGGTGATGGGACTGCAGTACGCCTAGCCCCCTCCCCTGGCCTCTCCGCCGGGGAGGCCGGGGGAGGCGAAGGCGAGCGCGGCTACGGCAGGCTCGCCTTCGCCTTCTCGTAGGCCTGCTTCACGGAGGCCATGGCGGAGTCGGCGCCGGCCTTGACCTCGTTCCAGCTCGAGGCGGTGGAGGTCTTCACCGCCGCCATCTTCTCGTTGAGCACCGCTTTCTCCCTGTCGAGCGACTCCATGCTCCGGTTGAACTCCGCCTTCACCGAGTCGCTCGACTTCGCCGCCTTCGCCTTGAGCTCGTCGGTCTTCTTGTCGAGGTCGCGCATCTGCTCGGCGAGCGCCCGCTCGTACTCCTCTTTCTTCTCATAGGTGTAGTCCGCGGCCGCGTTGGTGTCCTGCTTCATGCCGGTGACGGTGTTGCAACCCGTGAGCGCGGCGCCGACCATGAGCGCGATGACCAGTGATCGCATGGATGTCCTCCCCGCGAGAGAGTAAGGGACGTCTCCGCGGCGCGTC
Organism: Candidatus Methylomirabilota bacterium; assembly: GCA_046723845.1. GTDB lineage: Bacteria > Methylomirabilota > Methylomirabilia > Rokubacteriales > CSP1-6 > AR37. The sequence goes on along the minus strand of JBKOVG010000159.1, from coordinate 17,393 downwards.
AAGGCGCGGTCGCGCGGTGGACGATGAGGGCGGCGAGGCCGCAGGCGGCGATCAGCCCCGCCATGGGCAGCGCGGTGCCGTTGCCCAGCACTCCCAGGAGGATGCCCACGGTGGCGCCGGCCCCGAACTGCAGCGTGCCGAGAAGCGCAGAGGCGGTGCCCGCCCGGCGGCCCTGCGGAGCGAGCGCGGTGGCGATCACGTTGGGCAGTACGAAGCCCAGGCTCGCTACGTACACGAAGAGCGGGGCGATGAGAGCGGGGAGCCCGTCCGTGCCCGTCCATACCACGATGGCGAGCGCGCTCCCCGCCGTCGCGGTGACGACGAGCGCGCTCGACAGGATGCGTGGCGCGGCGATGCGGGCGAGGAGGAAGCGGTTGAGCTGGGAGGCGCTGATCAGGCCGAAGGCGATGGCGCCGAAGATCCACCCGAAGCGCTCCGGGCGCACGCCGTGGATCTGCATGAAGACGAAGGGTGAGCCGAAGATGTAGGCGAACATGCCCGAGATGACGAGCGCCCCGGACAGCGCGTAGCGCATGAAGGAGCGGTCGCGCAGGAGGCTCGCGTAGACGTAAAGGGCCTCACCCACCCCCCCCTGGGCCCGCCGCTCCGGCGGCAGCGATTCCGGCAGGAGCAGGAGCACGGTGGTGAGCCCGTAGACGCCGAAGCCCGCGAGGATCCAGAAGATCGCCCGCCAGGACAGGAAGACCACGATCTGCCCGCCGATGGACGGCGCCAGGATGGGCGCCAGACCCGTGACGAGCATGAGGAGCGAGAAGAAGCGCGCGGCTTCCCGCTCGTCGAAGCGATCGCGCACGACGGCGCGCGCGATCACCATGCCCGCGCAGCCACCCAGGGCCTGCACGAAGCGACAGGCGATCAGGCCGTCGACGGAGCGCGCGAGCGCGCAGCCGGCGGAGGCGAGCACGTAGACGGAGAGGCCGATGCAGAGAGGGCGGCGGCGCCCGAAGCGATCCGAGATGGGCCCATAGAAGGCCTGGCCAATGCCGAGGGCGATGAAGAAGACGGCGAGGGTGAGCTGCACGCGAGCAGGGCTGGCCGCGAGATCGCGCGCGATGGCCTGGAAGCTCGGGAGGTACATGTCGATGGACAGCGGACCCAGGGCGGTGAGCCCGCCCAGGATGAGGGGGAGCTTCCCGGGCCGCGAGAAGGCCATCGAGTGCGTCAGAACATGCCGTTCGAGTTGGCCGCCTTCTCGGGGACGGGCTGGATCACATCCCAGTGCTCGACAATCTTGCCGTTCTTGATTTCGCTGTGGGAGGCTGGGAAGAAGTCGATCACCGCCTTCTTGTTCTGCTCCTGCTGCGAGGCATCCGCGGCGTGGGCGGGCGGGGCGACCACGAGCAGCAGCAGGGCGAGGGCGAGACCGATCGGCGTCATGAGCGCTCCTTTTCTGGGCACCGCATCGAGTCGGACGGCACGCCGCATACTAGTGAGCGGCCGCCGGCTTGTCGAGCGCGTCCCGGAGTGCACAAAGTCTGGTACGCTTCCCTCGTGCCTGCTCCCTCGCGTCGCGCCGTCATCGTGGTCTGCGACAGCCTTCGCGCGGACATGATCCGCCCCGACACGGCCCCCACCCTCGCCAGCCTCCCCGGGAGTGCCGTCAAACGCTACACGGGCTGCCGGGGCGTTTTCCCGTCGGTCACGCGCGTCACCTCGGCCTCCATCGCCACCGGCTGTCATCCGGGCCGGCACGGCCTCCTCGGCAACACCATGGTCCTCGACGAGGGGGCGGGGCTGGTCTGCCTCTCCGTGGCCAAGCCGGAGTTTCGCGAGCGGATGCGCAAGGCCACAGGTCGCACGCTCCTTGCTCCCACTCTCGCCGAGCGTCTCGCCGGCCACGGCGGGGTCATCGTGATGTCGAACGTCTCCGCGGGCGCCGCCTATTTCCAGGATCCCGACGGCTTCGGCCACGTCTATCACACCGCGGGTTCCTTCGGCCCCGGCCTCGTGCCCGTGTCCGACGCCGAGCACTTCGACATCCAAAAGGGGGAGGCGGGAGACGCGGTGATGACGGCGCGCTTCTGCGAGGAAGTGCTACACGACCGTCGGCCCGCGCTGGGTGTCCTCTGGCTCTCCGAGCCCGACTACACGGGACACAAGTCGCCGCTGGGCTCTCCCGCGCATCTCGCGGCCATCCGCGCCGCCGACCGCTGCGTGCAGCAGGTGCTCGACACCCTGCACGCGCTCGACGACGAGACGCTGCTGATCATCTGCTCGGATCACGGCATGGAGACGACGGCGCGCACCATCGACGTGGACGGTGTGCTCGTCGAAGCCGGTCTCAAGGCCGGGCGTAACTCCACCGACGTGGTCACCGCTCCCAACGGGACGGCGACCATCATCTATCGCGCGCGAGACGCCAAGATCAGCGAGGACGATCTCCGTCGCTTCCTGGAGACGCAGGACTGGGTGGGGCAGCTCTTCATGGGAGCCGAGCTCGCCCAGGTCGCGCTGCCCGTGGGCGGGCCCGTGGCCGCCGCCGTCTCGCTGCGCGCCGAGAACCAGCCGAACGAGTTCGGGGTGTGGGGCTTCGGCGACATCGCGGCCGATCTCGAGGGGCGGGAGTTCACGGGCTGCGGTCAGCACGGCGGGACCGGCCCCAACGAGCAGCGGCCGTTCCTCTTCGCGAGCGGCCCCGGCTATCGCGACGGCGCGGACGTGGTGGCACCCGTCTCCCATGTAAACATCGCGCCCACCGTCCTCGCCCATCTCGGGTTGCCCTGGGATGGCATGGACGGCGCCCCGCTTCCCGGCGGAGCTGCGCGGTGAGCCTCACCAGCCCCGCGCCGCCGCCGGCGCAGGACGCGATGCCGACCACGCGCGGCCTCAACTTCTACCTCGAGGACAGGAACCTCCAGTTCCTGTGCGAGCTGGTGATGGACGCCGCGACATTCGAGCGCGCGCGCCCGCATCTCACCGCGATGGGCGAGGTGGCGGGTGGCGAGCTGGACGAGCTGGCGGCGCTGGCGGACAAGAATCCGCCCACCCTGCGCGCCTTCGACCAGGGCGGCCGGCGCGTGGACGAAGTGGTCTTCCACCCGTCGTACAAGGCCATGGAGCGCATCGCCTTCAGCCGCTTCGGCCTCGCCGCGCTCTCGCATCGCGACGGCGTGCTCGGCTGGCCGGGGCGCGTGCCCCAGACCGTGAAATACGCGCTCTCGTATCTCTTCGCCCAGTCCGAGTTCGGGCTGCTCTGTCCCGTCAACATGACGGACTCGGCAGCGCGGATGCTCGAGCACTACGGCAGCCCGGAGCTGAAGGCGGCCTGGATCCCGCGGCTGACCACCACGGACTTCGATCAGCTCCTCCAGGGCACGCAGTGGATGACGGAGAGGACCGGCGGCTCCGACGTGGGCGCGGCCACCACGATCGCCCGGCAGGACCGCGACGGCACGTGGCGGCTCTGGGGCGACAAGTGGTTCTGCTCCAACGCCAACACCGACCTTGCCCTCACCCTGGCACGGCCCGAGGGCGCGCCCGCGGGCACGCGAGGGCTCGGCATGTTCCTCGTGCCAAAGCGCCTGCCCGACGGCAGCAAGAACGGCTGGATCATCAACCGGCTCAAGGACAAGTTCGGCTCACGCTCCATGGCCTCGGGCGAGGTGAGCTATCAGGGTGCAGTGGCTTACGTGGTGGGAGAAGTCGACGCGGGATTCAAGCAGATGATGGAGATGGTCAACCTCTCGCGCCTGTCCAACGCCATGCGTGCGGCGGGCATCATGCGCCGGGCGCTCCTGGAGTCGCTCGTGCACGCGCGCGGGCGGGCGGCCTTCGGCGGCCCGCTCCTCGCCCTCCCGCTGCTGCGCGCGAGCGTGCTGGAGATGCTCCTCGACGTGGAGGCCGCCGCCTCCGTCGTCTTCAGCTCGGCGGCGATCTTCGACCGCTGGAATCGCGGCTCGGCCGAGCACCGGCAGCTCTTCCGCATCCTCACCCCCATCGCCAAGTGTTGGATCACCGCGCGGGCGCGCACGGTGACGAGCGAGGCGATGAACGTGCGGGGCGGCAACGGCTACATCGAGGAGTGGGTCAACGCGCGGCTCGTACGCGACGCCTACCTCGGCTCCATCTGGGAGGGCGCCACCCCCATCGTGGCCCTCGACGTACAGCGCGCCATCGTGCGCGAGCGCTGCCACGAGCCGCTCTTCGCCGCCATCGGCGGGCAGCTCCAGCAGGTGACGGAACCCGCGGCCAAGCCCTGGGTCGACCTCGTGCAGGAGTCCGTCGAGTCCCTCAAGCACCGCATCGACGCCTGGGCGCCGCTGTCCCGCGAGGAAGCCGAGCTCGAGGCCAAGCCTGCCGCCGATCAGCTCTACCATCTGCTCGCGGCCAGCCTCCTCCTCCACGAAGGGCAGGTGCTGCGCGACCGCGCCGAGGACTTCCGCAAGCTTCTCGTGGGCGCCCTCTACGTGCAGCGCTGGCTCCTGCCTCGAGATCCCAGTGCGCCGGCCTTCAGCGCGCGTGATCTGGGCTGGCTCGAGGCCATCGTCGCCTGGTCGCCCATCCCCCCCTCCGCGCTCGGCCGGCCCCACACCTAGCCCGGCCTCTCGGTTGACATAACTCCCCGTGGAGACGGGCGGATCGCCCGGCGGCGCCGTTGTTGCCTTGTGGTATCCTTGCCCTCACATCTGCGAGAGTGGCGGAACTGGCAGACGCGCTGGACTTAGGATCCAGAGGGTCAACCCCGTGGGGGTTCAACTCCCCCCTCTCGCACCAGCCCTTCTCATTCAGGAGCCGGAATGAAAGTCGCCGTCGAAGAGCTTGGCGCCTGCAAGCGCCGCCTGCAGGTCGAGGAAACCCCGGACGTCGTCAGCAAGGCGTGGGAGAAGGCCTTCAACCGCGTCCAGAAGGAGGCCAAGCTCCCCGGCTTCCGCAAGGGCAAGGTGCCGCGGGGCATGATCAAGCTCCACTTCTCCGACGACGTGCGCCAGGAGGTTGCTCGGCACCTCATCCCAGACGTCTATCGCCAGGCGCTCGAGGAGACGCAGCTCCGTCCCGTGGAGGAGCCCGACCTGAAGGAAGTAACCCTCGAGGAGGGCGCGGCGCTCAAGTTCGAGGCCCTCGTCGAGATCAAGCCTGCCATCACCCTCGGCCAGTACACGGGGCTCGCCGTGAAGCACCAGCCCAAGCCCTTCGAGGAGCGTGAGGTCGACGAGGCCCTCGAGAGCCTCCGCGAGCAGCACGCGGAGTACCGCACGGTGGAGCGTCCCGCGGACGTCAACGACCTCGTGATCATGGACTACACCCTCACCCCCGAGGGCATGGATCCGCTGACCCAGACGGGCTACAGCTTTCTCGTCGGCTCCGGCGCGGTGATGCGCGAGGTCGAGGAGGCGGTGATCGGGCTCGCCGCGGGCGGCGAGCGCACGGCGAACGTGCGCTTCCCCGACGACCACCGGAACGAGGGGCTGCGCGGCAAGTCGGGCGTGGCCAGCGTGAAGGTGAGCGAGGTGAAGGAGAAGATCCTGCCCGCCCTCGACGACGAGCTGGCCAAGACGGTGGGCCAGTTCGACACCCTGGCCGCCCTCAGGGACGAGGTGCGCAAGGGCCTCCAGTCCCGGCGTGACGCGGAGAACCGGCGCGCGCTGGATGACGCGGTCATCGAGGCGCTGCTCGCCGGGCATCAGATCGAGGTGCCCGATGCGTTGGTGCTCCGCCAAGTCGGCCACCTCATCGAGCACACCCGGGAGCGCATGCGGCGCCAGGGCATCGACCCCGACAAGCTGCCGTGGGACTACGGCAAGATGCTGGAGGAGCTGAAGCCGGGAGCGGAGAAGGCGGTGCGGCGGTCCCTCGTGCTGGAGGCCATCGCCGAGAAGGAGGGGCTCATCCCCACCGATGGCGACATCGACGCCGAGGTAGAGAAGATTGCGGTGGCCAACAACCGCCCCGCCCCCGCCGTCCGGCGGATCATGAGTCAGAACGGCGACCTGGAGGGGCTCAAGCACAACCTCCGCGAGTCGCGGACGCTTGAATTTCTCATCTCGAAGTCTAGCGTGGCGGCCTAGGGTACACTGGCCGCATGGCACCCAGGAGGCGCCCAATGGGTCTGGTTCCAATGGTGGTGGAGCAGACGCCCCGCGGCGAGCGGGCCTTCGACATCTTCTCCCGTCTGCTGAAGGAGCGGATCATCTTCCTGCCGACATACATCGAGGACGAGATCGCCAATCTCGTCATCGCCCAAATGCTCTTCCTCGAAGCCGAGGACCCCGACAAGGACATCTCGCTGTACATCAACTCCCCGGGGGGCTCGGTGACGGCGGGCATGGCCATCTACGACACCATGCAGTATGTGAAGCCGGCCATCTCCACCATCTGCATGGGCCAGGCCGCTTCCATGGGTGCTCTGCTGCTATGCGCCGGCGCCAAGGGGAAGCGCTTCGCGCTGCCCCACGCGCGTATCATGATCCACCAGCCCCTGGGTGGCGTGCAGGGGCAGGCGACGGACATCGACATCCAGGCCAAGGAGATCCTCCGCATGCGGGAGGAGCTGAACCGCATCCTGATCCACCACACGGGCCAGAGCATGGAGAAGATCCAGCGCGACACCGACCGCGATTTCTTCATGACCGCGGAGCAGGCCCGGGAATACAAGATCGTCGACGAGGTCATCTCCTCTAAGCCCACCACGCGGTCGGTGGCCGAAGCCACGGTCGTGGCGGCGGGGCGTTAGGAGGCAGCGGATGGCGGCCCGGTCGCGCGAAGGCGGGGGGACGCTGAAGTGCTCGTTCTGCGGCAAGAGCCAGAACGACGTCCGCAAGCTCATCGCGGGGCCGACGGTGTACATCTGCGACGAGTGTATCGAGCTCTGCAACGACATCATCGCGGAGGAGTGGGAGGAGGAAAAGAGTAAGGAGATTCGCAGCCTCCCCAAGCCCGCGGAGATCAAGACCGTGCTCGATCAGTACGTGGTCGGGCAGGACCGGGCCAAGAAGATCCTCGCGGTGGCCGTCCACAACCACTACAAGCGCATCGAGGCGGGGAGCGAGGCGGGGGACGTTGAGCTGCAGAAGGCCAACATCCTCCTCATCGGCCCCACCGGCTCCGGCAAGACCCTCCTCGCGCAGACCCTGGCCAAGATGCTCCACGTGCCATTCACCATCGCGGATGCCACCACGCTCACCGAGGCGGGTTACGTGGGCGAGGACGTGGAGAACATCATCCTGCGCCTGCTCCAGGCCGCGGACTACGACGTGGACCGCGCCCAGCGCGGCATCGTGTACATCGACGAGATCGACAAGATCGCGCGCAAGAGCGAGAACCCGTCCATCACCCGCGACGTGTCGGGGGAAGGTGTGCAGCAAGCGCTCTTGAAGATCCTCGAGGGCACGGTGGCCAACGTGCCGCCCCAGGGCGGACGCAAGCATCCCCACCAGGAGTTCATCCAGGTCGACACCTCGAACGTGCTCTTCATCTGCGGCGGGGCCTTCGTGGGCCTCGACAAGATGGTGGAGAGCCGCGTGGGCAAGACGGGCATGGGCTTCGGGGCGGAGATCAAGAGCCGTGACGATCGCCGCGTGGGCGACCTCCTCGCCATGGTGCAGCCCGAGGACATGCTCAAGTACGGGCTCATCCCGGAGTTCGTGGGGCGGCTGCCCATCGTGGCCACGCTGCACGATCTCGACGAGGGAGCACTGGTGCGCATCCTCCGCGAGCCCAAGAACGCGATCATCAAGCAGTACCAGAAGTACTTCGACCTCGAGAAGGTGCGCCTCAAGTTCACCGACGACGCCGTGGCCGCGGTGGCCCGCGAGGCTATGAAGCGCGGCACGGGCGCGCGGGGGCTGCGCGCGGTGCTGGAGGAGGTGATGCTCGAGGTGATGTACGAGCTGCCCTCCATCCCCGGGCTCAAGGAGTGCATCATCACCCGCGAGGTCATCGTCAACAAGGAACGTCCCATCCTGATCTCGGAGCCCAAGGAGCAGTCCGCCTAATATTCGGAGGGGGGCCGCAGTTCGAGTTGAGCGGCGGCCCGCGGCCGACGCGAGACGAGGACCGAGTCAGTCCCCTTCCGAACCTCCCCCCAGAAGCGGGTTGCGCGGGCCAAGCCCGCGCTCGAAGCGGTACATCAGGCAGTGCATGGTTGGGCCTCGCGGCCCACAGAAGCTTAGGTGTGCGTGGTCGGGGCGAGCGGGTGCTTCATCCACACGTTGGCTTCCTCGTAGCGCCCCACGTTGCGCCGCAGATCCACGGTCACGGGCTGGAAGGCGCCCGTCACCACGTAGCGTCCGCTCTCCGGAAAGACCATCCCCGTCCATTCCTGCCAGCGCGCCACCGTGTCCGTGATCACGAGGGCGGCGGGGGCCACGGCGAGGATCTCCGCCCCCATGCTCTCGTGCACGCCGATCCACGGATCGAAGGCCGAGCCGTTGGCCCGTTTCCAGGTGATGTAGCGATCCATGGGCGTGAGGGGATAGAGCGCCTTGAGGGTGGGCCGCACGGGAGCGATGAGAGTGAGAAGGCCCTGACGACGCGCGATGTCCCGCATGGCCTCGATGATCCGACGGCTCAGCCCGCGGGCGCGGTGCGCCGGATCCACGATGGCGGCGAGCGCCGAGAGCGCGTTCGGGCGGCGCCCGTCCCGACGCACGGCCACGCCGCGCTGGAGGATCTCGGGAATGTCGCGGGGCAGGTCGCCCCTGGTCCCGTCGCACATCAGGGGAATGCTGTTGCCCACCGCGGCGAGCGCGCCCGTCTCGTCCCACAACCCGAACTGGAAGTCCCGGAAGTCGCTGCCGAGACGGCCCCAGAGGCCGCCTGTGCCGTTGCCCTCGTGCACGAAGCGCGGCCAGGCCACGGCGTGGAGGCGAGGGAAATGCGGCTCCAGCTCCGGCGCTTCGGCGAGGGTGCGCACGGTGTATTGCCCGTCCATGCCAGAATGATGACGTGAGGACCATGGCTCGTCCAGTCACGTCACTGCTCGCCGCCTGGCTCATCCTGGCCGGGGTGGGATCCGGGCGCGCGGAGGCGCCGGAGGCGGGCGGGCGGGAGCGTCTGTGGTATCTCGTCCGCGCCGTCAAGGAATTCGAGGCGGGACGCTTCGAGCAGGCCCTGGTGAGCTTCGAGGCCGCCGCGCGCCTCTCGGAGGAGCCGCTGCCGGACGAGGTGCTCCGCCGCTGGGGGATCTCCGCCTCCGAAGCAGGCTGGCCGCTCGCCGCCTACGTTCGCCTGCGCCAGTACCTGATCGCGGTGCCCGGCGCGGCGGGCCGCGACGTCCTGCAGGCCCGCATCGACAGGGCGCGGCGCACGCTCCTCGAGCTGGCCCCGCGGCAGTCGCGCATCATCGTGCTCACCGAGACGCGGCCGACGTTGGAGGCAGCGGGCGACCGGCAGGTGATGCGGCTCGTGGCGAGACAGGGGCGAGCGATGGCGGAGGCGCTGTCCGGCACGCGCGTCGCGGTGCCAGCCTGGGAGCGGGCGGGCGACATCGACGAGGCCGCCTACGTCACCCTCGTCGGCAAGGTGCTCGACTCTCCCGCGCTGCTCCAGGACTGGCCCGCCCAAGCTGCGGACCCCAGCGAGCCGGGGCCGCACCGGTCGGTCATGATCCGGCTGGTCGTGGGCGAGGAGGAGCGCGTTCGCCAGGCCCTGCGCGGCGAGCCCTACGAGAGTCTCCAGGCCCTCGCCCAAATGATCCTCGACTTCCCGCGCACCGTGCAGGCGAAGCCGTGAGTGCAGGCACGCTCTACGTCGTCGCCACGCCCATCGGCAACCTCGAGGACCTGACGATGCGCGCCCTGCGCGTGCTCAAGGAAGTGGGGCTGATCGCCTGCGAGGACACTCGCCGCACGCGTACGCTCCTGACTCACTTCGGCATCCACGTGCCCGTCACGAGCTACTTCGAGCACAACAAGCTGGCCAAGGGCCCGGCCATTCTGCGAACGCTCCACGAGGGCACGTCGGTGGCCTTGGTCACCGACGCGGGCACGCCCGGCATCTCCGATCCCGGATTTCTCCTCGTGCGGGAGGCGCGGGCGGCGGGCATCCCGGTGGTGCCGGTGCCCGGCCCCTCCGCGGTGGTGACGGCGCTTTCCGCCGCGGGTATCCCCGCCGATCGCTTCGTCTTCGACGGCTTCCTGCCCGTGAAGCCGGGCAAGCGCGTGCATCGTCTGGAAGCGCTCCGCGATCTCGAGATGACCATCGTCTGCTACGAGTCTCCCCATCGCGTGCTCGCCTCGCTGGAGGCCATCGCTCAGGTGTTCGGCCAGATCGAGATCGTGGTGGCGCGCGAGCTGACCAAGCAGTTCGAGGAGATCCTTCGCGGCACCCCCTCCGCTCTGCACGAGCGCTTCGCCGCGGGCACGGTGCGGGGGGAATTCACGCTGGTCATCCCGCACGTGAAGCCGTCGGCCTCCGACGAGACCGAGTGAGTCCCTCGCAGTAAGCACACGCAGGTCCGATCGCCCGCTCCCTGAGTAATCCCTAGGTTCTCCCAGGACTCGAGCCGGCTCGTGCGATAAGCCTGTTCCCCATGAACAGACAGCGCATGATACCGGTACGGCGATTGTCATGACGTCGCCACGACAGCTGTTCCTCGCGAGCGCGCTCCTGGGCCTGTGTATCGTCCTGGCCCACGGTGGGCGGCTGACCGTGCCCCGACCGGAAGACGGCGTGTTGCGCGGCGCGCGCGCGGCCGTGCACGAGCAGCTCGAGGGGCTGGAGAGCCTCCTGCCCGCCGGCGGCAAGGTAGATGACGGGCTCTGGCGGACCTATCTGGCCGTCGTCGACAAGGAACTCGAGCAGGGACGTGTCGACGCGGCGGTGAGGGCTTGGCAAGACGCCTACGGCGCTGCCCTCAGCAGCCGCAGCTGGGAGAGCATGATCGCGGTGGGCGATGCCTTCGTGGCCATCGGGCGCGCGGCCGGCACTCCCCGAGGGGCGCGCATGAATGCGCGCGAGGCCTACCTGAGCGCTCTCATCCGGGCCCGTCGGGAACACTCGGTCGAAGGCGCGCTCCGGAGCGCGGAGGCCTTCGAAGCGCTCGACGACCGCGTGGTGGTCGAGCAGTGCCTTCACATCGCCGCGCAGCTCGCCACGGGGGACGCCGAGTCGCAGGAGAGGGTGCACGAGGCGCGCCAGCGCTGGGCGTTACGTCAGGTCGCCCCCGAGTCCTGAGCGGCGGGCCATGATCCAGGAGCAGCGCCAGGATCGCCGACGCGTAGTGCGAGGCGCCGTCGTCGTCGCCTGATCAGGCACGTCTAGTGCCGGGCCAACTTGACTTCGCCATACTTCGTTCTCGGTCGGCCGCCGCCCTCAACGTATACCTACATACGCCTCGGGCTGCGGCCTCCCTCGGGCCTCGTCTGGCTCGCAATTTAGCCCGGCACTCTGCGGAAGCACGTGGCGTGTAGTCAATACTCGTTGGAGACGTTCTAGATCGAGGCAGACGCTGGCTGCGACCAGCGGCCGCTCGTGATATCCCTCTGTCGCTCAACGGTCCACGTCCGGGGGTCTCCGCCGGCGCGACATCCCCCCGCTCCCCTGGGCCCTCATGGTCAGCTCTTCGAGGAGCCCACGTGCCTCTCGCAGGTCGCCGGACTCGAATCCCTCCGTGAACCAGTCGTGGATGCCTGACAGCAACGCTTGCGCCTCTCGCAGTTTCCCTTGATCGCGCCAGAGCCGGCTCAGACTCGTCGAGGCTCGCAGCTCCAGCGACCTCGCCTGCTGCCGGCGCGCGATCTCGATGGCCCGGAGGAGCTCCGACTCGGCAGCCGCGTCGCCTTGCGGGCTCGCGTCGAGCTCGCGGTGGAGCTCGCCGGCCAGCCGGTGCAGCTCGGCCTCCCAGTAGTGCAGCCCGGATGGCAGCGCGGTGAGCGCCTCGGTGATGGCGGCCAGCCCCTCGGCCGGCCGGCCGAGTCTCCGGTATGCCTCCGCCGTGAAGGCGAGGAAAGCGGGTACCAGCGCGCCCGCGCCGATCGCGCGATGCCGCGCCAGACCTTCGTGCATCCGGGCGAGGCCGTCGTCTCCCTGGCCGCCCTCGAAGAGGAGCCAGCCACGGTGGACGATGCCGGCCGTCAGCATGAACTCGAAGCCGTGATCGGTGTCGAGGGGCAGAGCCTCCTCTTCCAGCTCGTGCATGGCCTGGCTTTCGCGTCGCCACTCGTGCAATCCCGCGGTGTGGTGGCAGGCATACGACACGCTGAAGGGGTGCTCGAGCGAGCGCGCCAGCGTGAGCCCCTCACGGGCGCGCGCCACCGCGCGATCAGGGAACCCGAGCATCCAGAGGGTCAGGGCACCGTGGATGGCGCAGGATACTCCTGAGGGAACGAGGCGGATCGCCGGCGAGGGATTGGGTCCGTGCACGTCCGACTCGCACAGCGCCAGGCCCTGCTCCAGATGCTCGTGGGCGGCAGCGAAGCGGCCGGTGTAGAAGGACACCACGCCCAGAGAATTGTGGGCGGCCAAGAGCAGAGCACGATCGTGCGTCGCCTCCGCCACCGCCATCAGGTGGGTCGCCACTGCATGGGCGGTCGGGAACTCGCCGCGCACGAGATAGTAGCGGCCGAGGCCCACGAGGACGGGGAGGAGCTGCGGCGTCTCGCCCATCTGCGCGCACAGCTCCCACGCACGCGCATAGCTGCGGGCGGCCTCGGGCGCCGCGTAGCCCTGGGTTGCGGCCAGGGCCGCTCCCAGCATGATCTCGAGGCTCAGCTCCTGCTCGAGGCGCCGCGCCAAGCCGGGCGATGCTTCGAGCAGGTCGAGGGCGCGCCGTGCGTGATCGGCGGCCTCGCGGTAGGCGTGCTGGCGCAGCGCATGCTCGCCGGCGAGCTTCCGGTACCGCGTGGCGCGCTCGACGTTTTTCCCCTGCTCGAAGTGCACGGCGAGCTCGCCGGCGATCTCGATCGCCCGCTCCCCGTAGCCGCGCTCGAGCCGCTCCGCCGTTCGCAGGTGCATCGAGCCCCGCTCTCCCACGGGCACGCGCTGGTAGAGCACCTGCTGATAGAGCGCGTGGATGAAGGCATAGCGACCGGCCACCGTGCCGTCCGGCCACTCGGCGACGCCCGCGGGGCGAAGGAGCTGGCTCCGGCGCGCGAGCGCCTCGCAGGTGAGCCCGCAGCGCGGGGAATCTATCGTCTCCGGCATCACGGCCGCCGCGGAGAACTCGACGCCGGCCACGCTCGCCGCCATGAGCACCGCTTGCTCCTCCGCGGTCAGTCGCTCCACCTGCCTCTCCACGAGCTGCCACAAGGTGTCGGGGGGCCGGGCCGCGATGTCTTCGGCGGCGCCGCAGAGCTGCCACTGGCCCTCGATCTCGCGAAGCTGGCCTTGGCCGATCAGATCGTCGACGGTGTTCACGAGGAACAGCGGATTGCCCTCGGTGTTCCGGTGCAGCACGAGCGCCAGCTCCCCGGGCAGCGCGTGCTTGGGGAACCGCCGGCAGATGTACTGGCCCACGGCGGCCGCGCTCAGGAAGGCGAGCGGCATGTCATCGCAGTGGCCGTGCAGCTGCAGCTCGTGCTTGACCCACCTGAGTGGATGCGCGGGAGCCGCCGCGACCTCGGCCGGGCGATACGTCCCGAGGACGAGCAGGCGCGAGGCTTCCCGCCGGCGTGCCAGCATGCCGAGCAGATCGATGGTGGCCGAATCGCTCCAGTGCAGGTCTTCCAGGAGCAGCACGAGCGGAGCGTCGCGCGTGAGAGCGTCCAGCGCCTCCGCCAGCTCGCGCAGCATGCGGCCGCGGGTCGCTCCCTGGGCGCGGCGCTGCACCGCGGCCATCTCGCGGTCGCTCAGCAATCCGGGAAGCTGCTCCAGCCAGGTCGGTGCGTGCTGCTTGAGAATCTGCAGGAGCACCTCACTTCCCGCCGCGCGGCCCAGTCGCCCCAGCGCCTCGAGGATCGGAAGGTAGGCCTCGCCGGCGCCGTACTGCTCCACGCACTGTCCGTGCCCGATGCGGGCCACGCCCGCCTCGCCCACGTCGGCGAGGAACGCTTCCACCAGCGTCGTCTTGCCGATCCCCGGCTCTCCCGTCACGAACACCAGTTGCCGTTCTCCGGCGAGGGCCCTGGCGAGCCGCGCGTGCAGCCCGGACAGCTCGCTCTCCCGCCCCACGAGCATCAAGGCGGCATCCGACGGCGAGGTGAAGCGCTCGGGAGCCGGGCGCGTGGTCTCGTCGGTGATCGGAGCCGCCGACCGCGCCACGGGGCCGATGAATCGGAAGCCTCTGCGGTGCACGGTCTGGATGTAGCGCGGCGAGTGGGACGCATCGCCCAGCGCCTTGCGCACGTCGCGGATGACGCTGGCGAGGGCGGCGTCGCTCACGACGGCGTCGCGCCAGATGGTGGAGAGCAGCTCGTCCTTGGTGACGAGCCTTCCCGCGTGCTCGACCAGATGCCGCAGGACGGCGAATGCCTTCGGCGTCAACTCGAGGCGCCGGTCGCCACACCACGCCCACTCGTTCTCGGCCTCGATGCGGAGGGCAGGAGAACGGTCAGGCTGCGTCCGACTCATGGCGTTCCCTCATTGGTGTGTGGGGAATTCTGAGTGAACTCTGCCAGGGGAGGCCCGCGGCGTCAGCGATTCGGCTGGGGGAGATGGTATGACATCTCCGCCGATGCTCCTACCCCCGAGTCGCGATTTTTCGAGGGAGCAGCTCGCAATGACACATCCAATGGCGAGGGCCGAGATCGCTGTCATTGGACTGCGCCGTTCTTTCCGAGGAGACCGATGCGCTGCTCTCGATGCCCGCGGCGCCGGCCTCGAGACGGAGGGGACCCGTGAATACGAAGTGTCGGCTAAGTATCTGCCGTCTTTGCCCGTGTCAGCGTATCCCGTATACTAGGGGGCCATGTCGATCCCCAAAGCCCTGACGATCGCCGGCAGTGATTCAGGCGGCGGCGCGGGCATCCAGGCGGACCTCAAGACCTTCTCGGCGTACCGGGTGTTCGGCATGTCCGCCATCACCGCCGTCACCGCCCAGAACTCCGTCGGCGTGCAGGCGGTGGAGTGTCTCTCGCCCGCCTTCGTGGCGCGGCAGATCGAGTCCGTGCTCGAGGACTTCGGCGTGGACGCGGCGAAGTGCGGCATGCTCGCCAACGCGGCCATCATCGAGGCCGTGGTGGGCGCCCTGTCGCCCCGGCGCGTGGAGAAGCTCGTGGTCGACCCCGTGATGGTCGCCAAGTCCGGCGCATCCCTCCTCGAGCCGGAGGCGGTGCGCGCGCTCACCACGCGCCTCCTGCCGCTCTGCCTCGTGGTGACGCCCAACCTTCCCGAGGCCGAGGTGCTGGCGGGGATGCCGGTGGCGAATCGCGCCGAGATGGAAGAGGCGGCCCGGCGCATCCACGCGCTCGGCCCGCGTCACGTGCTGGTCAAGGGCGGCCACCTCAAGGGCGACGCGGTGGACCTGCTCTTCAACGGCCGCGACTTCACCGCGTACCAGGTCTCGCGCATCGAGTCCGACAACACCCACGGCACGGGCTGCACCCTGTCGGCGGCCATCACGGCGAGCCTCGCCCAGGGGCGGCCGCTCGGCGAGGCCGTGCGTGACGCCAAGGCCTATGTCACGCGCGCCATCCGCGAGGGCTTCGCCCTCGGGCGCGGGGTGGGCCAGTTACGGCACTTCCTGACGGAGTGGTGATGGCAGACGAGCAGGTGTCGGACCCAGAGGCCGATCGCGCCCTCGGCAAGATGTCGTTCATGGAGCACCTGGGCGAGCTCCGCACGCGCATCATGTGGAGCCTCGTCGCCGCAGGCATCGGCATCGTCATCGCACTCTTCATCACCGATCCCGCCATGCGGTTCATCTCGCGCCCGCTCCTCAACATGAAGACGGAGCTGGTGTTCACCTCGCCCACCGAGGCCTTCTGGACGTGGATGAAGGTAGCCATGATGCTGGGCATCTTCATCTCCATGCCGGGCATCCTCTATCAAGTCTGGAAGTTCGTGGCCCCGGGGCTCCACGCCCACGAGAAGAAGTACGCGGTGCCCTTCATCCTGGTGGGCTCGCTCCTCTTCCTCCTGGGCGGTGTCTTCGCCATGCTCATCATCATTCCCTACGCCTCCACCTTCCTCGTGACCTTCGGTCAGGAGAAGGGGTGGAAGCCCATGCTCACCGTGTCGTCCTACACGGACTTCGTGATCAAGTTCACCCTGGCCTTCGGGCTCGTGTTCGAGCTGCCCGTGGTGATCACTATCCTGAGCCTGATCGGGGTGGTCACCCCGCAGTTCCTCTCGAAGAACCGTAAGTACGCCGTCCTCGTCAACTTCATCATCGCGGCCGTCCTCACCCCGACGCCCGACATGATCAACCAGACCCTCATGGCGGGGCCGCTGTGCATCCTCTACGAGGTGGGCATCATTTGCGCCCGCCTCGCCACGCGCCGGCGGCGCCAGGCCGCGCCGCCCCCCACGCCCACGGCGTCGGCCACATGAGCTCGGTGGACTTCACCTCGCTCGATCTGCCCGAGCCGGTGATGCGGGGCATCCAGGACGCGGGCTTCGTGACCATGACGCCCATCCAGGAAGGCACGCTGCCCCTGGCCTTGAAGGGCAAGGACGTGGCGGGGCAGTCGCAGACGGGCACGGGCAAGACGGCGGCCTTCCTCATCGCCGCCTTCACGCGCTGCCTGCGCGATCCCGCGCCGCCCCGAGGCGGGCCTACCGCTCCGCGCGTGCTCATCATCGCCCCCACGCGCGAGCTGGTGGTGCAGATCGAGGCCGACGCGCGCCTCCTGGGCGCCCACACCGGGCTCCGGATCCGTGCCGTGTACGGCGGCATCGACTACAACAAGCAGCGCGAGGACCTGAGCGAGGCCTGCGACATCCTGGTGGGGACTCCGGGGCGTCTCATCGACTATCTCAAGCAGCACATCTGGTCGCCGCAGCGGGTCGAGGTCCTCGTCATCGACGAGGCCGACCGCATGTTCGACATGGGCTTCATCGCCGACCTGCGCTACATCCTGCGCAAGCTGCCGAGACCGGAGAAGCGGCAGTCGTTCCTGTACTCCGCCACCCTCTCCTTCCGCGTGATGGAGCTGACCTGGGAGTTCATGAACAACCCGACGCAAATCTCCGTCACCCCGCTCCAAAAGACGGCGGAGAACGTGGTGCAGGTGCTCTATCACGTGGGGCGCGAGGAGAAGTTCAGCCTCCTCCTGGGCCTCCTCAAGCGCGAAGGGGGCAGCCGCATCCTCATCTTCTCCAACACCCGCGAGGAGGCTCGCCGCCTCGAGGACCGGCTGGGACGCAACGGCTGGCAGGCACGCGCCCTCACCGGCGACGTGGAGCAGAAGAAGCGGCTCAAGATCCTCAACGACTTCAAGAACGGCGAGCTCCCGATCCTCGTCGCCACCGACGTCGCCTCCCGAGGACTCCACATCGAGGGCGTCACCCACGTGGTCAATTGGGACATGCCCCAGGATCCCGAGGACTACGTGCAC
>JBKOVG010000197.1:0-7338 GCA_046723845.1 Candidatus Methylomirabilota bacterium | reverse complement strand
TGTCCAGAGTGCCGTGGAGCTGTGCGATGCCGTCATGGGCAACCTCCAGCAATTCGACGGCGAGTGCATGCATCTCGTTGCCACCCACAACATACCTCCCGAGGCTCTGGAGCTGGCGCGGAGCCAATATCCCATGCGGCTGGATAACAGTCGCGCAGCAAACCGAGCGGTGCTGAATCGAGCGGTGGTCAACATTCCGGACGTGTTCGAGGATGCCAATTACGGGAGCAAAGCGGCGCGCGTGGCTGGCTGGAGAAGCGTGCTGTCCGTGCCGATGCTTCGAGAGGGGAAATCTGTTGGGGCGATCACGGTCGCCCGAGCGGCGACTGGGACGTTCTCCGAGAATCATGTGGATCTCCTGAAGACCTTCGCGGACCAGGCCGTGATCGCCGTGGAAAACGTCCGCTTGTTCACGGAACTGCAGGCGCGCACCGCTGAGCTGACACGATCGGTCGAGCAGCTCACGGCGCTTGGAGAGGTCAGCCGGGCCGTCAGCTCCACGCTCGATGTCGAGACGGTCCTCGATACGGTCGTGTCGCGGGCGAGCCAGCTCGCCGGCGCCGACGGGGCCGTCATCTACGAGTACGACGAAGGCACCGAGCACTTTCACGTCCGCTCGACGCATGGGTTCGACGCCCAGTTCGTCGAAGATATCGAGCGAGTTCCCGTACGGAAGGGAGAGGGGACCCCGGGCCGCGCAGCCCAGATGCGCGAGCCCTTCCAGGTGGCAGACATCGCGGTGCCCGGAGCCTACGAGGGTAGCCTGCGGAGCATCATCCTCGGTGCCGGCTACCGATCCGCGCTCTCCGTGCCCCTGCTCCGGGAAGAAGAAGTCATCGGCACGCTCACTCTCACGCGCAAGACACCTGGCGAGTTCTCTCCGGAGATCGTCGAAATGCTCAAGACCTTCGCGGCCCAGTCGGCCCTGGCCATCCAGAACGCGCGCCTGTTCCGCGAGATCGAGGACAAGGGACGCGAGCTGGAGCTGGCCAGCAAGCACAAGTCCCAGTTCCTCGCCAACATGAGCCACGAGCTCCGCACGCCGCTCAACGCCATCCTGGGCTACACGGAGCTGCTCCTCGACGGCATCTACGGCGAGGTGTCCGAAAAGGCGCGCGAGACGATGGGGCGCATCGAGCGGAGCGGTCGGCATCTCCTCGCTCTGATCAACGACGTCCTCGACCTCTCCAAGATCGAGGCGGGCCAGCTGACGTTGTCACTTGCCGACTACTCGATGAGCGAGATCGTCAATACGGTAGTGACGGCCATGGAGCCGCTGGCGGCCGAAAAGGGGCTGACCCTCAGAGTCGCGCTCGACCCCGGCCTTCCGCTTGCTCGCGGTGACGATCGCCGGCTCAGCCAGGTGCTCCTGAACCTGGTCGGCAACGCGGTCAAGTTCACCGATGCGGGCGAGGTGCGCATCGAGGGCAAGGTCTCCGACGGCGCCTTCCTGGTCTCGGTCTCCGACACCGGACCAGGCATAGCGGCGGAGGACCAGGCGCGTATCTTCGACGAGTTCCAGCAGGTCGACACCTCGAACACACGGAAGAAAGGGGGCACGGGACTGGGTCTCTCCATCGCCCGCCGCATCCTCGCCCTGCACGGGGGCCGCATCTGGGTCGAGTCCGCCCCCGGGGAGGGCGCGACCTTCTCCTTCACGTTGCCCGTGCGTGTCGAGCGGATGGTACAGACATGAGCCGGCGCATCCTGCTGATCGAGGACCACGAGGACAATCGCCGCATCGTGCGAGATCTCCTGACGCCCGCCGGTTACGAGGTGATCGAGGCGCTGACGGGGGAGGACGGCGTGGCGATGGCCGACTCGCACCGGCCGGACCTCATCTTGATGGACATCCAGCTCCCGGGGCTCGACGGCTACGAGGCCACGCGGCGGATCAAGACCAACCCAGCGCTCCGGGCCATCCCCATCGTCGCCGTCACCTCGTACGCGTTGAGCGGCGACGACGTAAAGGCGCGCGAGGCCGGGTGCGACGCTTATGTGACCAAGCCCTTCAGTCCCCGCGCGCTCCTGGCCAAGATCCGCGAGTACGTGCCGTGAGGAAGCCACCGCGCATCCTCATCGCGGACGACAACGCGATGAACCTCGACATCCTCCAGACGCGGCTGGCCGTCCACGGCTACGACATCGTCACGGCCACGGACGGGGAGGCGGCGCTCGCGCTGGCGCGGGAGACGCTGCCGGACCTGATCCTGCTGGACGTGATGATGCCCAAGCTGGACGGCCTCGAGGTGTGCCGCCGCCTCCGCGCCGACGCGGCGCTGCCGTTCATGCCGATCATCCTGGTCACGGCCCGCACCGACCCCAAGGACGTGGTGGCCGGGCTGGAGGCGGGCGGCGACGAATACCTGACCAAGCCGGTCGACCAGTCGGCCCTCGTGGCGCGGGTCAAATCCATGCTTCGGATCAAGGCTCTCCATGACACGGTCCAGGAGCAGGCTCTGCGACTCGAAGGCCAGGCGGGTGAGCTGCGCGGCCTCAACCAGACCCTCGAGGAACGGGTGAGAGAACAGGTAGGGCAGCTCGAGCGGCTCGGGCGACTCAAGCGCTTCTTCTCACCCCAGCTTGCCGAGTTGATCCTGGCCGGTGGCGCCGACGACCCGCTCCAGACGCACCGGAGACAGGTGACCGTGGTCTTTCTCGATCTCCGCGGCTTCACCGCGTTTGCAGAGACGGCGGAGCCCGAAGAAGTGATGGCGGTCCTCCGCGAGTACCACGCGGAGATGGGCAAGCTGATCCTCGCCCACGAGGGCACCCTCGAGCGCTTCACGGGCGACGGCATGATGATCTTTTTCAACGACCCCGTGCCGGTGCCCAATCCGGCCGAGCGCGCCATTCGCATGGCCGTGGCCATGCGCGAGAGGGTCAACGATCTCAGCGCGGGCTGGCGCAAGCGCGGCTACGATCTCGCGCTCGGCGTGGGGATTGCCGAAGGCTACGCCACCATCGGGGCCATCGGCTTCGAGGGCCGCTGGGACTACGGCGCCATCGGCACGGTCACCAACCTGGCTGCGCGGCTGTGCGGCGAGGCCAAGGGTGGTCAGGTGCTCGTCACGTCTCGTGTGGCGGGCGCCCTCGAGGATCTCCTCGAGTGCGAGGAACTGGGCGTGCTGACTCTCAAGGGTCTCCTACGGCCCGTCCCGACCTTCAGCGTGGTCGGCTTGAGGACGACTGCCTAAGGCGACGTTCAGCAGGAGCGGCAGGGCGGGAAGTCGCGCGAGTACACCGGCTGCTTGAGGAATTCCTCCGGATTGTACTTCCAGAACTGGCTGACTGCGGGGTACGTGTAGATCACGGTGTTCTGCAGCTTGCCGTTCACCCGCTCGACCTTCCGGATGTAGATGTTCTGGGTGGGATTGCCGTAGGGGTCCATCTTCACCGGTCCGCGTGGAGCGTCGCTGATCTCGACGGCGCGGAGGGCGGCCATGAACGCGGCGCGGTCCTCGACCCGGCCTCCCACCGCCTTGGCAGCCTCCGCCACCACGCGCGCCCCCGTGTAGCAGTTCTCCGAGTAGAACGAGGGCAAGCGGTTGTACTTCTTCTCGAAGGCCGCGCGGAAGCGCCGATTGGCTGGCGTGTCGAGGGCGGCCGAGTAGTGATGCGCGCTGATCACGCCGATGGACTCGTCGCCCAGCTCGGGCAGCACGTGCTCGTCGCTGTAGGTCCCGCCCGCGATGAGCGGCATCTTCCCCTGCAGGCCGCTCACCGCCCACTGCTTGGCGAAGAGGAGCGTCCACCGGCCGAGGGCGAGCACGAACACCGCATCCGCGTCCTTCCGGATCTGAGAGAGATAGGGCACGTAGTCCTGCACGTTGAGGGGGACCCAGAGCTTCTGGACGATCTGACCGCCGTTGTCCTCGAAGGTCTGCTGGAAGCCGCCCACGATCTCCCACCCGAAGGCGTAGTCGAGCGAAACCACGGCGATCTTCTTGTAGCCGAGGGTCTTCGCCGCGTACTCGCCGAAGGGATGCATGTTGCCCCCGGCGGAGAAGCCGGTGCGGATGAGCCACTTGGGCCGCTTGCGCTGGGTGAGGTCCTCGGCCGAATTGATGGGGTACATGGTGGGAATGCCCTGCTGCTCGATGTACGGCACCAGCGCGTAGGCCACGTTGGAGAGGATGACGCCGGCGAGCATGTTGACCCGGTCGTTATCGACGAGCTTGCGCGCCTTGGCCAGCGTGGTGGCGGGCACGCCCTCGTTGTCCTCGAGGATGACCTCGAGCTTGCGGCCGGCCATCTGCCAGCCGCTCTCCTCCCAGAAGAGCTCGCAGCCGCTGTACATGTCCTTGCCCGCCTGGGCGATCGCGCCCGAGAGCGGAGCGAGGAAGCCGATCTTGATCGAGCCTTGAGCCGCCGCCTGCCGCGCCGGGCCGAGGATCACGAGCAGGGCGAGCATCACGAGCATGGACAGCCGGCGCATGGGCAAGCTCCTCCGCGAGGCATGTGGGCCGATGATGGCGTGTTGATTCACCGAGGATCGCCGGGACGGAACCGCCGCGGGCATGGCGCCGATCCTGCCAGACGCGAGGGCGCTGGTCAAACGGCGCCGGACGCAGGACTACCGAGGAGTGATAGGCACCGGCTCGGCCGGGTGCAGGCCCGACCGCTGCCGCCGCCGTCTCCGCCCGACCACGGCATGGCTCAGGCGCGCCAGCACCCATCGAGAGACCACGGCCGGCCGCCAGGTATGTGAAGCGGGGGCCAGCATGAAGGCGCCGTCCTGGGCGCCGCGCAGCGCCAACGGGACGTCGGCGCCCAGCGTCTCATCCAGCACATGAGCCAGCTCGAGAGCGAGCGCGGGATGGCCCAGCCGTTCCGCCATCTCCACACACTGATGGAGAGCCGTCCGGATGAGCTCACGGCGGCGCTCGACCCCGGCGACGTACAGCAATCCCAGGTCCTGATGGTCGTCCAACTCGTTGGCGAGCCTCATCAGGAGGACGTGCCGGTCTCTCCTGGCCGATTCTGCCGCCGTGTCGGTGAGAGCGCCGATCGTCTCCGCCGTCCACGGCAAACGCGTGTAGCCGAGGACGAGGGCCTCGACCTCCTCGCCCACGGCCGCCGTCACCCTGGCGCGCTTCGTGCCGTCCACCCCGCGCCAGTAGTTGCCGAACTCTCCATGCGAGTACGCCGAATGGAGCAGGCCCGCGGTCACCACCTCGATCGGCGCGCGTACCGCGGCCAGCACGCTAGCCGTGCCGACCAGGTGAGACAGGAATGGCCGTCCGGAGCCCCGATAGAGGCCCGTGAAGAGCTGCATGGCGAGGCCGTATCCGCGATAGACCTGGCCCAAGTCCGCCTGGGGGTGCCCCAGCTCGGCGAGCTGGTTGTACAGCTGGATGTTGGTCTGGGCGTAACTCGCGGTCACCGTGCTCGCACCGCGGGAGCGGCATCGGGGCGCGGATGCTCGTGTGCCTCGTGCTCCCGACGCTCGCGGCGCGCGCGCTTCATCTCGCCCCAGGTCATCCCTGCGGCCATCGCGCAGTCGAGCACCTCGTCGAAGGCGTCGGGCCGCCTGCGGAGGACGGCGGAAACGGAGCCGCCCACCAGGCGGGCCAGCTGGCGGTAGCGCCAGCGCGGCACGCCGGCCACCGTCGGGGAAGAAGGTGAATCGGCCGCGGCGAGCGCCTGTCCCTCCCCCATGTCCCACATCAAGCGCCGGAAGTAGGCGCGCGTGACTCGAGCGCCGGGGATGCGATGGAAGACCACGAGGTCGGGATCATAGACGACAGAACGACCCGCCTCGAGCATGCGCCGCACAACATCGACGTCCTCCTCACAGTAGCGCCTGCCGCCCATCGGCCCCAGCGCGACATCGAAGCCGCCCAGGGCGAGGAGAGCCGAGCGCCGGTACACCATGTTGCCCCCCCACACCTGGGGATGGCCTCCCGGGGGCATCGGAGTGATCGGCAGCCTCGCGGATCCGTCGAAGGCCATGATGCCCAGCGCATCGAGGAGACGACGGTTCTCAAGCAACCATTTCGGAGGCTCGGCTTCCCACCGTGGCAGAATGCGACCGCCTGCCCCATGGGCGTCCCACTTGTCCAGCACGGTCGCCGACGTGGCGACCCAGTCGTCCGCCGGAGAGACGTCGTCGTCCGTCAGGGCAACTACGTTGCCGCGCGCGACCTTGAGGCCGGCGTTGAGGGCCCGGCTCTTGCCCACTCTCGGCTCGGAGACGTAGCGGAGGCGGCCGGGAGCCCGCATGGCCATGGTGCGGAACGTTTCGAGGGTGTCGTCGGTCGAGCCATTGTCCACCACCACGACTTCCCAGCCGAGGCTGTCCGGCGTCTTCTGGTCGAGGAGAGCCTCCAGCGTCTCCCGGAGCCGGTCGGCGCGGTTGTGGGTAGCGATGATGACGGACACGGCGATGTGCTGGTTCACGCTCATGTTCTGGGTTCCGGATACTTCGGCGCGGGCGCCGTGCTCGCGAGATCCACGAGCTCGGGGCGCCGGCGGAAGAAGCGGCGCATCTCGCGTCGCTCGATGGTGTGGATGAAGAGATCGGCGACGGCGTTGCCGCGTCGCCATCCGAGGAGCTTCCGCGGTTGCTGGGCGAGCCATTCCCGGGCGAGCCGGCGGTGGTTGGTCAGCCACCGGTAGTGATCACCCGCCCACCAGTCGTCGGCGGGCAGGTCCCAGCGCTCCCGGAAGCGTTGCAGGCTGATGCGGTTCCACGTATCGCTCCACCGGAGGAGGTAGAAGGGCAGATCGGACCAGGCGAACGGCGGGGGCTGCTGGTTCGACACGACCGCCGCCGGCTCGACCATGACGGGATATCCCGCGTGGCGCAGCTGAAGACAGAGGTCGAGGCTTTCCGTGCAGCTCAGAAAGCGCGGCTCCTGAAAGTCGAACTTGTCGAAGGCCTCGCGCCGAAGGAGCTTGCAGTGGAACTCGACCAGCTCGGTGGGCTCGCGACGAAGCTGGGCGCGCACCTCGTGGAACAGGCGTCCGGGGAATCGATGCTCCTCGAAGAAAGCGCGACGACCATGCTCTTCCACGAGGTGGGCCTCGCCCCCCGCCATGTGGATGAGCCCGCCCGAGAGGTCGCCGTTGCAGTAGAGCGGCCCCACCGCCCACGCTTCCGTCTCGTCGGCGCAGCGCAAGAGGCGGTTGAGCCAGCCCCGGCTGACGAGCACGTCGTTGTCCACGAAGCAGACGTACTCCGTGTCGGCATGGGGGAGGGCGAGGCCACGCGCCTCCATGGGCGAGAGGTAGTGCTCGGTGCGGATGAGGGTGAAGCCGCGCTGCCGGGCGCGACGCTCCAAGTATCGCCGGACGTGAGCGGGCGAGCCTCCGTCGACGTAGACGAGCTTATAC
>JBKOVG010000317.1:0-6979 GCA_046723845.1 Candidatus Methylomirabilota bacterium | reverse complement strand
CCTTCCAGATCGAGAAGGACACGCAGATCAGGCGCCGCGTCAAGGGCGCGATGATGTACCCGACGATGGTCATGATCTTTGCGACCCTCGTCCTCTGCGGCCTGCTCATGTTTCTCGTGCCGGTCTTCGTGAAGATCTTCGCCAGCCTCGGAGGCAAGCTGCCGACGCTGACCCAGTACGTCGTCGGCGCCTCGAATTTCCTGCGTCACGACTGGTACATCATCTTCCCGGTCGCGTTGGCCTCGATCTGGGGGGTCCGCCGCTTCAAGCGGACGGACCCGGGCCGCCGGATCTGGGACCGGATCAAGCTGAGAATTCCGATGCGCATCGGCGAGACCGTCCTGAAGGTGACGATGGCGCGCTTCTCACGGACCTTGTCCACGCTCGTCGCGGCCGGCGTCGACATCATCAAGGCGCTCGAGATCACCGGCCAGACCGCAGGCAACTGGGTGGTCGAGGACGCGCTCGCCGGCGTCCGCGCCAAGGTTCACCAGGGCATCCCGATCGCGCAGCCGCTGATCGAGAATGACGTCTTCCCGCCGATGGTCAGCCAGATGGTCAAGATCGGCGAGGAGACGGGAGAGCTCGAGAAGATGCTCTCGAAGATCGCCGACTTCTACGAGGACGAGGTCGATTCGTCGATCCAGACGCTGACCTCGATCATCGAGCCGCTGATGATGATCATGGTCGGAGCCATGGTCGGCGTCATCGTCATCTCGATGTACCTGCCGATGTTCAAAATGCTTTCACTCGTCAAGTAGCGCGGGGCTAATTGCAATTCTGATTGCAGAAAGCGCCGACTCGAAAAGCGCTGCGAAACTACGACTACTCCCCTGTTGCCCGAAGCAGCGCGTTATGGGTTGCAGGTCTTCACTAAGAAACGAGATCAGTTGAAGCCGCGCAACGCCGCTGCGTCCCGTAATCGCTCGCTCGCGCAAGGCGCAAGGAGGAGCGGAACCGAGGAACCTACGCCGCTACGTTGAGGAGATCGGCTCTCTCGTTGCGCGCATCGGCTAGCACGAGGAGACCGCGTGTGAGAAGCGAGATCCAGATAAGAGACTCGTGCACTTCTCGATCGAACACTCTGGTACGGCACGCCCCGCTGTTGCCTTGTCGGAACGCGGTCTTCATGCTTGCGAACATGCTTTCGACCACGTTCCTTCCGGATCCCAAAGCGATCCGCTTCGCGTGCAGATCGGGTCTGCCGAGCGGGTTGAGAGGGTAGTAGGGGAGCGCCGACCACGCGAGGTCCGTCGGCAAACTGAGTCGTCCGCACCCTTCTTCACAACGGAATCGCGATCGGTGGCGGGCGGTCGCGGGGTCGCCCGGGGCCAAGCCCGAGCGAGACGGCACATCTGTCGTTTCGAACAGCAGTTGCGTACCGTGCGCACGACAGTACGCGACCCCGTCTCCTGTGATGCGGGCGACGCCCCCGCGATAGCCCGGACGCTCTGCAGGAAACCGCTGGCTGCCCTTGTCAATGTGGCTGGGACGACGGTGTGCGACGAGATGGACCCCGTAACGGGTCTCGAAGAACTCGTTGGTTGGGTTGTCGTCCCACAGTTTGTCTGCGACGACGGCTTGCAGCGGGATCTCAGGCCAGAAGTTGTAAAGCCGTTGCATGAGCGTCCGCGCAGAATGAGGCTCGTGCTGCGCCGCGCCGTGAAGTGACCCCACTAAGGGGAGACCGGAGACGACGTCGCAACCCAGAACGAACGTATAGCCGCGCCACGACTTACCCTCGCTCCGCGGCTTTCGGCCCGGCTCCCCTTCCTTATCGAACTGTCCGTCGCGGTCATAGCCGATGAAGCGAAAGTCCGCGTCGGGCGTGCGCTTGCGATATCTCCGTTCCAGATCAGGGACAGAGATGCCATTGCGCTTTGCACTCTTTTGCGGGCACCACGCAGGCACATCGGTGCCATCGACCGCCATGTACTGACCGATAGGGGCATCCGGATAGATGTCCGCGAGGCCCGCACGATGTTTACGGACGCTCGCATGGCCTTTTCGGGGAAGCCTTCGCTGAGCCGTTTTAGGTGGCGCGTGCATGCTGAGTATTCGCGCACGATCATGGCCGGCCCGTGTTCGAGGCCGCGTCCTGCGGCTCGGGCCAATTGCTCAAAATGATCTTGCAGGTTGGGAGAGTGGACGAGGACATCCCAGCCTCCCTTGATGTGCGGACCACGCTTCAGCCCTGCCGTCGTGACCATCGCTGCCTTGCTTCCTTCATAGGCAGGGGCGTACGCCGATCCGATCTCGGGGTTCCACCAGTCGGGCCATAGGTCGTGCGCTTCGGGCTGGGACCAGGCACGGATTAGGTCGTCAGTGGGCACATTGCTCTGTGGAGCGGCGCAAATCGGCCGGAGCTCGCGAAAAGCGCTCGCAAGTTCCTTGCCGTACCTGTGTCTGTCCACAGATGGCCACCGTTCGCAGATTGCTCCGACGCGGACGAGCAGTCGCTCGTCATCGCTCAGACTTGGGAGGGGGCGATCAGGTTCCCGAGCGAGTACTTCGACCTCGCGCGCATAGCGTTGCGAGTTCTCGAATCTCGCGTCGGGCCGATACTCGCCAGGGCGGCGGGGCTCGCGATGCCGCACGCGTCGCCCCTAACCGCGACGCCTGAGGAACGGCAGCAATGCCCGTATGTCGTCCGCCCACCAAAGCGGTGTGGCAGCAAGTCTGTTCCATCCGGAACCAAGCTGTCGAGCGTCCAAGGAGGCCGACTGTGTCACTGCGATCGGCTCGGGGAACGCGATCCGTCCGCCGTCAGTCACGATGCCCCAGCGTCTCCACTTGCCGATTCGCGGCTTCTCGACGCCGAGGATCATTGCCGCCTCAGCTGTTCCGACCACATCGAGACGACTTGGGCGGGGCGCGCCCGGCGAAATTGGCTTTACCTCAGCCGCCCAGCGCTCTTGGCGTGTGTTCCCGTGGGGCGGCATCCGTAACACCGATAGTTGATCATGGTCGAAATGTAGCACGATGTGAAACACGAACGCAAGTAAGGACGTAGCGATAGCCGAACCGTCTAGTAGGGTGGGCGAATGCCTCGACGGCACCCCGCCGACCCGGGACCCAGCAGAAACATTGGCGAGCGTATTGGCAAGGCCCGCCGCGCGTCTGGTCTCACGCAGAGGGAGCTGGCCGCCTTGCTCGGAGTATCTGTCCGGTCGGTGCAGGCGTGGGAGGAGGGCACCGTGAGTCCCTACCGCAGGCTCGGCAAATTGGCGGCGCTACTCGGGACGTCAGAACAGCGGATCTTGTATGGCGATGAAGCTGGCGGGCCGCTTGAGTTTCCTCAAGGGATGCGCATCGAAAAACCGCTGACCGATCCGATAGACGAGCAGAACGAGCTTTCTGCGATCTCGAAGCGGCTCCACAGTCTGGAGGAGCGAGTACGGCGGATCGACAATGCAGTCGTGGAATTGCGGAAAGCGGCGACGAAATGATGTTTCCTCGCTGCTGAAGCAGCGCCGGCCCCAACCGTCTACGCGGTCCTCTCTCAAGGCTTGCCGTATTTCAGGGCGAGATCGACCGCCGTACGAACGTCAGGAATCTGTCTCAGCGAGGGACACGCTCCAGCCTTGCGCCGAATGCTCGGCAACCCAGAACATCCGGAGGTCTGGATACGGATTCGATATCCGTCGATCCTCGAGAGGCACACCGGGTGGATCAGAAAGCTCGCTGGCTTGAACTCGCCGCGTTCGACTTTAGCGGAGTGCAGGGCGACCTTGAAGGCCTCGCCACCTGGGGTCGCCTTGAAGCCGACCGTTTGACCGTAACGTGCGGCCCTCCACGGAAGCCCTCGTCCGCGAATCTCTACACAGAACCGCTCGAACAAGGTGCGTATGACCTCGAGAGATGCGCCTGGAACCCGCTGCTCGTACCCATTCCAGACGCTCCAATCTCTGTCTGGACATCCCTCCGCCATTCCGATCCGTCGGGCGTGCAGCTCCAACCACAAACCCACCGTGACACTCGAGCCCGCATGAGCACCGACCTCGAGCGATGACCCCCACTAATGAGGTTGGTGCCGCGGAGGCCACGCGATGCTTCACGAGGCCGGCTTCACGGAGATCGAGTTCCCCGGCTCCAATTCAGCCCGAGGTTCTTTCGGTTCGGCGGTAGATGGAGCCAGCGTTGCTGTCAACGTTTGTGGGTCTCGGTGTTAGTGACGCGTTAGCGGGCCGGCCTAGCTTCTTGCCCATGAACTCTGAGCAGGCAGACGATCATCCAGGGGTGAGAGAAATCGAGGCGGCTCCAGCCGGAGGCGACCTGGTCACAAACCTGCTCCGCCCCGCTTCGCTGGGTGTGCTTGGTGCGCTCTTGGCGACCTCGACGGCGATCTACACGTGGGTGGGGCTTGACTCGCACAAGCCGCGCGACTGCGACTTCACCGCCTGCACGACGACCACCGGGGCGAGCATCCATGCGGCGCTCTATCTCGTTGTGGTCGGAGGCCTGGTGGGGTCTCTGTGGTTCGTCATCGCGCGCAACCGACCGCGCCTGCTCGCCGCTAGCTTGCTTGTCGGCGCCGCGGTCCTAGGCCTCGCCCTTGGCCTCGTTGCCGTCGACTCGGCGACGTATGTGCAACGGAGTCGTTCCCTCTTCGGTCTACCACCGGAGACATCGTCTGAGCATCTTGGCTCCCTCTACCTCGTCTGGGGTGCTCCTCTGGTGCTCCTTGTGTTTCAGGCCGGTCATGCCTGGTTGCGATCGGACGAAGGCTGCGATCAGCAGCAGCCTGCATTGACGGATGAACTGCTAAAGGTGCTGGCTTGGGTTGTTGTCGTTGTCGGTTTCGCACTCGGTGGAGCGCTTGTCGGCGGGCTTGTCGGCGCAGCTATCGGCAGCGCGAGCGCGCCGGCGTGTGACCCCGACACCGAGATGCTGTGTGGTTTGGAAGGGGTGGCCGGCGGGGTCCTCGGCGCTGGCATCGGTCTCCTGCTCGGACTGCTTACCGGGTCGCTGTACCTGTGGAGAGGAGCGCGCCGGCGCCGTCTCCGGTAAGTGGCTCGGAGAGACTCGCGCGTCCGGGACTCCTACTTCTCGGGGGTACCTCTCCCGCGAGGGCTCGTGCATCTTCTCGCACCGAACATGAACGTTCCACCAGACGCACCCCTTCGGGTCGATGTTTGCCTCGCGGAGTGCGGTTCGCTGGCGGGCGGAAGTTGGGTCGCTGTTGACGAACGGATCTGTGACGCCAGTCTCGTTCGCACCGCTGTCCGGAGTCGCGCCGGGGTCACGCAAGACGAACAGAGCCCGGCCCAGTGAGAGCGGGCCGTCCGGATTGGGCGTCGGCATCTCGCGCCCGGTCTCGGCCGAGAGCTTCCGCACGTACGCGAGCAGTGGGTCAGCCACGCGAGCAGTATCGGGCGCCAGCCCCTGGCCCGCCTAACCCGGATTGGTCAATCAATGCCGCCGATCAATCGGGCAAGGGTATGGCGTTCAGTCTGCCACGACCGCGGCGAGGTTATTCGTCGATGACGCACGGCAGAACGTGGAGGGACTTCGCCGACAGCGAGTCGTTGCGGGACTGACCTCCCCGAGCACTCCATGGCGAAGCAGGCGTGGGAAGTCGTCAATGAGATCTGGGAAGGCGACCCGGCGGCGGGGGTTGGCAGGTCCGGATCACCGCGGGCGCGACCTGGCTCTCGCTTCGGGACGACGAGGACGATCTCGCCCGCGGCGAAGGGCCCGAGGCGACGTTCGGGTCCGGCGAGCCGCCCCTAGGCGAGGGCAGCTGCTTAGGCTTTGGGCGGTGACAGCCACGGAGAAGGTGAGTGCCTACGCGACGTCCGCGTCATCACTGGGTCGGCGCGCTGGCGCTGCCACGCTGAAGTCGGGGAGCGCGCTGGTGGACGCGGTAGGGCTGCTCGTGCACGCGGCGGTCGACCGCGTGCTGCTCAGCGATGACCGCGTGACCTCGGCCAGCGACGGAAAGCTACGACTGTCCGGGCAGGCAGGAACCGAAGAGCTCGCCGACAAGGTGCAACGGGTCGTCGTGCTCGCAACGCCGGTCGTCCGTGCGTTCGCCCGCGGCGCGAAATTCACACGCCTCCCGTGGGCGTTAGTCGCGTCGAGCTCGGTTACGGTCGGGATCGCCGTCCGCACCGGCGTCCGTGAGATTCAGGTGCTCTCCTCGCTTGTCGCTCACCGAATCGAGCAGGCGACCGGAGTACCTCCCGACCCACGCCTCGTCGAAAAGGTCGCCGTCGACCTCTACCTAAACCCGAACCGGAAACCCGATCTAACCGACGACCGGCTTCGGCTCGTACGCCTCACGCGCAAATGGGTGTTGCTGGGGGCGTTCGGGCGGAAGACATCGAAGCGGGCCGGCAAAGCGCTCGAGGCGGCGGATAAGCTCGACGGCCGCGATCTCGCAGCGCGCTGGGCCGCGCTAAGGCTCGGACAAACCTCCAACGCTCGCTAGGAAACGCCGACCGGTGGCAGTCGCCTGGGCCAGTGTTGCTCCTATGTCAAGACTGGGCCCGCTTTGAGGGTGTTGAAGACGACGCGTGCGAGCTGGCGTTTGAGGCAGCGGATCGCCTCGCGACGGCTTTTGCCTTCGGCCTGCTTGCGTTGCAGGTAGGCGCGAGCGGCGGGATGGACGCGCGCCTGGGTGACCGCGATCCAGTGCAGCGCGCAGTTGAGCTGGCGGTTGCCGCCGCGGTCGAGCCGATGGCGGCGGACGCGGCCCGAGCTCGCTTCGAGCGGGGCGACGCCGCCGTGGCGGGCGAGCTGGGCGTCCGTTTGGAAGCGCTCGATGGGGCCGATCTCCGCGAGCAGCTTGGCGGCGGTGAGCGCACCGCAGCCGGGCAGCTCGAGCAGCGCCGGCGCGATCTGCGCGGTCATCGCCGCGAGCTCGCGTTCGAGCTCGAGGATCGCGCGGGTGAGCGAGCGGCAGCGGCCGACGAGGTCGCGCGCGATCCGGACCAGCACGGTCTGCTCGCGGCGGGCGAGCCAGCGGCTCACGCGC
>JBKOVG010000259.1:0-6788 GCA_046723845.1 Candidatus Methylomirabilota bacterium | reverse complement strand
CAGGTCTCGTGGGCTCGGAGATGTGTATAAGAGACAGCGCTATAGCAGGGTCGATCAAGCTGCTGCTGGGATGAGCGCCCCTCTCCCCCGAGGTGGGAGAGGGATTCGTGTGGCCCTGCCCTCTCCCCTTTCGGGGGCAAGGGTTCTCGCCCTGGCTACACTTCGGCTAGGTCTTCGCCGATGGTGATGGGGCCTCGGAAGTGGCGAGTGGCGGCAGCGTGGAGCTCGGCGGGGACGGAGCCGGGCATCATATGGGTCATCACGAGCTTGCCCGGCTTGACGGCGGCGGCGACGCGGCCGATGTCGTCGGGCTGGGTGTGATAGGACGACAAGTCTTTGATCTTGGCCTCGAGGCTTGGCCAGCCGCAGTCGGGATACCACGAGGTCTTGGTCATCTCGCAGCACTCGTGGATGAGGCAGTCCACGCCCTGGCTCCAGCGGATGAGGTTCTCCGAGGGGCGTGTGTCACCCGAGACGACCACGCGGCGGCCGCCGCCCTCGAAGAGATAGCCCATGGCCGGCTTCACGGGGTCGTGGTCCACGTTGAAGGCGCTCACCGTCACTCCGCCCACCTCGAGGATCTTCCCCTCCTCGATCTCAGTAACGACAACGCGGGGGCGCTCGCGCTTCACCATGTGGTGGCGGCGGACCTCGATGTCCCAGTCGAGGTAGTCGAGGAGCTTGTCCATCTGGCGCTTCGTGCCGGCGGGGCCCCACACTTCGAAGGGCGCGTTCTGCCCCACGATCCAGCGCGTCACCAGCATATGCGCCAGGTCGATGACGTGGTCGGAGTGGTGATGCGTGATGAGCACGCGCGGCCAGTCGTATGGGCGTACGCCCGCCTGCAGGAGCTGGACACCCACGCCCGAGCCCGCGTCGACGAGGAACTTCTCGTCGCCGTGGCTGAGGAGCGTGGCGGGACCGCGGCGCTTCGGATTGGGCGGAGGCGAGCCGGTGCCGAGGAGGATCGCGCGCATGATGGGCGCAGAGTACCAGTCGGGGCGGGCGGGGTAAAGGCGGGATGGTTGCGGAGCCCTCGCCCCCGCAGGGGGAGAAGGCTAGGGTGACGGGGGCTGCAAAACGCGGAGGCGTCCGTCATCGCCTGTTTGATCCCGTCCGACGGCCGAACCATCGCGTGTACCAACGCGCGCTTCGAGGGCCCGGCCGGCTTATTTATGAGGCGGCACCACACTGGGTACCCCCCTCACCCCAGCTCTCCCCCTCCGGGGGCGAGGGGATCGTGCTGGCTCAGCGCAAGGTGGGTATGTCGAAGTGGGGGTCGGTGCGCTCTATGGTTCGGCCGTCGGAGAGGAAGAAGCGGGCGATCTGCTCCTGGGCTGCGCGGGCGATGGCCGCCACCTCCGGGGCCTGCATGGTGAGGAACGCGTGGGGATTGGCGAAGCGCGGCGGCAACGTCGCAACCACGAGGTCGTGGCGGTAGACGGAGAGGAGGGGCTGCAGAGCGCCCGCGCGGATCATCTGCTCCGTCGTGGGGTTCGGCACGGTGCGGTCGCCCACGGCCATCTGTAGGAGGATGGGGCGCGGGCCCGAGGGCAGGAGCGGCACCTCGCGGAGGTACGGCGCGACGGCGGACGGATCCGCGGGCTGCTGCAGCCACTCCGCGCGATCGAAGTAGGCCTGGATGGCAAGCGCGCCGGGGGCGGGCGACGTCACGGGCGGCTCACCCCACAGCGGCAGCGACTCGGTGAAGTCCTTCTCGCCGTTCATGAGGGAGGGCCGGCGAGCGCGCATCTGCTGGATGACGAGCGGGCGGAACATCTCGGCCTGGCGGGCGATCTCCACGATGGGCGCGCCGGGCACGTTGAGCACGCCCGCCCGCGGCAGAGGGTCCACCGCCATGAGCAGCGTGCCATAGATGCCGCCGAAGGACTGGCCCGCGTAGTAAATGCGCGTGGCGTCCAGATCGGGCTTGCCGTCGCCGTCCACGTCCACGCCGTGGCGGATGGCGCGGATGAGCTGCATCAGGTCGGCCACGGTCTGGCGCAGGCCATCGCGGCTGCCGATGAGCGCCAGCGGGCCGCGCATCGCCGTGGACACGCCCTCCGTGCTGCCGATGCGCCCGTCGCCGTCGAGGTCGACGCCGCGCCCGCCCGCGGACAGAACCAGGGGCTCCTTGCCGCTCGCCTTGATGGTGAGCGTGCTGTCAGGGCCGCCGCCGTGGCCGACTACGTTGATGGCCGCGGTGGCGAAGCCGCGGCGCGCGAAGGTGCCGGCCACCAGCGGCGTAATGAGATTCTTGTCGTTGCCGAAACCGTGGCCGAACACGATGACGGGCCAACCAGCCGCCGGCATCACGCCAGCGGGAAGGTACAGCGCCACCTGCACGCGCTCCTGACCGATGATCTCGGGCGCCCGAGAAGTCGGGACAGCCGGGATGTGGCGGGAGCCGGTAAGAAACGACGCGCTGTCGAAGGCGCCGAGCGCGATGGTGGCGACGTCGGCGGGCGGAACCAAGTCGAGAGGGAGCGGCGCGGGCGAGGCGAAACGCTCGGGCCCGCCGGTGGCGATTTGGCGGGTGAAGGTGATGCTCTCGATGCCCATGCGCCGGTACACGCTGCGACCGCCGCCGGGCGCCAGCGTGAAGTCGAGACGCGGCGCCGGGCGCGCGTCGATCCGGGCGCGCATGTGCTCGAGACCGGCCGTGACGGAGGCGGTGGTGAAGACCGCCGCTGCGACCACGTCATCGCGCGTGAGCCCAAGGTTGCCGAGGCGCTTCGCGAGGCGCGGGTCCAGCATCGCGGCAGCGCCCTTGGCAGAACGTAACGGCTGCCCGGTCTCGTCGCGCACTCTCGAGGTGACCACGACGGCGTGCGGGCGTCCCTGGCGCAGCATGCGCTCGGGCCTGGCGTAGAGCGTGTTGCCTTCGGCATCCCACACCAGGCGGACGAGGCCCATCGGCTCCGCCTTCTCGTCCCCGAGGGGCAGCACGAAGGCGCTGGCGCGGTCAATGCTGTCGAGCGCGATGCGCCCGGTGAAGGCGAGCGTCATGCGCGGATTCACGCTCCAGCCGTCGAGGCCGTTCAGCAGGGTGATCTCGTCGCAGGTGGACGGCGCCTCGCGGCACTTCACGAGCGAGAGATGGATGCGGCGGCCCGTGAGCTGTGCCGGATCGGCCTGGGTGAGGCTATCAGTGGGGAAAAGCATCCTCACCTCGGTGGCCTCCGCGGCCGCTACCGAGGTGAGGAGGAATACGAGAGCGGTGGTGGCGAAGCGCGCTCGCCGCGCGATCACTTGGGCGCGGGCGTCGGCGGTCCCTTGGGCGCGGGCGCCTCGGGGGCGCGGCGCGGCGGCTGCGCGGGCTTGGTCGCGGACGACGAGGCCTGGTACGGGCCCACGACCACCTCGAGCTCCTGCTCCTTGCCGCCGCGCATGACGGCGAGCCTCACGGAGCGGCCCACGGGCGTGCTCGCGATGATGCGCTGCAGATCGCGCATGCCGTCCACCTGCGTGCCGTCCACGGCGAGGACCACGTCGTCAGCCTTGAGGCCGCCCTTGTCGGCGGGCTGGCCGGCGACCACGTGGCGGATCAGCACGCCCTTGGGCTCCTTGAGCTGGTACTTCGCGAAGTCCTCGTCGCCCACGTCCGCGATGCCCACGCCGAGCCATCCCCACTCCACCTTGCCCTTGGAGGCGAGCTGGGGGAGGAGACCCTTCACGAGGTTGATGGGGATGGCGAAGCCGATGGTGCCGTTGCGCGCGGCCATGCTGTTGATGCCGACGACTTCACCAGCCATGTTGACGAGCGGACCGCCCGAGTTGCCGGGGTTCACGGTGGCGTCGGTCTGGATGAAGTCGAAGCCGGGCGCGGCCACGAGGAGCGGGGCGCCCTTCCGGCTCACGATGCCGAAGGAGACGGACTGCTCGAGCCCGAAGGGCTGACCCAGGGCCAGGACGAACTCGCCGACGCGGAGCTTGTTGGAGTCGCCGAGGGCGGCCACGGGAAGCCCGGTGGCCTCGATCTTCACCAGGGCCAGGTCCACGCGCTCGTCCTTGCCCACGAGCCGGCCGTCGAAGCGGCGGCCATCAGCCAGCTTGACCTGGATCTTGTCCGCCTCGTTGACCACGTGCTCGTTCGTCACCAGGTAGCCGTCGGAGCGGATGATCACGCCGGAGCCGGAGGTGCGCCGCTCTTCCGGCGTGCCGGGCTGCTGCTCGCCCTCGGCCTGTGTCTCCGTGCGGCGCACGCGCACCTGCACGAGCGCGGGCTTGAGCTTCTCGGCGAGGTTGTTCATGTGGTCGTTGAGGCGAGCGATGTCGGCGGGCACCTTGCTGTTGCTGCTCTCCGTCCAGAGCTGGCCCGATGGCGGCTGCGTCTGCGCTCCCGCGGGGCCGGCCAGGGCGACGACGAGCAGAGATATGAGGGTGAACTTGGATAGGTGCCTCGGCATTGCCACTCCTCCGTGTAGCCAGGATCGACCGGGCTGGATCGAATGAGACTACTTCCGAGTATAACCTGGAGGCCGCTAGCGCCTCACCTCGCGGATCAGGTGCGGAAGCTCCGGGATTATGAGCTTTTCCAGGGCCAGACGGCAAGCGTTCGGGGAACCCGGCAAGGAGAAGAGCACGCGTCCCTGGACGACGCCGGCCTGGGCCCGGGAGAGCATGGCCGCGGCGCCGATCTCCTGGTAGGAGAGCATGCGGAAGAGCTCGCCGAAGCCGGTGAGGCGCTTTTCCAGGAGGGCTTCCACCGCCTCGAAGGTGGAGTCACGGCTGGTGATGCCCGTCCCGCCCGTGAGGACGAAGGCCTCCACCGAGGGAGCAGCGCAGCCGGAACGGATCACCGCGGCGACCTGCGCCGGGTCGTCCTTCACGATGGCGTGGCCGGCGACCTTGTGCCCCGCCTGCGTGAGGAGCTCGCGGATGAGGATGCCGCTCGTGTCGGTCTCGGGCGTCTTGGTGTCCGACATGGTCAGGACGAAGCAGCCGACGGAGGTTGGCGCGTTCGCCTTGTGCTCGAGCGGGACGGAATCCTTCATGCACTCTCCTCGAGATAGATGGCGCCGTCCTCCACGGTGACGATGAAGCGCGGCACCGACTCGCCCGGCACCGTCATGCACGTGCCGGAGCGCAGGTCGAACTCCCAGCCGTGCAACGGACACGTGACGATGTCGCCCTCGACGGGGCCGTCGCACAGATTGCCGCCGGTGTGAGCGCACTCATTGCCGATGGCGAAGATCTCGTCGCCGCGGCGGAAGAGTGCCACGTCGAGCCCGTTCACCACCGCCAGCTCCACACCGCCGTCGGGGAGGGCGGCCTGGTCGAGGACCTTCACGCGCGGCATGCGCCCACTCGATCCCTCCGCGCCGGCTCCTCGAATCGTTTGCGGCTGAGCTCGCTGGTCCGCGGCATGCGCTCCCTCACCCTGCCCTCTCCCCCTCCGAGGGCGAGGGTTTCGCGCCGGGGTGAGGGGCGTTGCGGTACGCCTCGTCCAGCACCTCCGCCAGGTGCAGCACCCGCACCCGAGCCCCCGCGGCCTGGAGCCCCTGCGCGATCTGGATGATGCAGCCCGGATTCGCCGTCACCACGGCCTCGGCGCCCGTCTCGCGGATGTGCGCGACCTTGCGCGCCTGGAGCTGCTGCGCCATCTCGGGCTGGGTCAGGTTGTAGGTGCCCGCGGAGCCGCAGCACCAGTCGGCTTCCTTGAGGGGCACGAGCTTGAGCCCGGGGATCTGCGCTAGGAGCGCGCGCGGCTGCTTCGAGATTCTCTGCCCGTGCACGATGTGACAGGGGTCGTGATACGTCATGGTGCGGTTCACGGGACCGAGCTGGCCGCGCAGCGGCTCCGTGGCGAGGAACTCGGCGAGGTCGCGGACGCTGGCGGAGAAGCGCGCCGCGCGATCGCGCCAGGCGGGATCCTCCGCCAGCAGCGTGCCGTAGGCCTTCATGTGCGCGCCGCAGCCCGAGGTGTTGACGATGACTGCGTCCACCTTCGCCGCCTCGAAGGCCTCGATGGTGCGCTTGGCCAGATCCACGGCCAGCGCGTGCTCGCCCGAGTGGGCGTGGAGCGCGCCGCAGCACGTCTGCCCGCGCGGGGCGACCACCTCGGCGCCGTTCCGAGCGAGCACGCGCGCGGTGGCGCGGTTCTGCGAGCCGAAGGCAATCTGCTGGATGCAGCCTGTGAGCATGCCCACCCGCGCACGCTTGTCGCCCTGGGCGGGCGTGAGCTCGGGCAGCGGGGCGCGCTCGGCGGCAGGCGGCAGTGTGGGCAGGAGTGGCTCCCACTCGCCGAGCGGCGAGGGCAGCAGCTTGAGGAAGCCCGTGGCGCGGGCCAGGCGCTGGAGCCCGCTCACCTGGTAGAAGCGGAGCCCGGCAGCGGCGAGGCCGAGCATGCGCGGGCGAGGAAGGAGCAGGGCGAAATTCATCCAGCGGAAGAGGCGGCGGAGCGGGCCGCCGGGGCGCTGCCGTTCCACCTCGGCGCGCGCGGCCTCGATGAGCTGGCCGTAGGGCACGCCCGAGGGGCACACCGTCTCGCAGGCGCGGCAGCCGAGGCAGAGATCGAGATGGGAGACGGTGGCGTCGCCCAGCTTGAGCCGCCCTTCCGCCAGCGACTTCACGATGAAGATGCGGCCGCGCGGCGAGTCCATCTCGGTGCCGAGGATGGAGAAGGTGGGACAGTAGGCGAGGCAGAGGCCGCAGTGCACGCAGCGGTTCACCCCCTCCACGTCGTGGCCGTGGAGGGTGAGCGGACCAGCCGGCCTGGCAGTCAGGGTCTCGTGGGCCATGGGCTCAGCGTGTTCGCTTCACTCCCGTCCTATCAGCCACGGCCA
>JBKOVG010000385.1:0-29206 GCA_046723845.1 Candidatus Methylomirabilota bacterium | reverse complement strand
CACGACCTGGGCGGATTCGGAGCTGAGCACCGACGTCTACGCCCGCGCATTCCGTGAGCAGCTCGAGCGAGTCAAGCCCGCGCCCAAAGTGCCGGAGTGGGAGCGCATCGTGACGGAGATGCGCCTGGTCACCGAGCGCGCCGTGCACGGGCGGCTGTCGGTGGAGCAGGCGGCCCGCGAGCTCGATGCGCGTGCCGATCGGATCCTCGAAAAGCGTCGGTGGCTTCTCGCGCGGAGAAGCGCCCGTTGAGAGCAATCGGCGCCGCGTGGTGCTTCGTGACCCCCGCCCTCCTGGTCATCGCCGTGTTCTTCTTCTTGCCGGTCCTCGCGGCCCTGGCCCTGAGCCTTACCGACTTCGACATCTACGCCCTCGCGGACATCCGCAATCTGCGGCTCGTCGGCTTTCGCAACTATGTGCAACTGCTCCAGACTCCGTTGTTCTGGCAGGCCTTCGGCAATACGCTCTACTTCGTGGTCGTCGGTGTGCCCCTGTCGATCGCCGTCTCGTTCGGGGCCGCGCTGCTGCTGCACTCGAGGCTGGTCAAGTTCCCGGCGCTCTTCCGGACGGCGCTCTTCGCGCCGGTGGTCACGACCCTGGTGGCCGTCGCCGTCATCTGGCGCTACCTGTTCCACCCGCACTACGGGTGGCTCAACTACGCCCTCGGTCGCGTCGGCATTCCGCCGATCGACTGGCTCGGCGATCCGCACTGGGCCATGCCCGCGATCATCGTCTTCGCGGTGTGGAAGAACTTCGGCTATAACATGATCATTCTCCTGGCCGGGCTGCAGAGCATCCCCGATCAGCTCTACGAGGCGGCGCGTATCGACGGCGCGTCGATGTGGCGGCAGCTCCGTCACGTCACGCTGCCCCTGCTTGCCCCGATCGTCACCATGGTGGGCATCCTCACGATCGCGGGCTATTTTCAGCTCTTCGCCGAGCCCTACGTGATGACGCAAGGGGGACCGCTGCAGAGCACGCTCAGCGTGCTCTACTTCATGTACGAGGAAGGCTTCAAGTGGTGGAATCTCGGCTCGGCCTCGGCCGTCGCCTTCGTGCTCTTCCTGTTCATTTTCTGCGTGACGGCCCTGCCGCGGTGGCTTGCCCGCCGGCCGTCGGCCGCGTGACGCGCCCTCTGGCGGGAGTGCTCGTGAACGGGCTCCTGCTCGGGGGCGCGACGGCGACGGTGTTGCCGCTGGTCTGGATGGTCTCGGTCTCGTTGATGTCGCCCGGTGAGGCCAGCACGTTTCCGCCTCCCCTGCTGCCCGTCCGGGCAACCCTGGTAAACTACCGGGAGCTGTTCGCTCACGTGGGAATGGGGCGATATCTGGTCAACAGCGCGGTGCTCACGGCCTCGGTGACCCTGGTGTCGCTGTCGTTCAACGTCGCGGCCGGCTATGCCTTCGCCAAGCTCCGCTTCGCGGGCCGGGACCGGATCTTCAAGGTTCTCGTCGGCGCGCTCTTGATTCCCGGGCAGGTCGCGATGGTGCCGCTCTATCTGCTCCTCAAGCACCTCGGTCTCGTGAACACCTACGGCGGCGTCATCGTCCCGGCGATGGCGAGTATCTTCGGCATCTTCCTGGTGCGCCAGTACGCCTTGATGGTTCCGGACGAGCTCATCGAAGCCGCGCGCATCGACGGCGCGAACGAGCTCCGGATCTTCCGCTCGGTGGTCGTGCCGGTGCTGAGACCGATCGTCGTGACCCTGGCGATGTTCACGGCCCTCGGCACCTGGAACGACTTCATGTGGCCGCTCATCATCCTGAACGACAGCGAGCTCTACACGCTGCCCGTCGCGCTCGCGAGCCTGTCGCGCGAGCACGTCCAGGACAGCGAGTTGATGATGGCCAGCGCGGTGCTCACAACGCTTCCGGTCCTCGTCGTGTTCCTGGTGCTCCAGCGGCACTACGTCGAGGGCATCACGCTCGGCAGCGTGAAGGGATGAGCGGCGCGCAGCGTGCCTTGGCCCTGCTCGGCTGCGTGCTCGCCGCATTGACCACGCCGGGCCCGGCGCACTCGACCGAGCCGGTCCCCGTCCGGACGCTCGATACGTTCGAGGATGTGTCGCCGTGGACCGGGGTGGCGTCGGACGGCGTGCGAGCATCGGTGCATCCAACCGAGGGCATGCGCGGCCGAGGTCTGCGCCTCGACTTCGACCTCGGGGGGACCGCAGGATACGCGCTGGCGCGGCGCGCGCTCACGATCGACCTGCCGCGACACTACGAGATCACGTTCTATCTGCGCGCCGACGCGCCGGTCAACCACTTCCAGGTCAAGCTGATAGACGCGAGCGGCGAGAACGTCTGGTGGTTTCAGCGGCCCGATGTCTCGTTCCCGCGCGAGTGGCAGCTCGTCCGGATCAAGCAACGCCACATCGAATTCGCGTGGGGACCGGCCACGGACCGCACGCTGCGCCGCGCCGCCGCCATCGAGCTCGGCGTGGCGGCCGGGCGCGGCGGCGGCCGCGGCTCGATCGAAGTGAGTGAGCTCGTTCTGCGAGAGCTCCCGGACGAGCCCGCCGTCGCGTTGCCGGCGATCGTGTACGCGTCGTCCGCGGCGCGGGGCCATCACGCGTTGCTGGCCGTCGACGGCTCGGCCGCCACCGCGTGGAGAAGCGACCCCGCCACGGGTCCTGCCCAGGCCCTGACCATCGACTTCCAGCGGCCGCGCGAGCTCGGCGGGCTGGCTGTGTACTGGGTCAAGGGCGCGTACGCCTCGCGCTACGACGTTCAGCTCTCCGACGAGGGGGTCGAGTGGCGGACCGTGCGGCGGGTGATCGACGGCCGCGGCGGGCCCGACTTCTTGCTCCTGCCCGAGGCGGAGACGCGGTTCCTGCGTCTGGCGCTCCATGATGGACCCGCCGGCGCGTATGGCCTCGCCGAGCTCGAGATCAAGGACCTCGCGTTCGGCGCCTCGCTGAACGCGTTTTTTCAGGCGATGGCTCGCGCGTCGCCGCGCGGCATGTATCCCCGCGGGATGTCGGGCGAGCAGACGGCCTGGACGCTCGTCGGCATCGACGGCGGGGACGACAGCGGTCTCCTGTCGGAGGATGGCGCGCTGGAGGTCTCCAAGGGCGGCTTCTCGATCGAGCCGTTCGTCTTGGTCGATTCCCGTGTCGTCGGCTGGGCCGACGTCGAGCCACGCCAAGTCCTGGTCGATGGCTACCTGCCGATTCCCGGAGTGACGTGGCGGCAGCGCTCGTGGGAGTTGCGAGTCTCGGCCTTTGCGTCCGGCTCTCGCGGTCATGCGCGCCTCGTCGCGCGTTACGAGATCCGCAACTTGACGGGCCGGCGCCTGCCGGTCCAGCTCATGCTGGCGGTGCGCCCGTTCCAGGTGAACCCGCCGTCTCAGTTCCTCAACCTGATCGGAGGCGCCAGCGCCATCCGGCACGTCAAATGGGACGGCGTCTCGCTGGCGGTCAACGCCGATCGCAAGGTCTTCCCACTGCGCGTCCCGGACCGCGTGGGCGCCTTCCCGTTCGACGCGGGCCCCATCCCGCGCCTGATCGGCGCCCGGGACTGGGCCGGGCCGGCTGAAGTTCAAGACGAGTTCGGGTACGCTTCGGCGGCCCTCGGCTACCAGCTGGTGCTCGCGCCGCGCGCCCGTCAGACCGTGGGCGTCGTCGTGCCGTTGTCCGGTTCGGCCGGGCTCCCGGATCTCGAGGACGGGGCAGGCTCGGCCTGGATAGAGCGAGAGCAAGCCGCCGTGGCCGCCGCCTGGCGCGAGCGGCTGAATCGCACCTCCATCGACGTCCCGGCCCCGGCGCGCCCGCTCATCGCCGCGCTCCGCACCGCGCTCGCCCACGTGCTGATCACGCGCGACGGCCCCGTGCTGCGGCCGGGCACCCGCTCCTACGCACGGTCGTGGATTCGCGACGGCGCGATGATCGCGGAGTCGCTGCTCCGGGTCGGGCACGCGAGCGCGGCCGCCGAGTACCTGCGCTGGTACGCGCCGCACCAGTTCGCGAACGGCAAGGTGCCGTGCTGCGTCGACGAGCGGGGAGCCGATCCCGTGCCCGAGCACGACAGCGCGGGCGAGCTGATCTTCCTGGCCTCCGAGCTGTATCGCTACACGAACGATCGCCCGCTCCTCGAGGAGACGTGGCCGCACGTCGAGGCCGCCGCGCGGTATCTCGAGTCGCTGCGACAGTCAGAGCGCACCGACGCGAATCTTGCTCCGGCGACCCGCGCCTTCTACGGGCTCCTGCCGCCGTCGATCAGCCACGAGGGCTACTCGGCCAAGCCGGTGCACGCCTACTGGGATGACTTCTGGGCATTGAAGGGCTATGACGGCGCCGTCGCCATCGCGACGGCGCTGGGCCGCCGCGACGCTGCCCGCCGGCTCGAGACCCATCGCGAGGAGTTTCGCCGCGATCTCGACGCGTCGCTTCGTCATGCCGCGGCGGCCCACGGCATTGCCTATCTTCCCGGCTCGGCCGAGCTCGGTGACTTCGATCCGACCTCGTCGACGATTGCCATCGCGCCGGCCGGCGAGCTTCACCGGCTGCCTCGCGACATGGTCCTGGCGACGTACGAACGGTACTGGCGCGAGTTCCTGGACCGACGGGACGGTCGCAAAGCGTGGGAGGACTACACCCCGTACGAGATCCGCACGGTGGGTACGTTCGTCCGCCTGGGCTGGCGCGAGCGGGCGCACAAGCTCCTCGATTTCTTCCTGGCCGGCCGCCGTCCGGCAGCCTGGAATCAGTGGCCCGAGGTGATCGGCCGCGATCCCAAGCAGCCGCGCTTCGTGGGGGACATGCCGCACGGTTGGGTCGCCTCGGACTTCATTCGCGCGGTGCTCGATCTCTTCGCCTACGAACGGGAGGGCGATCAGGCCCTCGTGCTCGCGGCCGGCGTTCCCCCCGAATGGCTCGACAAGGGTGGGGTAACGATAAAGGACTTGCGCACCCCCTACGGTCTCTTGAGCTATTCGCTCAAGAGGCAGGGTACGCGCGTCGTCCTGCGAGTGGCCGGCGGATCGCGGGTGCCGCCGGGCGGCCTGGTGCTCGTCTGGCCCAGCAAGCAGCCGCCGTCACCCGACACTCGCGTCAACGGTACCGTCGCCCCATGGCGCGGCTCCGAGCTCCTCTTTCACGAGCTGCCGGCCGAGGTGATCGTCGAATGATCGACTTTCCCCGCGACTTCCTCTGGGGCACCGCGACCTCGGCGTATCAAGTCGAGGGTTCGCCGCTCGCCGACGGGGCCGGGCCCAGCATCTGGCACCGCTTCGCGCACACGCCGAACACGGTTCGCGACGCCGCGACCGGCGACGTCGCCTGCGATCACTACCGGCGGTTTCTCGACGATGTGGCATTGATGCGCGAGATCGGAACCAACGCGTACCGTTTCAGCGTGTCGTGGAGCCGCGTCATGCCGGAGGGCCGAGGCGCGGTGAACCCGGCGGGACTCGATTTCTACGAGCGGCTCGTCGACGCTTTGCTCGCCCGTGGCATCGAGCCCATGGTGACGCTCTATCACTGGGATCTTCCGGCCGCTCTGGACGACCGCGGAGGCTGGCTCAACCCCGAGATCGCGAGGTGGATCGCCGAATACGCGACGGCCGTGTTCAAGCGTCTGGACGGTCGCGTCAAGCTATGGACAACGCTGAACGAGCCGTGGGTCGTCACGGACGGCGGCTACCTGTACGGGGTGCACGCGCCGGGCCATCGGAATCGCTTCGAGGCCCCGATCGCCTCTCACCACCTGCTCCGCGCCCACGCCGAGGTGGTGAGGGCGTACCGCGCAGCAGGGCGCCACTCCATTGGCATCGTGGTGAACCTCGAGCCCAAATATTCCGCCTCGGACGATCCGGCCGACCGAGCCGCCACCTTGCGAGCCGACGCCTACATGAACCGCCAGTACCTCGATCCCATATTCCGCGGCCGCTACCCGGATGAGA
The DNA here is from genome assembly GCA_046723845.1 of Candidatus Methylomirabilota bacterium. GTDB lineage: Bacteria > Methylomirabilota > Methylomirabilia > Rokubacteriales > CSP1-6 > AR37. The sequence goes on along the minus strand of JBKOVG010000385.1, from coordinate 23,307 downwards.
TGGGGCAGATCTTCGGCGACGCGTGGCCGCGGTGGCCGGCGGACGACTTTTCGCTCATCCGCCAGCCGATCGACTTTCTCGGTGTCAACTATTACACTCGCAACGTCACGCGCTTCGATCCTCACGGAGGACTCCTGCAGGCGGCGCCGGTACTCCAGCGGCGCGCGATCTATACCGAGACCGGCTGGGAGGTGTTCGCGCCGGCCTTGACCGATGTCCTGCTGTGGGTCAAAGAGCAATACGGTAATCTGCCGATGTATGTCACCGAGAACGGCGCGGCGTTCTTCGATCCGCCCGTGGTCGAAGGCGACCGCCTGGCCGACCCCTTGCGCGTCGACTACCTGCGCCGCCACGTCAAAGCCGTCCACGCCGCGATCGAGCGTGGCGCGGATGTGCGCGGGTACTTCGTGTGGTCGCTGCTCGATAATTTCGAGTGGTCGCTCGGCTATTCGAAACGATTCGGAATCGTGCACGTCGACTTCGACACCCAGAAGCGCACGCTCAAGGACAGCGCTCGCTTCTACGGCAGGATCATCACCTCGAACGGTCGCGTGTTGAACGACCCGCCGTCGCCTTGACGTGCTCCATCGGCATGGGTACTTTTAATTTTCACTCGCACGGGGTTCGTGGTGGGCCCCGTGTGACGAACCGGGACGATTCGGCTTGAGTTCTCGCAACCTACTGACAACACACGGCGGGCTGGGGTTGACCTGGATCAGCGCGCGAGTCCGTCGGCGACCCGCTGCGGTAAAGGCCTTCGTGCGTGCGGGCCGCGCGGCCCTGCGGGGGGTGCTTGCGCTCGCCGTGACGCTCGCCCTCTTCGCCCCGGAAGCATCGGCCTTCGGCTTCGACGACGTGGCCGCCAGGGCCTCGAAGCTGGCGGGCGCCGCCTATCAGAAACCGAGCAGCGGCCTCCCCAAGAGCGTTAAAGGCCTGACCTACGATCAGTATCGCGACATTCGATTCCGGCCCGAACGAGCATTGTGGCGGAACGCGAAGCTCCCCTTCGAGATCATGTTCTTCCACCCCGGGTGGTACTACGAGGAGCCGGTCGTCATCCACGAGCTCGGGGCCGAGGGCGTGCGCGACATCCCGTTCGATTCCGACTCGTTCGACTACGGGCGGAACAAGATCGACCGCGAGGAGCTGCAGAGGCTGGGCTACGCGGGATTTCGCGTGCATTTTTCGGTCAACACCGCCACGTACAAGGACGAAGTGCTCGTCTTCCTCGGCGCCAGCTACTTCCGGGGACTCGGGCGGGGTCAGCGGTTCGGGCTCTCGGCGCGTGCGCTCGCCGTCGACACCGCGGAAAACAGCGGTGAGGAGTTTCCGCGGTTCGTGGAGTTCTGGATCGAGCGTCCGCCGCCGACCGCGAAGGAGCTGACGATCTACGCGCTCCTCGATTCCCCGCGGGCGGCAGCTGCCTACCGGTTCGTGCTCCGACCCGGTGTGACGACGGTGCTCGACGTCGACGCGAGGCTGTTTCTGCGCAAGAACGTCGCCAAGCTGGGGCTGGCGCCGCTGACCAGCATGTTCCTCTTCGGCGCCAACCAGCGCTCGGCGCGAGAGGACTATCGACCGCGAGTCCATGATTCCGAAGGCCTGTCGATCCAGGCCACGGAAAAGAACTGGATCTGGCGCCCGCTCGTGAATCCCAAACGCCTCCTGGTCACCTCGTTCGCGATCACGAACCCGCGGGGCTTCGGTCTGATGCAGCGGGCGCGTGGGTTCTCTGACTTCGAGGATCTGGAGGCGCGCTATGAGCTGCGACCGTCCGCCTGGGTCGAGGTGAAGGGACACTGGGGGCCCGGCCGGATAGAGCTCGTGCAGCTCCCGGTTCCCGACGAGACCAACGACAACATCGTGGCCTACTGGGTTCCCGATTGGCAGCCACAACCGAAGGATGCCCTGCCGTACTCCTACCGGGTGCTCTGGCAAAAGGACCGGGAGGTCCGTCCGCCGATCGGGTGGGTGCGCGAGACGCGACGCGGTCGCGGCTACGTGAAGTCCCCCGACGGAAGCATCGAGTTCCACGTCGATTTCGAAGGGCCCACGCTCAGCCGGTTGCCGGCCGCCGCCAACGTGGACGCCGCGCTGACGGTCGATGCCAACGGCGAGGTACTCGAACGACGAGTGGTACGCAACGAGGCCGCCGGAGGCTTCCGCCTCAATGTGCGGATTCGCAGGGTGGACGGCAACAAACCGGTGGAGCTCTGGGCGCATCTCATCAACGGCAACGAAGTCCTGACGGAGGCGTGGAGCTACATCCTGCCGCCCGAATAGGTTCCGACGCGCAGGGCTACTACGCGCGGGTGGTCAGCGGCCAGCTAGATCTATCGTCGCGACCGCGTTCGTCATTACTTCGAGCCCGAGCTGCGCGCGCGCTCGGCCGCCTCACGCTCTCGCTGCTTGGCCTCCCGCTCTCGCGCGGCCTGCTCGAGCTGCCACCGGGCTCTCAGGCGGTCGCCGGCCTCGTTCACGGCAGCCTCGATCCGCGCCGCCTTCTCGAGCGCCTCCGAAGACTGCACCGTCGCCGTCGCCCTGGCCGCCCTGGCAAGATTCGCGTCGATACGCTCGATGTTCTTCTGAGAGGCCGCCACGGCCTCGCGGAGTCGTTTGCGCTCGGCGCCGCCCGCGCCCCAATCGCTCAGCGCGGCATCCAGGTACTTGCTCGCCTCCCTCGAAAGGTCGGCCATGGCACTCGGGTCATTCGCCGCCTTGTCGGCCGCGTCGGCCAGAACCTTCCCTGTTCTGTCGCCCTTCAGCGAATTGCGGAGCGCGGCGACCTTGTCTCGGGTGATCTTCTCCGCGCGCTGCTGCGGGTCGGCAATGCCGCGTTCCCTGCCCTCGATCTCCTGGATGCGCTTCTCGTTGGCCTTGAGCGCGCTCTCGTAGTTGCCGCGGACCGCGTCCAGCTCGTCGGACACGGCATCGGAGATGCCGACCAGCGGCAGCACAAGGCTTCCCGCCAGGATGAGGAGCACGCGTCTCACGCACCCGCGGTGACGCATCACGGCCTCACTTGATGTTCTGGATCTTGTTCTGAATGGCATCGAGCCGACCTGACAGCTCCTTGAGCTGGCCCGACAGCCCTTCGGAGAGCTGGCGCACGGTCTCTTCGAGCTTCTCGGAGCTCGCGGTGAGCTCCTGCGTGGCTGTCGTCATTCGCCGGATCCCGTTCGCGTTCTCTTGAGCCAGCTCCTGGTTGAGCCAACCGAGCTGCGCCGTCTGCAGCATGAACTTGCGGGCCGACGCCAGATCTTCGGCGAGGGCGCGCATGTCGGCTACGGCCTTGTCCGTGTCCTGCTTGGTCGTCGCGAGCTCCCGCTGCAGCACGCCCAGCTTCTCCTCGAGCCGCCCCAGCTCGATCGCGAGGGAGGCCACGGACGTGCGCTGCATCTGTTGCTGCTGCAGCGCGCTCAGGGTGACGGCCTCGGGCGCCTTGGGAATGTCGGCCCGATAGACGAACGTTACCACGGGCGGCACCGATGCCGGGTTCGTCTCGTCCTCCGGCGAGGTGACGTGCCGGGCCCACGCATCGGAGGGGCTATCGCCTGGCAAGACGACGAGATGCCCGTCCGTCGTGTCGAGGAAGGCCAGCGCCCCTGCCTTGCCCGACTGGCGTATCGCAGCCTGGATGGCGTCGCTGCGCGTCGCCAGCGTCCGCTCCCGGTCCTTGATCGCGTCCGCCTGGGTGGCAGGCACCAGAGAGTGGGTGGCGCAGCCGGTCACGAGGAGCAGCGCGCTGATCAGGTAAACGCCCGAGAGGACGGTCCTGGCGGCTCTACTTTGAGTGCGTCCGAGCGTCGCGTCCCTTAGAATCAATATGTGAGGCCTCTCCATGGCTCATTATTGCAGAGTGGCTCGTGCGAACGCGCGCGATGACTCGCCATCGCCGCGAAGCCGCGATAGGGTCCGCCTGACGCGGCGCCGTCGTCTCCCCGGCGACCGCCGCTCATCGTTGTTGATGATGGCACACACAGAGTCTCCGCCAGCGCATCGTGGATAGATATCCGGGTAATTCCTCCAAGCCCGCCCTGTGGCGAACGCTTCCCCGGGCCTGGCGCATGATCAACCCGTATTGGACCTCCGAGGACCGGTGGGCGGCCCTCCTGCTGTTGCTCGGGGTCGTACTTCTGACGCTCGGCATGGTCTACCTCAGCGTGCTCCTGAATCAGTGGAACAACGCCTTCTACAACGCCCTCCAGGACAAGAACATGGTCGCCTTCCGCGGCCAGCTCTTCCGTGTGACGTATTTGATCACGATCTTCATCTTCCTCGCGGTGTACCAAGTCTATCTGAACCAGATGCTCGAGATCCGGTGGCGCCGCTGGCTGACCGATCGGTACCTCAGCGCCTGGCTGTCCGATGGCGCGTACTATCGCATGCAACTGCAGGCCGGCGAGACAGATAACCCCGACCAGCGTATCGCGGAAGACGTTCAGCTGCTCGCCTCCCACACCCTCGGCCTCTTCACGGGAGGCCTGCGAGCGGTCGTCACCCTGGTGACCTTCGTCGCCATCCTCTGGGGTCTGTCGGGTTCGTTCGTGCTCACGGTCGCCGGCCACGCCATCCGGCTGCCGGGGTACATGGTCTGGGTGGCCGTCCTCTACGCGATGGTCGGCACGTGGGTGACCGACTGGCTCGGCCGCCCCCTGGTCCGGCTGAACTACGATCGCCAGCGATACGAAGCCGATTTCCGTTTCAGCCTCGTCCGCTTCCGTGAGAACACCGAGGGCGTAGCCCTCTACCGCGGCGAGGCAGATGAGTTCCGGGGTTTTCGCGCGCGGTTCGAGGCCGTCGTGCGCAACTGGTGGGGCATCATGGTCCGCCAGAAGCGCATGACCTACTTCACCTCCGGCTACGGCCTCGGCGCCTGGATCGTTCCGTCGATCGTCGCGGCGCCCCGCTACTTCCGGGGCGAGCTCGGACTCGGCGGGCTCATGCAGACAGCCCAGGCCTTCCAGCAGGTGCAGGACGCGTTGAGCTTCTTCGTGCAGTCGTACAAGGAGATCGCGGCGTGGTGCGCCGTGGTCGAACGACTTGCCGGCTTCGAGCGCCATCTGGAGGCGGTGCACCGACAGGCCGCGACCGGCCTGCATCGCGTCGAAGGGCGCCCCGGACAGCTGAGCCTGGCCAACGTCGACCTCTATCGCCCCGACGGGCAGCCGCTCATGGCGAACGTCAATTTCTCGCTCAAGCGCGGCGACTCGGTCCTGCTCACCGGCGCGTCGGGCTCCGGCAAGAGCACGCTCATCCGTGCCATCGCCGGTATCTGGCCCTTCGGGCGCGGCGAGATCCGCGTCGCGCGCGCCGCCAGAATTCTCTTTCTGCCCCAGCGGCCGTACCTGCCGATCGGCAAGCTCCGTGACGTGGTCAGCTATCCGATGCCGGCCGATGGGGTGGCCGAGGGTACGCTGCGCGAGGCGCTCGAGGCCGTGGGGCTGCCTCAGCTCGCGGGGCGGCTCGACGAGGAGGCACACTGGCAGCTTCAGCTCTCGCCCGGGGAGCAACAGCGCATCGCCTTCGCCAGGGCCCTGGTGCAGAAGCCCGACTGGCTCTTTCTCGACGAGGCGACCTCGGCGGTGGACGAGTCGACAGAGTCGCGTCTCTACGCGCTGATCCGTGAGCGGCTCCCCGAAACGACCGTGTTCAGCATCGGCCATCGAGCGACGCTGCGGCCCTTCCATACGCGCCGGCTCATGGTGCAGCCGACGGGACAGACCGCTGCCTCCGTTGTGGAACTGCCCGCCACGAGCGACATCACGTCGGAGTACGGCGAGCTCATGCGCGACGATCGAGAGCGCGGCCTCCCCGGAGGATGATCTCCGGGCACGAGTCAGAACCGCATCACGACGCGCGCCGGTGAGTGCCGCAGCGTGACGCTCTCGGCGTCGAAGTCCACGGTCGCGCGACCCTCCACCTCAACGGCGGCCAACGGGCGTGAAAGCGGCGGGCGGATCACGATGCCGCCGGGAGGCGGGCGTAGCCCCGGCGCGAGGTCGAGCTCGATCGCAGCGTCGCCGCGTCGCCGCAGCGTGTAGCGAAGCCGGCCCCACCAGGTCGGAAGATCCTCGATGCCAACCTCGCCCCCGTCCAGCCACGCGTGGGAGATGCCGGCCGCGAGCACCAGCGCGTGATCGGCCGGGCGCTCATGGGCGAACAGGCCGAGCATCGCGAGCACGAACTCCGCGCCGATCCAGGCGTGCGGCAGGTCGCCCAGGTGCCCGGGGCTGCGTGGGTCGTGCCACGAGATCTCGGGCCACTCGTTCCACGCCGGTGGGCGGCGATCGCCGAGGAAGAAGGCGAGCACCTCGTGCGCGTCTTCGCGACGGCCGAGCTGAACCAGCGCGCCGAGGATGCGGAGCTCGTACGCCGAGTAGTTGTTCCAGTCCAGCTCCCCGCGGCGCCGGCGCCGCAGGCCGCGCAGGTACTCGTCGAAGGTCCACGCGAGCGCGGCCGCCGGCAGCCGCTTCGGCGCGTCGGTCGTGGTGATCGCGGTGGCGGTTGCGGCAGGATCGAAGTCGGCCCACTCTACCGACCCGGGGATGTAGGACAGCCCGCGGGTGGCGATCGTCGTCTCGATCGACTCGTAGAGGCTCCGGTGCAGCGCCTGGCGCAGCGTCTCGATGTGCTCGGCGTCGGCGGCGTGGCCAAGCGCACGCGCCAGCTCCACTGCGTCGCCGAGCCCGCGCAGCGCCCAGAAGTCGTCCCAGTAGGCGTGCACTGGCTGCGCGAGGTAACCCTCGTGGCTGGCCGACTCGGGCAGGATCCCGAAGCGCGCGCGCTGGTCGCGCCCCCGACATTCTGGCCCCAGGCGCTGGGCGCGCAGGCCCTCCAGATACGAGACGGCGCGCCGGGCGGCCGGCCACAGGCGCGCGGTGAAGTCGCGATCGCCGGTGAGGCGAAAATACTCCGCCAGCGTGAAGATGAGCTGGCCGTGGCTGTCGTGCTCCGGCAGCCAGTCGACGCCCTTACGATCGACCGCGCACGGCACGTTGCCGTTGGCGGCCTGATGCGGCCCATACCAGTCGAGGAAGTCGCGCACCTCGTCGGCGCAGCCCATCCGGAGCAGCGCGGCCGACATCGTGGCGCCATCGCGGATCCACGACCGCGTGTAGCGACGCGGGCCGGGCTGGAGCGCCGGGCCGTCCCGGTTGACCAGGATGTGTGCGATCGCGGTGCGCATGGTGTTGACGCACGCGGCCGCGCTCGGAGGCAGGCGAATGCCGACGGCGCCGAGCTTGCGCGCCCAATAGCGCGCGACGTCGTCCAGCGTGGCGACGGGGGCCGCGCGCACCTCGGCGAGAGCGACCGGCCCGAGCGCCGGACGATCGGCGAAGGGCACGGCGACGCGGACCTCGTCCGCGCCGCCGGGCGCAAGCTCGAGATCCCACGCGAGCGCGCCGGAGGCGTAGCCGAAGGCGTCCTCGATCTCGGTACGCGGCGGCAGCTCGCCGTGGACCAGGTGGCGCAGCGCGCCTCCTTGCTCGAACGCCGCCGCGCCAAAACCGGACGGGCGTGTGAGCGGCACGACGCGCAGGCCACCGTTGACCACGACGCTGCCGGCGCGCCAGGCCAGCGAGCGCACGGGGGAGGGTCCACCGAGCCCCTCGAACGACTGCCATGGAGGCGTCACCTGGAAGGGCCGCAACGCGACGTAGAGCCGCACGCGTCTGGGCGCGGCGCCGTGGTTCTCGACGCGGTAGGAGGCGCGGACGGCGGGACCGTCGGCGTCCCCGGCGGCGAACGCCGTGGTGGTGAGGACGAGATCGCGATGGCGCCACGTCGACGAGGGGATCGGCAAGTAGTTCTGGGCCAGCGAGATCGTGAGGTCGACGTCCGCCCACGTGGCCAGCACGCCGTCGGTGTAGAGGAACGGCTCCAGCGAGCAAGAGCCCAGATCGGGCTCGAGCATGCCTTCCTCGTTGAGAAGGGCCGCGCTCGAGGCGCCGGCCACGCCGACCGGCGTCCAGTACGACTGCTCGCGGTGCAGCCAGCGCGGAAAGTGACCGCGCGGCTCGGCCGCGGCGACGGCGTGGAAGAAGTCCGCGAGCGAGCGCCCGAAGCTGAAGGGACGCACGTCGAGCCTGCGGATGCCGAATGCATTCGCGCCCGTGGCCGCTTCGAGCAGATGCAGGCGCAGGTGGCGCGACCGACCACCGCCCGCCACATACACGTAGCTGCGCTCGCCCTCGGCCTGGCGCGCTGACCAGAGGTTCGTCCAGCGCACCCCGTCGGCGGAGCCCTGCACGTCGAAGGCGCGCGCCTCGCGGCGGGGCTCCCAGTCGATGACGAGCCCGCCGTACTCGTGCTCGCGGCCGAAGTCGAGGGCGATCCACTGCGGCGTCGCGGCGGACGCGCTACGCCAGCTGGAGGCCGGTGACTCTTCGATGACTCGGGCCGGCTCGTGACCAGGCGCGGCGCTCGACGCCTCCACGCGTGGCGGGCCGCTCAGCGAGCGATCCTCGAATCGCAGGTCGGCGAACGAGACCGCGCCGCGGCCGCCGGGTCCGGCGGCGATGGCGATCTCGATCGCCCCAAGCTCGCTCATGGCGCCGCCGCCCGCCGGTCCCCACGCGAAGGAGACCTCCGAGCTCCGGATGTGGAGCGGCTGCCACGCGTCCGGAAACTCGAAGGCCTCGCGGCGCCACCACCAGACGTCGCGGCCGTTGGGATCGACGAGCTTGATCTCGAGCTTGTTCGAGGGCGCCGCGCCGCGAATCTGCACGCCAATCGCCCACGACTCCGGCATCCGTCGCGCGAAGAGCTTGCGGGCGACGACAAAGCCGCCCCCGCCCTTGAAATCATAGTCGAGCCGGAGCGCGCCGCCCTGGGGTCCGGTGCCGCGATGGAGCGCGAGCTGCGCCTGCCCGGAGACGACGGCGCTCCAGCCGGAGACGTCGCGGAAGTCGTCGAGGACCTCGATGGACATGGGCCGTTCAGGGGAGCGTGACAAGCAGCTGGTTGGCGCCGTCACGCAGCCGCTGCCGGAGCGTGTCGATGGCGACCACGGCGCCGCCCTCGCGATACGGGTTGGCCTCGCGCGTGAAGGGCAACGGGGCGCCGTTGCACCAGAGCGACTGCGGTCCGTGCCCGCGCGGGCCGACGCGGTAGCTCAACTCGACGGCGCGACCGGCGATCTCGACCCGCGCGGTGAGCCCGTGGAGGGCGCGCGGGAGCACGGGGTCGATGCCGATCGAGGAGCGGCGCAGGCGCAGGCCGAGGAGGCGCTCGCGCACGAGTCGCACCGCGATGCCCGCGCCGCTCGAGTAGACCCGCCAGCCGCCCTCCACCCCCACGGCCCCCGTCCGCACCGCCTCGTAGCGCGCGGAGGCGTCGTAACGATCCGCGAACTCCGCGTCCGAGCTGGACGTGTAGCAGTTGGCCTGGCGCAGCCGCGCGCTCGGCACCGCCCCGTGCAGCCCGACCGGGTTCGCCTGGCGAAGCGCCTGGAAGAAGGCGTCGGCGTCGCCGAGATGCGCCATCGCCTCCGCATACCGCAGGTGAGCGTGCATGTAGAGGAGGCCGATCTCGCGGCCGAAGAACGCGCTCGACTCCGCGCGCTGGAAGCGCCGTTGCAGGCCGCCGTGGTACGGCAGCGGTCGATCGAAGAGGCGGGCGCCGTCAGCGGCGAGCAGAAGGCGACGGATCTCCGCGACGTGTCGCTCGGCTTGCTCGCGCGTGAACAGGTTGGCGAGGATCCCGTGGACCATCGGCAGCAGGCTCCCGTGGACGTTGGTGTCGCGGTCGTCGGGATGCAGCCACGGGTCGATGCGGCCGTCGTCGCGGAAGTGCGCGAGCCCCATGACGACACCGTCGACGATGAGGAGTCGCTGGAAGTCGGCGTGGATGCCCTCGAGCGCGGCGCCGACGGTGGCGGCGAGCGCGTCGCGACCCACGTGGCGCAACGCCTCGGCCAGGGTCGCGAGCGTCTGGTAGTGCAGGGTGACGGTCCACGCGCTGCACAGCCGCGCGGCCAGGGCGGGGTCCACCGGCCGGAGCGAGTCGTTCCAGTCCCCGTGGCCATAGGCAACCAGCCGCGTCCCCGACACGACGCGCCCGGCGATCAGCGCGAGAGCGCGCTCGACGTGCGCGACGATGGTGCCGCGCTCGGCCTTGGCCTCACCGTCGGGATGGAAGAACGGCAGCTCCTCGTCGAGCAGCGCGACGTCGTCCGAGGCGAGCAGGTACCGGGCGAGGGCGAGCAGCGGCCAGAAGACGACGTCGCCATGCGAGTCGCCGGCGCGGATGCCGCGCTCGCGTTCGAAGAACATGAACCACTGGGGCCAGTCGCCGTCGGGGTTCTGGTTGCGGAACACGTGTCGCAGGATGCCGCGAATCGGCTCCATCTGACCCAGCGCGAGCAACAGCTCGACGGGACCCTGACACACATCGCGCGTCCCCCAGCCTCCGCCCGAGTACTGCTCGAGCCCGCGCGGCGCGAGATGGTGGATCCACGCGTCGTGGACGAACCACGGCAGCATCGCATCGAGGCGGGTGACATCCGGGGCGGCCGACCTCTCCAGTGCGAGCGAGCCGTTGACCGATCGCCAGAAGCGTCGGGCGGCGGCATCGTCGGCCACGGACTGATCATCCGGCGCGCGCGGGGCGGCCATCGGCGCCGGCATCACGAGCTGGCCGGTGATGCGCAACCCCAGCGTCGCGCTCGGCGCGGTGATCAGCACCACGAAGGGCTGGTCGCGCGAGCGGCCGTCGGCGAAGAGCAGCTCGTCGCCGCCCACCTGCTCGAAGGCGGTGCCGTCCGCCGCGTCGATCCGGAAGCCGCCGTCCGGGAAGCGCCGCCCGACGTCGGTGTCGGGCACGGTGGCGACGCGCACCCCGAACGCGTCGCGCGCCGAGCGCGCCGGCAGCGCGCGCGCCCCGTCGTCGCCGTTCAGCGCCACGTGGTTCGAGATCAGGAACCGACGTGGGGGCCCGGCGAGAACGCGCGCGGACAGCCACAGCTCGTGGCGATCCACGGCCGCCCAGCTCCGTACCTCGAGCAGGCCGCCAGCGTGCTTGTAGAGCCAGCGGGCTCCGCTCGGGGTCATCGCGAACGCCGAAGGCGGGCCGAGCAGCTGCCAGTCGCCGTCCACGTCGACGAAGATCCGTTGCCCGTGCGAGCGGAAGAGTCCGAGATAGGAGTGCGTCGTGGAGAGGAACCGGTTGATGCTGACGTGACCCTGCGTCACCATCGAGTGGAACACGCCCCCCATCCACACGGTGGTCGTGAGTGACGCCTCCTCGGGTTCGAGGCGGTCGCCGGTGCGGAGGATCTGGCCGTGGGGCCGCAGGCTGCCGCGCTCCTTGGCCGGCAACACCACGTGCGTGTCGGCGCCGGCAAAGAACGAGAGCAGACGATCGCCCTCCTGCTCGACCGCGCGCCGCTCTTCGCCCCCGAACGCCGTCAGCTCCGCGTCATCGAGCTCGGAGACCGCGAGGAACGGACGCACGCTAAACAGCGTCGCCGCCGGCGCCACGCCCGGGCTGGGAGCGGGCGGCGGGGCTGCGACCTCGGGGAGCGCCAGCGCACGATCGGCGAACGCCAGGTCGCCCGGCCCGCTGGCCCCCGAATGATCGGGCTCGAGCCACGCGAAGAAGCCCAGCGTGGCGCGGGCGCCGGGATCGAGCCGCACCGGCGTGTCCTGGAGCACCGCCAGCGAGTGCTCGTGCTGGCGGCGCACGCCCGGCAGGCTCTCGACTTCGAGACCGACGGGCGCCTCGCCCGCGCGCGTCGCGAGGCCGTGGAGCTGGAGCGCGTCGGTGCAGAAGCTCGACGCCTTCGCGAGCGAGCCGACGAGCACCCACGGATGGCGGCCGCCGATCGAGAGATTCTGTCGCGCGGCGATCATGACGCCGTGCCCGGGATGCACCAGCGGCGTGTGATCGACGTACTGGCTGATGTAGTACTCGTTGAGCCGGACGCCGCCGTAGTCGGCGAGCGCCAGGTCCTGCGCATAGAGCAGGTCGATCGTGATGGCGCTGCCGCCGGCGTTTTCGAGCGCGACGTGCCAGAACCAGGCTGGGGCGGACGTGGCCAGCCGCAGCGACACCCGGAAGCGCAGCGCCTCCCACTCGCCGGCCACCTCGAAGCCGTGGGCATCGAGCCGGACGGCGCCGGGACTGCAGGGGCCCAGTAGCGGCGTCCACTCGATGCGCGCGCCGCGCCGGCGCAGGAAGAGGTTGGCGGGGCCGCCCTCGATCTCGTTGCCCAGGAAGGCGTTCACGATCACGTCGCGATGGTCGATGCGCTGGATCGAGCCGTTCGCGTTCACCCGGACGGTCAGGCCCGACGGGCTGACGATCCCGATCGGCTCCGGCGCGCTCATGCGCCGGGTCTCCTGGCGGGTCGGCTGCCGCCCCCAAAGGGCCCAGGTCGAAAGCCGCGCTTCATCTCCGAACTCACGGGCGACGTTTCCGTCTCCACACTATTCACAGACTTAATTTATGCAAGTTCGCGTTACGGCGCTTCGGGAGATGAGACGGGACCAAAACACGCGGCGTCGAGGCGCTCCAAATGGGTTGTTGGCTCACATCGCGGGCTCGCAACCATGAATGCGACACGGCACCCCGAGCTCCCTCCTCCGAGGAGCCAAAAGCTGCCTCCCTGGCTGACAGGCTTTGTCGGTCGGGAAGAGCCAGGGGTCTCGGAAGTGCCCGCCCGGGCTGCAGTTCCGCCCCGGCATGTAAGTTGCCCTCTCCGGGATCAGGGGGGGCGAACACTCATGAGCAGGCCGGAACTCCAATCTGACGGCAATGAAGGAGACGTCTTTCAGTTCGCCTGCCGCAATTGCTCGACAGTTCAAACCGTCACCATGACCTCCGAACTTGATGCTCCCGTGGGCACCTGCGGCTCGCCGTTCGTTGCCATCGCCGCGGAGGGGAGGAATGAAACACCCGAGTATCTGCCGCTCGACCACCCGCACACGGAGCCGACCTGTGCGTTCTGCATGGCCAGGCTCGCAGCCACACAGCACAGTCTCTGGTGTGCCATCTTCTCCATGCGGGTGTGCAACTGTGGGCTGGAACTCTCTGCCGGACGATGGGTCGAGAGGCCGGCATGAGCTTGGTAGCGGCGGAGTCCTGATCAGCGCTGCTGTCGGCAGCGTTTCGGTTGCCGCGAGCGGACTGACTTCTCCTGAGCATGTGCAGGTGCTCAGGGCGCTGCTGGGAACGACTCACGCCGTCTCCATGGAATTCCCAGGATTCATCGTCGCGGATGTGCCGCGAGTTTGAAGACGTTCCTCAAACCCGAACAGGAAAACACCAGCCAAAACAGTTTGGTGGCCCAATGGGATTCGAACCAGTGTTTGGTTACGGCCACGTTTTCGGCAGCAATATCGCGCGATTCTCGGCACGACGCTTCACGGAAGCTGCCGTGACAAAAACACGCAGCGTGAAAGCCCAAAGCTAGTGGTCGGTTCAAATCGTGGGCCCCCCTGCCCCGCCCCGCAGCGGCCCTGTCCCCAGATCCAGCGCGCGCGGCCGCGATCTGGACGCCGCGCTGATCCGGCGCTACCGTGTGGGTCGGCGGTCGATCGCCCCATCGAGATGCGGCGACCAGGCAACCACCCGACAATGGAGGACGACCTCTGAGCGCGGGAAAGATCCACTCCATCGAGGCGATCGCGATCGACATTCCGCTGACCCGGAACTTCGGCGGCAGCACCTACTCCGTCCTCAAGCGCTCCACGGTGGTGACGCGGCTCCGCACCGCGGATGGCCTGGTCGGCCAGGTCTACAACGGCGACAACCGCGCCCACGGACCCGAGATCGCGCACCTCGTGCGTGACGTGCTGGCGCCGCAGGTTGCCGGGCTCTCGATCATGGAGGGCGAGCGTATCTGGAAACGCTGCTTCGCCCTCACCCACACCGCGGGGATGAGCCGCCCACTCCTGATGGAGGCCGTCGCCTGCGTCGACTGCGCCGTGTGGGACGCAGTGGGCAAGGCGCTGGGCCAGCCCGTGCGCGCGCTGCTCGGCGGCTACCGCGAGCGGCTGCCCATCATCTCGATCGGCGGCTACTACATGGAGGGCAAGACGCTCGCCGACATCGGACGCGAGATGGAAGCCTATCGCGCGGCTGGGATGGCCGGCTGCAAGTTCAAGATCGGCGGGCTGGCTCCCGAGGCCGACCTCGAGCGCGTGACCGCCGCACGCAAGGCCGCGGGGCCGGACTTCGTCCTGATGGTCGACGCCAATCGCGGCTGGTCCACCGAAGAGGCGATCCGCTTCGCCCGCCTCGCCGAGCCGCTCGATCTGCGCTGGTTCGAGGAGCCCTGCCACTGGCACGACGACGCCGCCATGATGGCCCGGGTCCGCCGCGCCACGCGCATTCCGGTCACCGCGGGCCAGTCCGAGATCACCAGCCACGGCGTGCGCCGGCTGCTCGACGCCGCCGCCGTGGACCTCGTCAACTTCGACGCCTCCGAGGGCGGGGGCGTCACCGAGTGGCGTCGCGCCGCCGCGCTCTGCGCCGCGGTGGGAGTGGACATGGCGCACCACGAGGAATCGCAGATCGCCCGGCACCTGCTCGCCGGCGTCCGCCACGGCACCTACGTGGAATGCTTCGCCGACCCCGCCCGCGATCCCGTCTGGCAGACCATGTGGGCGAACCGCCCCACGCCGCGCGACGGCTGGTTCGACGCGGGCAGCGAGGCGGGCTTCGGCATCCTGCTGGACGAGGGCATGCTGGAGCGCTATCGCGTCGGGTAACGACGGCGCCGGAGGTACCCGACCGGCCCGGCTTCAGAGGAGATCGGAACCGCGGAACGGATTCGCCTGTTGCAAGGATTCCATCAATACTCTCGAGCGGCATGTCGCAACGCGGCGACTTCGACAAAACCTTGCCGGTCCTTCTCAAGTGCCGCATCGAGTCCTACTCCGCAAGGATCACGCCGACTCCTGCGACACACGAGGGGTTCTCCCGCTTGACACTTGGGGCAAGGGGTCCCAGCCTATAGCGGATGCCGTCCAACGTCGTGACGCGTGAAGATCGGGCGGGCATTTTTTCCGCCGTTCAGCACAAGCGTTTTCGGTGGCTGTGGGCGGCGTCGATCCTGTCGGGCGTCGCCTACATGACCGCGCTCACGGCCTGCGGCTGGGTGGCATTCGACCTCCACCATCACTCGAGCACCGTCGGCCTCGTGGTGTTCGCTTCCCTTCTGCCATCGCTCATCATCACCCCCTTCGCCGGTGTCTTCGCCGATCGCTACGACCGGCGGGCGATGTTGCTCACCATGAACGCGATCGGCCTGCTGTCGGCCGTCGGGCTCGCCTGGTTCGCATGGGGCGGACACCAGAGGGCCTGGCCGCTCGTCGGGCTGTCCTTTATCCTTGGCGCGTTCCGCTCATCGAGCACGCCGATGGAGCAGGCGATGCTCGGGAGCCTCGTCCCTGCGCGCGATCTGCTCAACGCCGTCTCCCTTCTCCAGGCGAACCTGAACGGTGCGCGGTTGCTGGGGCCGCTGCTGGCGGCGCCGTTGCTCCACGTCGGTGGTGGCGTCGGCGCTTTCCTCGTCGCGGCCGCGCTCTTCGCCTTGGCCTTCTGCGCGATCTTGGTATTGGGCGAGGTCCCGCACCAGCGCAGCGGCTCGGGCCACAACCCGCTCGCGCAGTTCGCTCAGGGCGTCCGCTACGTCTTCCGCGCCCCCGTCGTGTGCGCGGTGATCGCGCTCGTCTTCCTTCACTGTGCCTTCACGATGGGCTACGACGCTGCCCTGCCCCGGCGAGCGTCCGATGTGCTCGGGGCATCCGGCACCGCCTATAGCCTGCTCATGATGGCGATGGGCAGCGGATCGCTGGTCGGCGCCTTCCTGCTGGCCGGCTTCGCGCGACGGGTCCACTGCGGGTATCTATTCTTCGCGACGAGCATCCTCAGCGGCCTGACGCTGGTGCCCCTGGCCTACGCCGTCTCCTGGCCCGGTGCACTGCTCGCGGCGGCGGCCGTCGGTCTGACACAGTCGATGTTCATCGCGCTCGCGACCACGTTGCTCCAGATCGCCATCCCCGATCACGTCCGCGGTCGGGTGATGGCATTGTACTGGGGGTCGACCGGCGGGGTGATGGCCGTCAGCAACCTCGCCACCGGCCGTCTGGTGGACGGGTGGGGCGCCGGGCCCATGCTCGCGCTGCCGGGTCTCGCTTTCGGCGTGATGACCGTCCTCACACTCTGTGCTCCGACGCTGCGAGAGATCTATGCCCGTCGCCTGGTCAGCACCGCTGTGCCATCTGGAATCGATAGGCGGCGACCCCGGGTCGGAAGAGTCGACGCAGCTGACTGACTTCGGGCGCGGCCGTATGGCATCCGCCGGTGTCGACTCGGCGAGGAGTGTGTGTCACCGAGACCGTCACTCACGCTGCGTTCCTATGTGACCGCTCTGGTCCACGCGATAGCCACTGGTCGAGCAGGTAGACTGCTTCCCTCGTGGAGCGCGGTGGCGATGTGGCGGTGAATGTCGCGGCTATCTCGAATCTCGTGGCCGAGGACGCTGCGCGTCACGATGGGTAGCTGCCGGGCTGCGGGCGGATAGTCGCACTCGTGCGTGACGCCGACCAGTCGATCGCCCAGGCCGAGTGCGTAGACGATCTCGGTCGCGCTCGGGAGCAGCGAGCAGATCTTGCCGGTCGCGTGGTGCGTCACGCCTTCTGTACCTCCGCGCACGCCTGGACGAAGCTACTGGCCAGCTGCGGATTCGAGCCGAAGTGCAGGTGAACGTAGCTGACCAGTGCGTTGCCGATTCACATCAGTGTCCTATCCTTGACCTCTATGCGTCTCCAGCTAGGCTCGGTCCGATGTCGAAGCCGAGCCGCCAGGACGCCATGGTTCGGCGGGGGGAATCGGGAAAACCAGGAGTGCATAGCCCCGGCCTTCGTTCTCGAAATCGGCGATGCGCTTCATCCCGAACGCCTCGCAGCCGCGCATCGAATGCGGATTGGCGTGGGCCACGAAGACGACGCCAGTGTCCCATCGTCCCGCGACATGCCGGCGCAGGGACTCATAGAGCTCCCGCAACACGTGACGTCCGCGGTGAGCCGGAGTCATCGCGGCGGGCCCGAAGACGATGAGCCGGCGGGAGGCGAGCGGCCGTCCTTCGAAGCTCGTGATCTGGATCGCGCGGGACATCGCGCCCAGGACGCCGCGCCCCTCCCCCGGCCGCCACGGCGACGAGCATACGGCCCCCAGCACCTGCGGGCCGTCCGCGGCGATGACAATCCCCGCCTCGATGACCATCTGCGCGAGATCCTCCAGCGTGAAGCGCACGGACAGGAAGCCCTGCGCCCGCTCCGCCTCCGAGAGATTGTCGATGTAGAGCGCCTCGAGGAGCTTCCGGACAGCCGGGAGGTCGGTCTGAGCGGCGAGGCGGATGTCCATGCGGAAAGGGGTCCAGCCTTCCCGGCTCAGGCGGGCGCGGCAACGGGGAGGCGAAGCAGATCCCGCCCATTGTCGACCACGAGGCGCCGGCGCACCGCTGGGTTCAGGGAGAGCCGCTCGAGCACGGCCACCGGGTCGTCCACGCCGAGCTTGAACGGGTAGTCATCGGCGCCTGTGGGTAGACCAGGACAGCCACACCCAGGTCGGCCGCCGCTGTCCACCCGGGCTCGAAGTTGGGCCAGCCCAGAGCCGAGATATGCGTATGAATATCCATGGCTTTCAGCATGGGAACGGGCGGCAGTATAGCAAAGCGCGCCACGGCCCGGCGGCCCGGCGCTTGACGCTGCGCCCGTGCTTGACCCACAATTCCCGTCCTGATGAATCGGCTCGCGACGGCTTCCTCGGCCGCGGGAGCGGCGTTCCCAGCGCTGTGGCTGTTCCCTCGCCGCACCCGTCGACGCCCGCGCCGGCTGCGGGGGACCGATGAGGGCTTTTCTCTCGTCGACGTGCTGAAGGCGGCGCTCGAGGCTATCGGGGACGACGCCGAGAACTCCGACAAGCTCCTGGTCGCAAGGGAGGGCTCGATGACCAAGACGATGAAAGCAATGGCAGCCGGCGTGACGATCGTCACCGCGGTGCTGGCGTGGCTCGGGTTGGCGCACGCGCAGACGGTCAAGGTCGGATTCATCGGCACCTACAGCGGCCCCGGCGCCCCGCAGGGCGACCAGCTCGACAAGGGGCTCAAGCTCTTTATGAAGCTCAACGGCGACAAACTGCCGCCCGGCGTGAAGGTGGAGCTGATCGTCCGCGACGACACGGGCCCGAATCCGGACAACGCCAAGCGCGTCGCGCAGGAGCTGATCGTGCGCGACAAGGTGCAGTTCATCACCGGTGTGATCTGGACCCCGAACGCGCGCGCCATCGCCCCGCTCACCGCCGAGGCGAAGGTGCCGTTCATAAGCGCGAACGCCGCCGGCGTGGACGTCCCGTACATGTCGCCCTACTTCGCGCGCGTGTCGTTCACGCTGTGGCAGTCGAGCTATCCCCTCGGGCAGTGGGCGGCCAAGAAGTACAAGCGCGTGTATACCGCCGTGAGCGACTTCGCGCCCGGCCACGAGGCGGAGGAGGCCTTCATCAAGGGCTTCAAGAAAGGCGGCGGCGAAATCGTGGCCAGCGTGCGGATCCCGCTCGCCAACCCCGACTTCGTCCCCTACATGCAGCGGGTGAAGGACGCCAAGCCGGACGCCGTGTTCTCGTTCATCCCCGCCGGCAAGCAGGCGACGGCGATCATGAAGGCCTACGGCGACCTCGGCCTCGACAAGGCCGGCATCAAGTTCATCGGCCCGGGCGACCTCACCACCGACGAGGAGCTCCAGGGCATGGGTGACGTCGCGCTCGGCGTCATCACCGTGCATCACTACTCGGCCGCCTCCGACCGCCCGGCCAACAAGGCCTTCGTGGCCACCTACAAGAAGGAGTATGGCGAGAAGCTCTTCCCCGGCTTCCTCGTGGTCGGCGCCTACGACGCCATGGAGGCGATCTTCCACGTCATCCGTGAGCAGAATGGCAAGGTCGACCCCGACAAGACGATGGCGCTGCTCAAGCAGTACAAGAACCCGAACAGCCCGCGTGGCCCGATCGCCATCGACCCGGAGACGCGCGACGTGATCCAGAACGAGTACCTGCGTGAGGTGCGCAGGGTGGGTGGCGTGCTCGCCAACGTCGAGGTCGAGACGCTGGCCACCGCGCTGAAGGATCCCTGGAAGGAATTCAACAAGAAGAAATAGCCTGAACGCCCTCGTCTCGTCGCTGATCAGCGTCGCCTTCCACGGCGTGGCCTATGGGATGATCCTCTACGTCATCTCCGTAGGGCTGTCCGTCACCATGGGACTGATGGGGTTCACGAACCTCGCCCACGGCGTGTTCGCGATGGCCGGGGGCTACGTCCTCACCTCGTCGCTCGGCCGCTTCGGCTTGCCCTTCCCCGTCGCGCTCACGCTCGCCTTCGTCCTCGTGGCCGCGGGCAGTGTCGTGCTCGAGCGCGGTCTCTACGCGCGCCTCTACGAGGCCGGCGAGCTCGAGCAGGTGCTCTTCACCATCGGGCTCATCTTCATCGCGGTCGCCATCGCCCAGCTTGTCTTCGGCACGCTGCAGCAGCCGGTGTATCTGCCCGCCGGTCTGAAGGGCCAGTTCCGCCTCCTCGGCCGGGACTTCCCCGCCTATCGCGTGTTCCTCATCGCCTTCAGCGCCGCGATGATCGCGGTCTTGTGGTTCACGGTGGAGCGCACGCTGTGGGGCGCCATGGTGCGAGCCGCGGTCGACAACCGGGCGATGGCGCAGTCGGTCGGCATCAACACGCGGCGCCTCTTCGCCATGACGTTCGCGCTCGGCAGCGGCCTGGCCGGGCTCGGTGGCGCGCTCGGCGCGGAAATCATCGCCATCCAGCCGACATACCCGTTCGAACACCTCGTCTACTTCCTGATCGTGGTGTCGGTCGGCGGTCTCGGCAGCCTGCGAGGGCCTTTCGTGGCCGCGCTGCTGATCGGGATCAGTGACACCGCATGCAAGTACTGGTTGCCCCAGTTCGGCGCGTTCTTCATCTACGCGGCGACGATCGCGCTCCTGTTGTGGCGCCCGGCCGGTCTCTTCGGAGCGCGCGCGTGAAACACTCCGCGGGCTACGGCGCCGACCCGACCATCCGCTGGACGGAATGGCTGCCGTGGATCGCCGCGGTGGCGGTCTTTTTCCTGCTCCCGGAGTACCTGCTGTTCGGCGCGCGCATCCTGACCTACATCCTCTTCGCGCTCTCCCTGGACCTCATCCTCGGCTACGCCGGCATCGTGACGCTCGGCCACAGCGCCTTCTTCGGCCTCGGCGCGTATACGGCCGGGATCCTCGCCGCGAGGGTCGGGCTGCACGATCCCCTCGTCTTGCTGGGGGCCGCAGCCGTCGCCGCCGCCGCGCTGGGCGTCGCGACCGGTGCCGTGATCCTACGAACGCGCGGCCTCACCCAGCTGATGCTGACGCTGGCCATCGCCGCCGTGTGTCTCGAGATCGCGAACAAGGCCACCCCCATCACCGGCGGCGCCGACGGCCTCAGCGGCGTGACGATTGCGCCGATCCTCGGCCTGTTCCGCTTCGATCTCTTCGGCAAGACCGCATATCTCTATTGCCTGCTCGTGCTCTTCGCCCTCTGGTGGGTGGTGCGCCGTCTCATCTACTCGCCGTTCGGCGCGGCGCTGACCGGAATCCGCGAGAACACCGTGCGCATGCACGCGATCGGCGCGCCGGTTTACCGGCGGCTGCTGACCCTCTATACGCTCGCCGCGACGATCGCCGGGGTGGCCGGCGCGCTGCTCACCCAGACCAATCAGTTCGTGGGGCTCAACGTGCTCGGGTTTGAGCCGTCGGGCGAGCTGGTCGTGATGCTGGTGCTCGGCGGCGTGGGTCGACTCTACGGGGCGTTCGTCGGCCCGCTCGTCTACCTCATTGCCCAGGACGTGCTGGCCAAGCAGTTCCCGCAGTACTGGTACCTCGGCATCGGCCTGATCCTCGTCCTCGTCGTCCTCTTCGCGCGCGGCGGCCTGCTCGGGATCGCCGACGCGCTCGCCGCCCGCGGCCGCCGGCGCGTCGTCGCATGACGGTCGCGCTCGAGGCCCGCGCCCTCTGCAAGAGCTTCGGCGCGCTGATCGTGGCCGATCGCCTGGACCTGCGGCTTGAGGCCGGCATCCGTCACGCGCTCATCGGCCCTAACGGCGCCGGCAAGACCACACTCGTCAACATGATCACCGGGCGGCTCGCGCCGTCTGCCGGTCAGATCTTCCTCGGCGGCGAGGACGTGACGCGGCTGTCGCAGGCCGCGCGCGTCAGGCGCGGGCTCGGCCGCACCTTCCAGATCAACGCGCTGTTCCGCGACATGAGCGTGCTCGACAACGTCGCCCTCGGGATCGCTGAGCGTGACGGTGTCGGCGGACGCCTGTGGCGGCCGGCGAGCGGTCACGCGCGCGTCCGTGCGGAGGCGCTCGAGCTCCTCGCGACGTTCGGGCTGACCGACGATGCCGGCCGGCGCGTCTTGGATCTCCCTTACGGCAAGCAGCGGCTCGTGGAGATCGCGATCGCGCTGGGCCTCCGGCCCACTGTGCTGCTGCTCGACGAGCCAGCGGCCGGCGTGCCGTCGCTCGAATCCCATCGCATTCTCGAGGGTCTCGAGCAGCTGCCGGCAAGCATCGCCATCCTGATCATCGAGCACGACATGGACCTCGTCTTCCGCTTCGCCCAGCGCATCACCGTCCTCGTCCAAGGCGAGGTGCTGTGCGAGGGGGCGCCCGCAGAGATCGCCGACGATCCGCGCGTCCGGCGCGTCTACCTCGGCGAGCGCCATGGCTGACGCGCTCATCCTGCGTGACGTCCGGGCCGGCTACGGCCAGACCGTCGTGTTGGAGGACGTGGGCGTGTCGTTGGCTGAGCGCGGTACCTTGGCCGTACTCGGGCGCAACGGTGTCGGCAAGACCACCCTGCTCGGCACGATCATGGGGCACACTACGTTCCACGCCGGGCAGATCGAGTACCGCGGCCGCCCGATCGCGCGCCTGCCCGTCTACGAGCGGTCGCGCCTCGGCATCGGCTACGTGCCGCAGACGCGTGACGTGTTTCCGTCGCTGACGCTCGAGGAGAATCTCGCCGTCGCCGCGCGGCGGGGACCGTGGACGCTCGCGCGCGTGTACGAGCTCTTCCCGCGGCTGGCCGCACGACGTCGTCAGCTGGGGGGCGCGCTCTCCGGCGGCGAGCAGCAGATGCTCTCCATCGCTCGCGCGCTCGTGGGCCAGCCGTCGCTGCTGCTACTCGATGAGCCGCTGGAGGGCCTGGCGCCGATCATCGTGGATGGGCTCCTCGAGGCGCTGCGCTGCCTCATCCGCGACGAAGCGCTCACGGTGGTGCTGGTCGAGCAGTCGGCGCGGCTGGCCCTCGAGGTCACGCAGGAGGCGCTCGTGCTCAACCGCGGCCGCATCGTCCACCACGGCCCGAGCGCAGAGCTGCTGGCGGATCCGCACCGGCTCGCGACTCTGGTGGTGACGACGTAGGCTGGTCGACACGTGAACACTCGATGTGTGCTCATCGTCGCCATGATCCTGGGATGCCTTACGGCGCCGCTGGCGGCCCGTGGCGCATCGGGGTGCTGACGTACCTCTACGCCGAGGACACGGATCGGCCGCGAACCCTAATCGTTTACCCAGGCTCCGCCCGGGACTATTTGGCGCCAGCGGCGGCTTGGTTGCATCCTGTCACGGTCCAGCTCGGTCTGACCGACGCTGCCGCCCACCGAAGTGCTAGGAGAAAGCCTCACCCAAGGTCAACCGCTCGCCCTCGCCCACCTACTACGCCGCCTGCCCTCTGGTTGAAGCGGCGCAGTTGACACGCTCCCGCAATACCCCTTAGAGTTCCGTCCACCGGATCTGGCCGAGAAGTTACCGGTCAGGAGAGATGGCAGTGATGGCATCGTTCACTCCGGTCGATGTGGCGTGCCTCGCCGTGGTCCCCGCCTGCGAGTTCTGGACAAGGCCCCTGAAGAATGCCCTCGCTGCCACGGTCGTGGCGGCGGGGACTCTTGGCCCAAGCCAGGAGGTGCTCTATGAGCGTCGTCGCCATCTCGGAGAACATGGGCAGTTTGGGGATCGAGATCGGTCATGCCCTGGCTGCGAGGCTCGGCTACCAGTTCGCCGAGCGGGACATCATCAGCAAGGCGGCGGATCGCTTCGGCGAAGACGCAGGTCGTCTGAGCCACGCGGTCGAGGAGCGGCCCACTCTCGTCGACCGCCTCAGCACCGCCCAGCGGCGGTTCGCGCAGTACGTCGAGGCCATCGTTCAGGAGATGGCGGCCCACGACGACAACGTGCTGGTGGGCCTGGCGTCCACCATCATTCTGGCCAGAGC
>JBKOVG010000360.1:0-8791 GCA_046723845.1 Candidatus Methylomirabilota bacterium | reverse complement strand
CTTCAGACTGGCACTGGACAGCAGTGACGTCACGCCCGATCAGATGCAGCGCGTGACTGCCGAGCTGTATTGCGAACGTATGGAGTTTCAGTTGGGTTCAACCCCGGCATAGGAAGCTTTATAGCGTCTATAACGTTGGATCCGGTTCGCTCTGCAGGTGAAGACTCGTTGCAGGCTGCTCAGACCAGGGCGAAAAAGAAGCGCGCGCACTGTTCGACGAGCTGAGGTGACGGCTGGGCGGGAGCTCAGGTAAAACGGCCTCGGAAGTTCTTATAGCCGGGCACGGTCCAGTCTGCAGCAGACTGCAAGCGTCATGCGCCCTTACAAAGACTCACGCACGGGCATGGAGCATGCTCACCAGGTAGTTGCGCTCGCGATTGGGGCGCTGTCAGCAGGTGGACACGCGACCCGCGCGACGCGATCAACGATCCAGGGAGGCATGCGACATGACAGTCTTCCGTATGTTCGTGCTCGCTCTCGGAATCATTGCCCTGGCTGTAGGTCCTGCGCTGGCTAAGGGCGGCGGCGGTGGAGGTGGTGGTGGCGGTGGAGGTGGTGGCGGCGGAGGAGGCGGGGCAGCTGCCGGGGGGAACGGAGGAGGCAATGGCGGCGGTCAGGGCGGCGGCCATGGTAACGGTGTTGCTGCCGGCCAGAATGACACCGATGGTGGCAACAGTGGCGGCAGCGGTCACACCGTCGGCGCCGGTCGCGGGACAGCGATCACGGCACCGGGTAGCCAACATCGCTCCAGTACCGCTACCGGGCGGCTCTCCAGCCCAGGGCCTCGCCATGCGAATCCGCCGAGTGGGGTGACGCCAGGTTTCGGGAGGGTCGGAACCGCTCCGACGACTCCTGGGCACAACGCACCTTAAGGTTAGTAACTCGACCGCCTGAGCGTGGCTGCGGTCCTAGATGACGGGCCGCGCTCAGGCGCCCTCCTCTTCACCGTGCTGGTACGCGAACGGGGGGCCGTCGGCGGACGCGGCGACCTGGCGCTGAGAGTCGCTGCGGCGCGCGCTCCCGCGCCACGTCGCCGGGGCCACGCCGACGATCTTCTTGAATGCGCGGCTGAACGACGCCTCCGAGTCGTAGCCCACGTCCAGAGCGACCGCGGACACCTTTGCGGCCCCGTCGGCGAGCATCCTTGCCGCGAGCTGCATCCGCCAGCGCGCGAGGTAGTGCATGGGCGGCTGCCCCACGATCTGGGTGAAGCGCTCCGCCAGCGCAGAGCGCGAGATGGCGACGTCCCGCGCGAGCCGCTCCAACGTCCACGCGTGCGCCGGCCGGTCGTGGAGCCGCGCGAGCGCGCGCCCGACGATCGGATCGCGCAGGCCGGCGAGCCAGCCCGTGTGATCCGCTGGGAGGGCCTCGAGATAGCGCCGCACCACCTCGACGAACAGCACCTCGCTGAGGCGTAGGAGCACGCACCTCCCGCCCGATCGCTGCTGTCGGGATTCCGCGAGGGCGAACTCGATCACGGGTCCCAGCCGATCATCGGCCGATGTGGCGGGCGGACGGCGGATGTGGACCAGCCCGGGGAGCGCCTCCAGCACGGGATTGAAGGGCCGGATGTCGCAGCCGAGGAACCCGCAGATGACCTTGGCGCGGTCGGGGCCGCCACCACCCTCGACGACCACCCCCGGGAGCCCGCCTGCTGCCATCTGACGAAAGAACTCCAGCACCTTCTCGGCCGACATCTGGGACGGCAGGCCGGGCGCGCTCGACATGACGTAGGCATCGCCGTGCGGGATCACGAGGATGTCGCCGCCCTCCAGCCGGATTGGCGAGCCACCCTGAAGCGCCGCCCAGCACACGCCCTCGGTCACGATGTGATACGAGACGACCTGCTGCGCGCCGGGGAGCACGATCGGCGCGAATGCGGTCGCGGCGGGGATCTCGTCGGCCCACGGCGAGGACGTTTCCATCGGGAAGAAGACCGCGCCGGTCAACCTGACCGTGCGCAGGACGTCTGACAGGACGTCCATCTCTGCGCGGTCGCTCGATTCGGGGGGCGGCGCGGCGTCTGGCGGACGCCCTCCGGACGCATGGACAAAGGATCCGGACGATCGGTCATGGAGTCCGGCCACGGGCTCATCTTACACTCGGCCGCGTCGAAGGACCGGAGCTGCCACGGCACGCGCCGCGTGGCCGTGGAGAAAGAGGAGACACTCATGGCGACGCAGCATGATGCGCAGACGGCGGCAGATGCAGACCGCGCGCTCAAGGCCGCGCACCGCGCGATGTGGGCGCTGGGCGACTACCACCGATTCGCGACGAGCACAGTCTGGGAGCTCGGCCCGGTGCTCGTCGAGGCTTGCGGGATAGCGGCCGGCCAGCGCGTGCTC
Organism: Candidatus Methylomirabilota bacterium; assembly: GCA_046723845.1. Taxonomy (GTDB): domain Bacteria; phylum Methylomirabilota; class Methylomirabilia; order Rokubacteriales; family CSP1-6; genus AR37. The sequence continues at coordinate 6,446 of JBKOVG010000360.1, read as the reverse complement.
GACGTGGCGGCGGGCACGGGGAACACGGCCATCCGCGCGGCGCGGACCGGGGCCCGGGTGGTGGCGTCGGATCTCACGCCCGAGCACTTCGAGGCGGGACGCCGCGAGGCTCAGGCGCAGGGAGTGACGCTCGAGTGGAGAGAGGCGGACGCTGAGGCGCTCCCCTTCGCAGACGGGGAATTCGACGTAGTGACCTCGTCGGTCGGCGCGATCTTCGCCCCGAACCATCGGGCGGTCGCCGATCAGCTTCTGCGCGTGTGCCGCCCCGGCGGCACGATCGGGATGATCAACTTCACGCCCGAGGGCCTGGGCGGCGACTTCTTCGGCGTGTTCGCCCCCTACATGCCGCCGCCTCCGCCGCGCGCGCTGCCGCCCGTCATGTGGGGAAGCGAAGGCCACGTCCGCGAGCTCTTCGGCGACCGTGTCGAGTACCTTCAGATGGCGCGCCGGGAGTACGTCGAGACGGCGGGGAGCCCGCGCGAGTACCTTCAGCTCTGCAAGGAGACCTTCGGACCCGCGATCGCCATCTACGGGAGCCTCGCCGGGCGCCCGGAGCAGGTCGCGCTCGATCGCGACTTTCTCGATTTCGTGACGCGCTCGAATCGCGGCGCGGACGGCGGGCCCGCGCGGTATCCCTACGAGTACCTGCTCGTGGTCGCCCGCAAGCGCGGTGGATAGGTCTCCGCCGCCTGGATCGCCGACAATAAGGGCTTGTCCGCCGGCAACGACCTGCGCGGCAACTATCTCGAGGACGACGATCTCCTGTGGTTTGCGAAGGGTTTCCGCACGGTGGAGATGTGGCAGTACGCGATGCGTGCCCACGGATACGGCGTGCCGGAGGAGGTGGCCAACGCTCTCCGCGAGACGATGGAGCATCTCCTCTCGCCGTTCTCCAAAGCCTTCTGCCTGCTCTGGGACCAGAAGAAGATCCTCCAGGGCGACCGTGCCCTCATCTACGCTGGCGCGGCCGGTACGCTGTGTACTCCTTGGCAGCTTGATGTGCTGGCCCTGGTCCCACCACCCGAGGAGGTTCTCCAGCTCGAGAGCGTGTGGCGGCTCACCGTCGACTCGTCTCCACTGGATCGCCTGCAGCTGTGGCATCCCACGGACGAATTGGGCGCGACATCCGCGACTACCTGCTCGACTTCGGCGCCCGCGTGCTCGCGGCAGAACGGAGGAAGCCACATCCATGAGAAGTGCTCGCTCACACGCTTGGGCATACGCTGGGCGAGCGGCAGGCGCTGAGTGACGGCGGGTGCGTCTCGGATCCTCGGGGATCGCCGCCCCCCTCACCCTAGCCCTCTCCCCCGGTGGGGGAGAGGGGATTGGCGTGCTGTCAGGCCGGGGCGAAGATGCCGTCGGGCCGCGGCCCAGCCGGCGCCGCGTTCGGGGCCGACACCGCGGGGTGCGCGAACGCCGCATCGTGCTGGAGCGCCGGCAGGACGCGCTCGGCGAAGAGACGCATGTTGAGCTCGGCCTCGTGGTGGGGCATCCCGCCGAAGCCGAACTCGGTGACCAGATGATCGAGGCCGGTGAGCTGCTGCAGCTCCCCGAGCTGCTGGAGGCAGTCGTCAGGGGTGCCGACGATCTGGATCTTCACGTAGAAGTCCGTCGCCTTCTCGCGGAAGGGGGGGTCCTTCATCTTGGCGTAGGTCTTGGCGGTCTTGCCGTAGGACTCGTAGCCCTTCACCGAGCCGAGATGGCCATCCGAGAAGTGGTAGTGCGCGTCGATGGAGTCGAACTTGCGGCTGAGATACTTCACGGCGCGCTCCTGCGCCTCGCTCCGGCTCTCCGCCACCGAGATGTTGGTGAGGATGATGGGCGGCCGGGGCGTGTGGCCAACACTCTGCGCGATCTCCCGATAGCGATGGATGTCCTCAGCGGCCTTCGGCCACTCGTTCTGCATGATGACCAGCACGCCGAAGCCGAGCTTCGCCATGATCTCGGCCGACTCGGGGCTCACCGACGAGGCGTAGATGCGCCGCTCAGGATGGGAGATCGGGCGAGGGCGAATCGACGTCCGCGAGATCTTGAAGAACTCTCCCTCCCACTCGAAGACGTCCTGGCTGAGCGCCCGCACGACGATCTGCGCCGTCTCCACGAAGCGGGCCCTCGCCTCCTCCATGGGGATGCGCATTCCCGCATACTCGACGCTCGCGGCCCCCCGGCCGAACCCGAGGAGGCAGCGCCCGCCCGACAGGATGTCGAGCAGCGCGATCTCCTCGGCGACCCGGACCGGGTCGTGCCACGGCAGCACGATCACCGCGGTGCCAAGCGTGACGCGCTTCGTCCGGCCCGCGAAGTAGCTCAGGAGCTGGATGGGAGATGGCGACATGGCGTAGCCGGTAAAGTGATGCTCCAGCGCGAAGAGCGAATCGAAGCCGAGCGGCTCGGCGAGGTCCCCTAACGCCAGGTGCTCGGCGAGCACGGCGGCATCCGGCATCCCTTCCTTGGTCAGCATGTTCAGCGCGGTCCCGACCTTCATGTGTACCTCCTTGCCTCAGCGAGCAGGTAGGCTCGAAGATAACAAGAAAGCCGGCGCGGCGCGATGTAGGCCGGAGGGAATCGTGACGGCGCTGTGGCGCTCCTTCAGCGGGTCGTGGCCGCCCAGCATACTCGCCTTGCACCGCATGTGGGATCGTAGGACCAAGCGCAGCTGAACAGATACTTTTTCGGGCAAACCAAGTACCGCGAGCCTTATATTTGCGTATCCTTTTGGGGACCGCGACCCTGCAACTAAGGGACTCACCAACAGGAGACGCTTCTCGAGGGAGTGATCCATGGCTGCAGAGACGGAAGGCCTCCAGTTGCCGCTGTACTGCCCACTGGTCGTCGACGGTGAGGAAGGCAAGGCCGCGAGCGGCCGGCGGTTCGCGCGAGAGAATCCAGCGAACGTCCGCGAAGTGGCGACCGTCGCCGAGGAAGGAACACAGGGGGACGCGCGCGCGGCCATCGACGCCGCGCGGGCCGCATTCGACAGCAACGCGGGTAACTGGATCTACAACGGCAAGCTGAGGGAGCAGGTGCTGTCGCGCACGGCGCGCCTGGTGCGCGACAACGCCGACCGCCTCGCCCGGGTCGTCAGCCTCGAGGTCGGCATGCCGATGCGGCAGGCGACGCCCCACATCGCGGCCGCGGCGGACATCTTCGAGTTCTACGCGGGGCTCGCCGGCAAGCTCTACGGCGAGAGCTTCACGCTGCCCAGCGGCTCCACGATCAATCTGGTCAAGGAACCCGTGGGCGTGGTCGGCATGATCACGCCCTGGAACTTCCCCCTGACGCAGACCGCGCGGAAGGTCGCCCCTGCCATCGCCGCCGGCTGCACGATCGTGATCAAGCCGGCGAGCTACACGCCGGCCGCGACCTACGAGCTGGTGAAGCTCATCCAGCAGACCGGGCTTCCGAAGGGGGTGCTGAACCTGGTGCCGGGCCCGGGGGCCGTCGTGGGCGCGGAGATCATCGCCAGCAAGAAGGTCGACAAGATCTCCTTCACCGGCGAGACCGCGACGGGCAAGCGGATCGGGGCCCAGGCCGGCATGGAGGTGAAGCGCGTCAGCCTGGAGCTAGGCGGCAAGGCCCCGTACCTGATCTTCGACGACGCCGACGTGGAGGCGGCGGCCCGCGCCGCCATCTTCGGCATGTTCCGCAACGCCGGCCAGGCGTGCGGCGCCACCACGCGCCTGCTCGTGCAGCAGGGCATCCACGAGAAGTTCCTGTCTCGCGTGGCGGAGCTGACGCGGAAGATCGAGGTCGGGCATCCGTCGAAGCCGTCCACCGACATGGGGCCGCTGATCTCGGCGATCCAGGAGCGCGTGGTCCAGGAGTACATCCAGTTCGGCGTGGACAAGGGGTTCCGGCTGGTCACCGGCGGCCACAAGCTTTCCGGCCCCGGCTACGACGACGGCTACTACGTCGAGCCTACCATCTTCGACGGCGTCGACAACGCGTCCCGGCTTGGCCAGGAAGAGATCTTCGGTCCTGTCGTCGCCGTGACGACGTTCCGCGACGAGGCCGAGGCGATCGAGCTGGCGAACGCGGTGGACTTCGGCCTGGTCGCCGGTGTGTGGAGCGCCGACTACCCGCGCGCCATGCGCGTCGCCCGGCGGCTTCGGGTGGGCACGGTCTGGATCTGGGACAACTATGCCCAGCCCGTGGAAGGGATCTGGGGCGGATACAAGCAGAGCGGCATGGGGCGCGAGCTCGGCTACCACGGGCTGAACGACTTCCTCGAGATCAAGCAGATCTTCACGGACGGCACTGGCCTCGCGATGAAGCCGCCGTACGGTCAGGTGATCAAGGACTAGGAGCCATGAGGAGAGACGGGTGAAGATCCCCCTCGGTGTCTCGCTGCCCCATCGCTCGCCCGACCCGATCGACGTGGACACGATGCGCCGGGTCGCGCAGCGGGCCGACACGCTCGGGTTCCAGGACCTCTGGGTCACCGAGAACACGATCGACCACGTCTTCTGCTTTGACGCGCTGACGATCCTGACGTACGCCGCCGCGGTCACCACGCGCATCCGCGTGGGCGTGGCCGTGATCGTCCTGCCCGTCCACAGCCCGATCGAGGTCGCGCATCGCGTGGCCACGCTGGACTACGTCAGCCACGGCCGCGCGATCCTCGGCGTGGGGCTGGGTCGCGTCCAACACTACGGCGAGTTCCAGGTCCCAACGGAGCACCGTGTCCGGCGGTTCCGGGAGAGCGTCGAGCTGATCAAGGCCCTGTGGACCCAGCCGAAGGTCGACTACCATGGCAGCATCTACCGGCTCGAGGGCGGCACCATGGCGCCCAAGCCCGTGCAGAAGCCGCACCCGCCGATCTGGATGGGTGGCGACCACCCCGACGCCGTGCGTCGCGCCGCCGCCATCGCCGACGCGTGGATGGGCTCCGGCGGCTCGAGCACCGTGACGTTCGCGCGCAGCGTCCCGATCTTGAAGGAGGCGCTGGAGAAGGCCGGCCGCGACCCGGCGAAGTTCCCGATCTCCAAGCGCGTGTTCCTGGCGATCGACGAGAAGCCCGACGTCGCGCGGGCCGAGCTCCACCGCTGGTTCAGCGTGGTGTATCGCAACCCCGACGGCGCGGACGCCTCGGGCGTGCACGGCACGCCGGAGCAGGTGCGGGAGCGGCTGGAGCAGCTCGTGAGCATGGGTGCGAACCACCTCTTGCTGAATCCGGTCGGCCGTCACGCCGAGCAGCTCGATGCGCTGGCTTCCATCACCGGACGGTCGTAGCTCAGCACTCAGAGGAGAGCGTCATGACCTTCGCCGTGAATCACGTGCATCTGAAGACCCGTGACCCCAAGCGGACGATGCAGTTCTACATCGACAACTTCGGCGCGACGTTCGTGGCCGAGATCGGCACGCGCGGCTACCGCGTGAACCTGCACGGTCTCACGCTCAACATCACGACCATCGTCGATGGACAGACGCGCGAGCAGCACCACGGGATCGAGCACGTAGCGCTCGACACCGACGACTACCCGGACACGCTCGCGCGTCTCCGCGCGAACGGAGTGAGGATCCTGGAGGAGCTGCCCCCGGGCGCCAGCGGCCGGCGCGTCTGCTTTCTCGAGGCCCCCGACGGCGCCCAGATCGAAGTCATCGAGAAGGTCTAGGGCCGGACGCTCCGGTCAGGGACTCACGCGGAAGGCCGAGTTCACGTTGGTTGCGCCCAGGCCTTGCCGGGTTCCGCCACCGGGAAGATAGATCATGTTCCCGATCACGCCGGCGAAGATACCGTGGCGTGGCTGGGGCATGGGCGCGAGCGCCTGCCATCGGTCGGTGGCCGGATCGTAGACCTCGACTTCGCCGAATAGACGCGGGATCTCGCCACCGAACACGTATAGGCGCTCACCGACGACGCCCGCTGCGATGCCAGAGCGACCGGTCGGCAACGCGGCCCGCGTCGTCCAGGTGTTGATCGTCGGATCGTACATCTCGTGCGCGGTCGAGGCGCCGGGACTCCCACGTCCGCCGACGACGTAGAATCGGCCTCCGATGGACCCGCCGGCGGTGTGGTTGCGCGGCACGCCCATCGCGGCAAGCACCTGCCACTTGTCCACTGCCGGATCGTAGACCTCGAGTTCGTTGCCGACCATGTCGGCCCCGGTGCCACCGGCCACGTAGATCTTCCCGCCGATCACCGCTACCGCCGGCGTTCCGCCGTGCGTGTACCGCATCGACGCCACCTCGGTCCACGCGTCACGGTGAGCATCGTAGACAAACGCACGCGGGCTCGTCCCCCCGAAGGCATACAGCCGGCCATTGACGGTGGCGGCGGCATTGTGGTTCGTGGCGATGGGGAGCGGGGCGGCTTTCTGCCAGGCATTGTTTCGCGGATCGTAGACCTCCACCGTAGCCGTCGACTGGCCATTCGCGTCGTAACCGGCGATCACGAAGACCTTGCCGTCGAGCACCGAGACGGAGATTTCTTGCCGCGCCGTCGG
>JBKOVG010000226.1:0-31323 GCA_046723845.1 Candidatus Methylomirabilota bacterium | reverse complement strand
CCCGCGTGAACCACTTGTTGTCCGCGGGCACCACGTACCAGGGCGCCCGCTTGGTCGCGATGCGGCGGATCATGCTCTCGTAGGCGCCGATGTAGTCGTCCCGGTACTGGCGCCCCTTCACGTCGTTGCCCGAGAACTTCCAAAACTTGCGCGGGTTCTCGAGCCGCTCGAGGAGCCGAGCCTTCTACTCTCTTCCTCGACACGCGGAAGAAGAACTTCAACACCACGATGCCGTTGTCGACGAGATAGCGCTCGAAGTCGCGGATGGCCGCGTAGCGCTCCTCGAAGATCTCCTTCGGGGCGGATCTTGCCGGGCAGCCGCTCGCGCGGGAGCAGCTCCGGGTGGACGCGTACCACGAGCACCTCCTCGTAGTACGAGTAGTTGAAGATCGATCATCTCGCATGGGCGCGAGAGGGTCGGGCGATCGGCGTCGCTAGCGCTGGCCGTTTCGCCACTCCCGGATCTGCGCCGCGTGCTCGCGGTAGTGCTGAGCGACGATGGACTCGAAGAGCTCCCTCGCGCTGGCGCCGACCGCGAAGTGCTGCTCCCCCAGCTTGCCGGCCGCAGCGATGAAGTCACGGTGCGAGGTCTCGAGCATGTCCAGCACGTCCCGGTGCGACGCGTCCTTCCCCGCCTCGACGAAGCGAGCGTTCCACGCGTCGTAGTCGTCGTAGGCGCCCGCCGGGTAGGGCGACTCGCCCCGATCGATCCGCGAGAAGCCAGGGGCCATCTCGCGATCCCAGGCGGAGATGTGGGTCAGGATCTCCTTCACACCCCAGCTTCCGAGCCATACCGTGCGGATCTGCGCGTCGTCGAGCCCGGTCACGGCCTGCCGCAGCTCCTCGTAGGCGTCGTCCGCATCTCGCAGCACCTTCTCCTTGTCTCCCATGGCGGCCTCCTCGGCGATGGATGGCTGCTTCTCTCGCCGCTAAGACCCCGGTGCGGGCTCACCGTGAAATCGGAAGCCGACTACAGCCGCCGGATGATCGCCTCCGCGAAGGTTTCAGCGGCCTCGGGGGCAGCGCCGAAGAAGAGACCGGGCTCGTGCACCTCGACCTCCATGACGAGGAAACCGGCCGCGGTTTCGACGCCGTCCACCCGCGTGTAGAGGGGTCTCAGCGGCAGCCGCTCGATGGCGCGACGAGCCGCCGCAACGATGCCGTCCGGCGGCTCCGCGCGCCCGGACGTGCCTCCGTAGCTCGACTGGACACGAAAGTCCCCGGAGGCGGGCCGTTTCAGCATCGCGTGGGTCAGGACCTCCTCGATGAAGACCAGCGACCATTCGCCCCGCGTCTGGATCTCCGCCACGAAGGGCTGCACGATCGCCGGGCATCGGATTCGCCCGCCGTCGATGGCGGCGGCGACAGCGTGTGCCGTCTCGCTGGTCACGAGGGTCTCGTCGAACCCGGAGGCGCCGAGGATGGGCTTGACCACAGCCCTGTCCCATCGGCGCCGGGCGAGCACGGCCGGGAGGTGCCGGGCTGCGGGCTCCTCCAGCAGCACGGTGGGCACGACGCCCACACCCCGCTCCTCCAGGTCGAGCAGGTATCGCTTGGTCAGGTTCCAGCGCACGAGGTCCGGAGGGTTCCAGAAGCGGACGCCGCGGCCTTCGCAGTCGCCGAGCCACGCGCGAAAGGCCTCGGGCGCGTGATGATAGTCCCAGTTCGAGCGAAAGACGGCGAAATCGACGTCACCGAGAGGCGGAGCCGGACCGTTCCAGGGCCAGGCGGTCACGGTGATGCCGCGTGCTTCGAGGGCTCGCTGGACGTGGCGATCGCTCTCGGAGATGTCCGGCCAGGTGAGGCAGGTGACGAAGCAGACGCATGGAGAGAGCATGCCAGTGCAGTATGCCATCCGGGCGAGATCGAGTTTCTTCGGGCCCTCGTCGCCGCAATGCTATTGATAGAACATGCACGCAGATGGAGGAGGGGGAAGGGGTAGCCGTCCTGGTGCTGATCGCGGCCGACGTCAGAAGCGCGGCCCCGTCGCCCGATCCCTCGCGGTGGCAGACGGTGCGCCGAACGCTCCGTCACTACGGTCGCCGCCTTCATGAGATCGGATCCATCTGGAGGAGCCCCGTCCAGGCGGCGCCCGCAGACGAGCGCGGCGGCGCCGGCGCGCTCGCCAAGCGTCGCCATGTACACCTCAGTGTATGGCCGCGCTTTGAGAGCGTACTCGCCGCGCCCCTATCACGGCAGGGTCGTGCTGCTCTGGCCCGAGGAGGAGACAGTCCGTCATCCCGGTGATCTCACGCAGGGCTGGGACAGGGTCGCTCCGTTCGTCGAGGTGCGCGTCATTCCGGGCGGGCACCTGACCTGCGTCACGACGCACGTGCCCGCGGTGGCCGCGGAGATCCGTCGAGCGATAGACCTGGCCTAGGCCTCGGCTCTTGCGCGAGGGCCATGCGATCGTCACGCCGCGGCGATGCTCGAGAGCTCGTCCGCGGTGGAGCGCCGGCCCTTGAAGACGACAGCCGGCCGGCGAAGCGCGAGGGAGTAGAGCAGCGGTACTATACACGCTGTCTCACGACCGCCCGGGAACGTCGGAGGGTCTCGCGCAGGGCCCGCAGCACCGACGTGGGGAGGGGTATGGACAGGCGCGCGTTCCTCGTCGGATCACTGGGCGGTCTCGGAGCGGCCGCCGGGGGCCCCGCTCGCGCGCAGCAACCGGCCAGCCTGCCTCCTGGGTTCGTGCGGCTTCGCGTGGTACCGGGCGAGCTCACCGTGGATGGTCAGGTGGGCAAGGCCTATCGCATCGAGCGAGAGGACGGCCGTCTCGGCTGGGTCGGCCGCCGCGGCGATCGCTTCCAGGTCGCGCTCGACAACGGTCTCGTGGATCCCGTCGCCATTCACTGGCACGGCCTGATCCTCCCCGGCGGGCAGGATGGCGTGCCGTACGTGACCCAGCCGCCCATCAAGCCGGGCGAGCGGCGCCTCTACGACTTTCCCCTCGTACAGGCCGGCACCTACTGGATGCATTCGCACTTCGGCCCGCAGGAGCAGCTCATGGTGACGGCGCCGCTCATCATTGAGGACGAGCGGCCGCCCCAGCCGATGCGGGATGTCGTGATGATGCTCAACGACTTCACCACGCGCGATCCCGCGGCCATCCTCGAGTCCCTCCGCACCACGCCCATGGGCGGCATGAAGATGGGGGGCTCGATGAAGAAGGGCATGGGGAACAAGCCCGACCTCACCGACGTGACCTACGATGCGTTCCTGGCCAACCGGCGCTCGCTCACCGATCCCGAGGTGGTGCGGGTGACCGAGGGCGAGGGCGTGCGCCTCCGCGTCATCAACATGTCGAGCTCGAGCAACTACTTCGTGAGCACGGGGCAGCTCGGCGTCCAGGCCATCGCCGTCGACGGCGAGGACATCGTTCCCCTGCCGGGCACGCGCTTCGAGCTCGGGGTGGCCCAGCGCATCGATCTCCGCGTCCAGATCCCCCGCGGCGGCGGCGCCTATCCCGTCATCGCCCAGGCCGAGGGCACCGACGGCCAGGCGGGAATTGTCCTCGCCACGGGGGGCGCCGCCCTGCCGACCTTGAGCCCGAAGGCCTCGCGGGTGGCGGGCGCGTTGACCAATCAGCAGGAGGCGAAGCTACGCGCCCTCCATCCGCTCGCCCGCCGCCCCATCGATCGGCGGCTCCGCGTCACCCTCGGTGGCGACATGATGACCTACGTGTGGAGCCTCAACGGACAGGTGTGGCCGAAAATCACCCCGCTCGAGGTGAAGCGGGGCGAGCGCGTGGAGATCGCCTTCGAGAACCGCACGCCCATGACCCATCCGATGCACCTCCACGGCCACGTCTTCCAGGTGATGTCGCTGGGCGGCCCGGCGGTGCTCGGGGCGCGGCGCGACACGGTGCTCGTCGCGCCGAAACAGACAGTGAAGGTGGAGCTCGACGCCCTCTATCCCGGCTATTGGATGATCCACTGCCATCTGCTCTATCACCAGGCGGCCGGGATGATGACGGTGCTGCACTACCAGGGCTTCACCAACCAGAGCTACGATCCGCTGGCGAGCCTCGCGGAGTTCCCGCGCCGCTGACGACCGGAGCGTCAGGCGCCCGTCACCACCCGCTCGTGCAGGGCGCTCACGATCTCGGAGATGGCCGCCCGCGCCCACAGGTCGAAGAAGGGCGAGGCGAGGAGGGCGGCGATGTCTTGTCCGCTGCGCGCCTTCGTCTGCTCCTCCGTCTCTCCTGTGCGGGCCGACCGCAGGTGCCCCACCACGCGCTCTTTGTGATAGATCGCGGGGTACTCGATGTAGCGGTACAGCTCCTGGAAGTCCGTGGTGAAGAAGGCGGCCACGGGCACGGACGCCCACTTCTGCCCCTTCTTCTCGTTGGCGAACTCGCGCACGAGATCGGCGTTGCCGGCCTGGCCCTCGGGCAGGCCCTTCATGAGCATGGACTCCCCGTCACGGGGGAAGATGCGCAGCTCGAGTCCGCCCGCCTCGGCCAGCCGCGCGAGGTACGGCACGTCGCGGCGACAGTCCGACGACCAGTCCTCCGAGATCACGAGAACCTTGGCGGGGCCGCCGGGCTGCGCGGCGAGCCACTTGATGCCCGCCACCGGCTCCGGGCCGAGGGTGGCCTTGGCGTGGCGCTCCCGCAGGTATGCACTCCAGTCCATGCGCGGCCGCACCGAGCTGAAGCGGCGGATGTCGAATCCCTCACGGGAGAGATTCTCCGGAGAGCCGGTGAAGCGCACGTACTCGTCGAAGGTCATGCCTGTGGCGAAGCGGTCGGCGGTGACCACGATGCGGTGTCCTCCTCGGGCGCGAGGGCCAGGCGCTTTAGGCCTGGGCCATGGCTGCCATGCGGCGGTTCAGCTCCTGCAGGCTCACGTCTTCTTTGTGGGTCGAGAGATGCCAGTTGTGGCCGAAGGGATCCTTGAGACTGCCCGAGCGGTCACCATAGAACTGATCGGCCACCGGCCGCGTCTCCGTCGCTCCCGCTGCCACCGCCTGTCGGAAGAGCGCGTCGACATCGTCCACGTAGAGCAGGATGCTCACGGGCGAGCCCCCGTAGTGCTGGGGCCCGCACGCCTGAATCTCGGGATGCTCGTCGGCGAGCATGATGACGGAGTCGCCGATCTTGATCTCGGCGTGTCCGATGCGGTGACCGGGGGCGGGGACACGCATGAGCTCCTTGGCATCGAAGGCGCGCGTGTAGAAGTCGATGGCGCGCTCCGCCCCGTCCACGATCAGGTAGGGCGTCGCGCTGTGATATCCCTTGGGAACCGGCTTCACCCTGGATGTGTGCTTGGCCATGGCATCCTCCTTTCGGGCCGGCGATGATCGCTTACCGTACACCCCGGGCCGCGCGCCTGCCACCGATGAGCCGGGCACTTGCGATTCCGTCGAACCCGGGCTAGTTGCCGATCTGGGCGGAGGCGCCGAGCTCGCGGAGCATCGCAATGGCGGAGAGGTAGGAGAGCTTGCCCGTGCGCGGATTCTCCGACGGCACGTTCTCGATCTCCACGGTGAGCCGGCCGAACTCGCCCTCCACGGTGACGCGGTGCTGGTTGCGCTCCTGCCCGGGCACCGCGTAGATGCGGATGCGGGTCTTCTCGGGTCCCGCGCTGGCCAGCGAGACCGCGGCGACCACGTTGACGTTGGCGGGGAAGGCCTTCACCGCCTCCGTGGCCGGTCCCTCGAAGATGAGCGTCTCCGTCGTGATGGCGTCGAGGTCGATCTTCCGCTGCTCGATCCACGGCGCTCCCGCGAGGCCCCTCGGCGGCTTGCGTGTCTCCATGGTCACCGAGGTGATGCCGGCCTCGCGCGCTCCCTTCATGCCGTCGAGCCCCGCCACCGCGCCGGAGGGGACCAGGATGCGGCAGCCGTGCTTCTCGGCAAGCTGCGCCCACTCGTCGAGCGTGCCCACAAGGCCTCCCACGGAGAGGACCATGAGGTGCTTGCCCGCTGTGAGGACGGTGGGGGCGAACTCGCGGAGGGCGGCCTGGGTCGCCGCCTCGAGGATGAGGTCCGACTCTCGGATGAGCGCGCCGAGAGCGAGGGCGCGATAGCCGCTGGCCTTGGCGGGATCGCGCACGGTGACGCCGGCGAGCGTGACCTCCGGAATCCCCTTCGTGATGGCGTCCGCGACGTGGCTGCCGATGACCCCCATCCCGACGATGCCGACCTTGATCATGACGTGTCCTCCCGGCCCGGAGGATAGCAACGTGCGAGCGAGCGCGGCAACTGCTGCGAGGGCGCCCACGACCTGCGTGCTAGAATCCCGTCCATAGGCGCATGGATGCCCGCCCCGCATAGACTCAAGCAGCCCCTCGACGAGCTCTGCCGCGAGCTCGACTGGGCCGGACGCGTCGAGCAGGACGCGATCCAGTTTCCCGCGCGCTACCGTAATCCCACCGACGTCGAGCTGGTCGGGCTCCTCGCCTCCTGCCTGGCCTACGGCCGCGTCGATCTCTTTGGCCCCTGGATCTCGTGGGTGCTGGAGCGCATGGGCGACTCGCCCGCGCGCTTCGTGTGGAGCTTCGACCTCGAGAAGCACGCGCGGCTCTTCGCAGGCTTCCGCTATCGATTCAATCGCGAGCGCGACGTGCTCGCCTTCTGCCTCGCCGCCCAGCGGCTCCTCGCGCGCCACGGCTCGCTGGAGGCCTTCTTCCTCGAGGGCTACTCGCCCTCGCATGCCCATGTGGGCCTGGCCCTCGAGCACTTCTCTCAGGGCTTCCTCGACCAGGACCTCTCCCCGATCTTTCCGCGCCGGCGGCTCTCCTACGGCTTCAAGCACTGGTTCCCGCTGCCCTCGACGGGAGGCGCGTGCAAGCGCCTCCATCTCTACCTGCGCTGGATGATCCGGCGGGAGGCGCCGGACTTCGGCGTCTGGCGCGGCGTCCCGCCCTCGGCCCTGCTCATGCCCGTGGACACCCACATCGAGAACATGGCTCGGTCCATCGGCCTCACGAGGCGGCGCAGCCGTAACTGGCGCATGGTCGAGGAGATCACGGCCGGATTGAGGCGGCTCGACCCGGACGACCCCGTGAGGTACGACTTCGCGCTCTGCCACAAGCGCATGTCCGGCCAGTGCCTGAACCGCCGCGACGTGGAGGTGTGCGAGCCGTGCCGGCTCCGGCCTGTCTGCGTCCACTGGCGCGACCGGCGCCTGCCCCGGAGGAGCTCGTGATGCCGTGGTGGAGCGCCGTCCTCCTCGTGATCCTGGCGGGCGCGGTGGCGGTGACGGGCTGGGCTCTCTTCCGGCTCGCCGCGCGTCTCGGCGAGATGGAAGCACGCCGGGGCGAGCCCGATCAGGCTATGCTGCTGCTCCAGCGCGAGGTCGAAGCTGCGCGGAACGAGGCGCAGAAGGGGCTCGCGGAGACCACCACCACCGTGCGGCAGGAGCTCGCCCAGTTCTCCGCCCAGATGACGGCGCAGATGGGGCAGGTGGGGGCGAGCGTGCAGCGCGAGCTCCAGCACGTGGGCCGGGTGGTCGGCGACGTCCAGGGGAGCCTGGGCAAGATGGGCGAGGCGAACCAGCGTATCTTCGACGTGGGGCGCAGCATCGCCGGCCTCGAGCAGATCCTCAAGTCGCCCAAGGTGCGCGGCGGCCTCGGCGAGACCTTCCTCGAGAACATGCTCGCCCAGATGTTCTCCCGGGAGCACTACGCCCTCCAGCACCAGTTCAGCACGGGCGACCGCGTGGACGCTATCGTGCGCATCGGGGACCGCATCGTGCCCGTGGACGCCAAGTTCCCCCTGGAGAACTTCCAGCGCCTCCTCCAGGAGACCGACGAGGCGGCGCGTCGCCAGGCCCGCCGGGCCTTCGTGCGCGACGTGAAGGCGCGGGCCGACGAGATCGCCAAGCGCTACATCCTCCCCGACGAGGGCACCTTCGACTTCGCCCTCATGTACATTCCCGCCGAGAACGTGTACTTCGAGGCCATCAGCCGCGACGAGGCGAGCGAGGAGGACCCGCCCGCGGTCTACGCGGCGGCCCGCCGCGTCATTCCTGTGTCGCCGAACAGCCTCTACGCTTACCTGCGGGTGATCGTGCTCGGCCTGCGCGGCCTGGCCATCGAGCGGAGCGCCCAGGAGATTCAGGAGCGCCTCACGCGTCTGGGCGGCGACCTCGACCGCTTCCGCGAGAGCTTCGACGTGGTGGGGCGGCACCTGACCAACGCGCGCAACAAGTACGACGAGGCCGGCGCCGTCCTCAATCGGGTGGAGGCGAAGCTCGAGGGCATCGAGAAGCCGGGCAGCCAGTGCGCGCTCCCCGGAGTAGGCGACTGACCGGGCGAGCGGAGCGGCCGCGGGCAGAGGCCGCGAGCGGGTGTGGTAGGATGGCGACATGAACACCATACCCTTCCAGGTTTTCGGCATCAACCTGCTCGTGCGTCTCATGCCCGAGCCACCCGCGGACGTGCGCGTGCACTGTCCCAAGGGATCGCCGATCCGATACGGAGAGGTGGTGGGGCGGGGCGACGGCTTCGACGAGGGCGCCAACGCCTTCCGCGAGATGCCGGCGATCAAGAGCGTGGTCGCGTTCGAGGAGAATCCCGAGGAGATCGAGGGTCACTTCTTCTACCTGGCGGGCGAAGAGCACCGCGTGATCCGCCTCGACGCCATCATCCTGTCGTTCCCGCTGGAGTAGCCCGCGCCGCTGTGAGAGAGCTCGCGCGCGTCTTCGAGCGCATCAACGCCGAGGAGGTCGTCGAGCTCACCCGCGCCCTCGTCCGCATCCCGAGCGTCTACCGTTCCGGGGAGCCCGGCGCCACCGAGGCGGAGGCCGCGGCCTTCGTCGCCTCGTGGTTCGAGCGCGAGGGGCTCCCCGTGCAGATCCAGGAGGTGGCACCGGGACGCCCGAACGTGCTCGCCTGGATCGGTGAGAAGTCACCCGGACGGCGCTGCCTCCTCCTCGAAGGGCACACCGACGTCGTCACCGAGGGCGATCCCAAGGCCTGGACCTGGCCGCCCTTCGCCGCCGAGATGCACGACGGGCGGATCTATGGCCGCGGCGCCGCCGACATGAAGAGCGGGCTCGCCGCAGCCATGATCGCGCTCGCCGCTTTCAAGCGCGCCGCCGTCACGCCGGGGGGAAAGCTCGTCGTAGGCGCTCTCGTCGACGAGGAGGACGCCATGATCGGCGTGCGGCACCTCGTCAAGTCCGAGGCGGGCCGGGAGCTGGACGCCGCCATCATCTGTGAGCCCGAGGAGAACGAGCTCTGCCTCGAGCAGCGCGGCGTGGTGTGGGCGCGCATCCGCGCGCGCGGCAAGATGGCCCACGGCGCCATGCCGGAAGCAGGCGTCAATCCCATCGCGGCCCTCGGCGCCGTCCTCCGCCAGGCGCCCGGGCTCGAGAAGCGCATCCGCCGCCAGTGCGAGCGGAGCCGCTATCTCAAGCCTCCCACGGTGACGCCCACCATCATCCAGGGGCCGCCGCGTGGCGTCGGCACGCCGCAGTCCAATGTCATTCCCGCCCTTGCCGAGATGACCCTCGACGTGCGGCTCACGCCGGGCATCGGCGCCGAGGGGGTCCAAGCCGAGCTCGATGCGCTGTGCCGCCAGGCGGAAGGCGACCTGCCCGGCGTGAAGCTCGAATGGGAGCCCGTGAATGCCTTCCGGCTCGCCACGCGGGTGGACAAGTCGGAGCCCGTGGTACGGGCGATGGTCCACGGCGTGCGCAAGGCGACGGGCAAGCCGCCCCGCTACGGCGGGGTCCCCGGCTCCACCGACGGGACGATCTTGAGGATGGAGCTCGGCATTCCCATCGTCACCTGCGGCCCCGGCAACCGGCTCATCCCGCACCAGGTCGACGAGTACGTGGAAGCCAATGAGATTGTCGACGCGGCGAAGATTTATGCCGCAGCAGCTCTGAAATACCTGGAAGCCTAGGCTCCCCGCATGGCCGGCGCGGACCGCCCGCGTCTGCGGGCTCTGGAGGCGTTTCCGGTCGAGCAGGACGGCGAGCGGCTCATCGGCCTCCGCGATCCGGGAGGATTCACCGAGCAGGTCGTCCTCCTGCCCATTCCCGCTCTCGACATCGTGTCCCTCTTCGACGGAGAGCGGTCAGTGATCGAGATCCACGAGATCGTCCGCGCCCGCCACGGCGACCCCGCACCCGCGCCGGAGGACATCGCGCGCTTCGCCGAGCGCCTCGACGAGGCGGGCTTCCTGGACAGCCTGGGCTTCGAGGCGCGACGCCGGGCCATCGAGGAAGCGTGGCTCGCCGCTCCCTCGCGGGCCGCCGCCCATGCGGGTGGCGCGTACGCGGATGCACCCGATGATCTCAAGGGCCAGATCGACGCCTTCTTCGTTCACGGCGACGGGCCCGGGCTCCCCGTCCCGAGTCCGGGCGCACCGAAGCTTCGCGGCCTGATCGCTCCGCACATCGACTTCCACCGCGGCGGGCCGACCTATGCCTGGGCATACCGCGCGCTCGTCGAGCGCTCCGACGCAGATCTCTTCGTCGTCCTCGGCACCTGCCACGCGGGCATGGCCGATCCCTTCGCGGTGACCCTCAAGCCCTACGACACGCCGCTCGGGCCCGCGCCCGTGGACGCCGACTTCTTCGAGGCGCTGTCCCGGCGCTACGGCCACGATCTGCTCACGTCACAGGCCGCGCACCGCCACGAGCACTCGATCGAGTTCCAGGCGGTGATGCTCCGGCGGCTGCTCGGCCACCGGCCCTTCACGATCTTCCCCGTGCTCGCCTCGTTCCTGCACGAGGCGATCAGGACGGGCGCCGACGCGGAGGGCGATCCTCGGGTGCCGCGCTTCCTGGATGCGCTGGGCGAGACCATCAGCGCCTCGGGGCGGCGCGTGTGCGTCATCGCCGGCGTCGATCTCGCGCACGTCGGGCCGCACTTCGGCGACGCGGAGCCGAACGCCCCGGCCTTCCTCGAGCGCGTGGCCCGCGACGACCAGAAGATGCTGGAGGCGGTGACGGCATCCGAGCCCGCGGCCTTCTTCGCCTCTGTGGCGGCCGACGGGGACAGCCGTCGCATCTGCGGCCTCTCGCCCATCTACGCGTTCCTCCGCGCCCTGCCGGGTATCCGCGGCGAGCTCCTCCGCTACCGCCAGTGGCCCGACCCGCAGGGCGCCGTCACCTATTGCGCGGCGGCCTTCGCATGACCCCGGCGAGTGATCCCTCGACCTGGAAACTGCCGCGCATCCGCATCGACCGCGAGGGCGTCTGGTTCCACGAGGACGAGGAGGTGACGCACGAGGGCATCCTCGGAAGCCTGCGTGACGCGCTCCAGGTGGACGCGACCGGCCACTTCATCCAGATCGGGCCCGTGCGCGTGCCCGTGGAGGTGGAGGACGCGCCGTATTCGATCGTGCGCCTGGAGCCCGCAGGAGAGGGCTTCACCCTGACGCTGAATGATCTGACGCGAGAGCCTCTCGACCCGGCCACGCTCAGGCTGGGGGCCGGGGATGCGCCCTATTGCCGGGTCAAGGGCGGGCGCTTCGAGGCGCGCTTCAGTCGCGCGGCGGCGTGGCAGCTGCTCCAGCACATGGAGCCGGGCGCAGCGGGCGCTCCCGCCTCGGTGACGGTGGGCGGGCGACGCTACCCTCTGGGGGCCTGAGCGCGCACCTCTCGCAGCGTGGCCAGCATCTCGTCGTGGATCTTGCCGTTGGAGGCGACCACGGCGGGGCGGCCCAGGTCCACAGGGCCGCCCGCGGGAGTGGTGACGCGGCCTCCCGCCTCCTCGACCATGAGGCATCCCGCCGCCACGTCCCAGGGGCCGAGGACGAGCTCCCAGAAGCCGTCGAGCCGGCCCGCGGCCACGAGGGCCAGGTTGATGGCGGCCGAGCCCATCTCGCGCACGCTCCGGCAGCGGACCATGAAGGCCGCGTGCTCGGCGAGGTTGTTGTCACGGGTCCGCCGGATGTCGTAGGGATAGCCGGTGGACAGCAGGCTCTCGTCGAGAGTGGGCGTGTCCGAGACCCGCAGCGGCTGATCGTTGAGGAAGGCGCCCTCGCCCCGCACGACGGTGAAGCACTCGTCGCGGTTGGGATCGAAGACGACGCCCAGCTGCACCGACCCTTCGATCTCGAGCGCGATGGAGACGGCGAAGAAAGGCATGCCGTGGGCGTAGTTGGTGGTGCCGTCGAGCGGGTCGACGATCCACCGATGCGTGGGCGAGCCCGGCCGCGCGCCGCCCTCCTCGGCGAGAATGGCGTGATCGGGGAAGCGCGAGCGCAGGCACTCGATGACGAGGGCCTCCGCCTGGCGGTCCATCTCCGTCACGAGATTGCTGGGACTGCCCTTGTAGCGGATCTGGCGGAGCGAGCCGAAGCGATCGAGGAGGAGGGCGCCGGCGCGACGGGCGGCGTCCACCGCGACCTCGAGAAAAGGCTCGGCCATGTCGGCACGAGCGTAGCACACGCCCGTCTTGACAGCGCCCGCCTTGACAGCGGGTGACGCTTCGCCGAAGGTGGGCAGGCACCACATCTCGAACGAACGACGGAGAGCCATGCGCATCGTGGTGATGGGCTCGGGCGGCACCGGCGGCTTCTTCGGAGCGAAGCTCGCGCGGGTAGGCGAGGACGTCACCTTCGTGGCGCGCGGGGCGCACCTCGAAGCGATCCGGCGCCATGGTCTCCGCGTAAAGTCCGCGCCCGAAGGGGAGTGGGTGGTGCAGGCGCCCGCGGTGGAGCGCCTCGACGGGCTGGCGCCTGCGGACCTCGTGCTCTTCTGCGTGAAGTCCTTCGACACGGAGACGGCGGCGCGCGCCCTCGCGCCCGTGCTGGGCCCCGACACCGGCGTGCTGTCCATCCAGAACGGCGTGGACAACGAGGACAAGCTTGAGGCCATCCTGGGCAAGGGGCGCGTGCTGGGCGGGATGACCCAGGTCTTCGCCACCATCGAGTCGCCCGGCGTGATCCAGCACAGCCTCCTCGGGCGCATCCAGTTCGGCGAGATGGACGGGCGGGAGTCGGCGCGCGCGGGCGTTCCTCGAGGCGTGCCGTCGTGCGAGCATCCCCTGCGAGCTCTCCAGCGACGTGCGGCGGACGCTCTGGACCAAGTACGTCTCTCTGGTCGCCCACTCCGGCATGACCGCCCTCACGCGCTGTCCCACGGGGATCATCCGCACCGTGCCGGAGACGCGGCGCCTGTACCGTCTGCTCCTCGAGGAGCTGGCGGCCCTCGCCAAGGCCTCCGGCGTGAACCTGGGTCTCGGCGTGGTCGATGCTTCCATGACGACCCTCGACGCCATCGGCGCCCAGGCCTACTCCTCGCTCTACTACGACCTGACGCACGGCAAGCAGCTCGAGCTGGAGGCGCTCCAGGGGCATGCCGTGGCTCTCGGGGAGCGCTACGGCATCGCCACGCCCATGCTCTTCGCGGTGTACGCGGCTTTGCGGCCCCACCTCGACGGAGCGCCCGCCGCCCCCGGCGTCTAGCCTCGGTATACTGGCCGGGTGTCTCCCACTCGGCGCATCCTCGGCTATCTCCGTCCCTATGCCGCCCGCTACGCGGTGGGGGTGGCGTGCCTCGCCCTGGCCACGGCCTTCTCGCTGGGCATCCCGTGGCAGGTGAAGCAGGCCATCGACGGCCTGCGCGCGAACGACGGCCGCCTCTTCTCGCACGCTGCGGTGATCGTGTGCCTCGCCCTGCTGCACGGCGTGTCAAGGCTCGGCTCGCGCTTCGCCATGCTCGGAGCGGGACAGTGGGTCGAGCACGACGTCCGCCGCGATCTCTACCGTCACTTGGAGACACTACCGTCCGCCTTCTACCTGACTCATCGCACGGGCGACGTCATGTCGCGCGCCACCAACGACATCCAGGCGCTGCGCGCGCTGGCCGGCTTCGGGGCGGTGATGCTGGTGAGCACGACCTTCACCTTCGCGGGCACGCTCGCTGCCATGTGGATCATCGACCCGCGGCTGACCATCTGGGCGCTCGCGCCTTCGCCGATCCTCGTGCTCCTCGCGCGGCGCTTCAACCATCGCGTCGAGGTGGAGTCGACCGCGCTCCAGGAGCAGCTCGGTACGCTCTCCGCCAAGGTGCAGGAGAACCTGACGGGTACCGCCGTCGTCCGCGCCTACACCATGGAGGCGCGCGAGATCCGGGCGTTCGAGCGCCTCAACCGGGACTATCTGGCGCGCGGGATCCGCCTCGCGCGCACCCAGGCCGCTTTCTCCCCCATGCTCGGCCTCATCTCCGGCCTGGGCGCGCTGATCGTGCTGTGGGTGGGCGGGCACGCCGTGCTCGAAGGGCGCGTCACCCTCGGCGCCTTCGTGGCCTTCAGCGGATACCTGGCGCACCTGGCCTGGCCCACCATCGCGCTGGGCTGGACCCTCGCCAATCTGAAGCGCGGGCTCGCCGCCATGGTGCGCATCGCGGAGATCCTCGACGAGCCCGGCCACGACGCCGACGCGCGAGTCGCCGCGGGCACGCCGCTCCTCACGGGCCCCATCGAGTTCCGGCGCGTGGACTTCGCGTACGACGGCCGGCAACCCGCGCTGTTCGACGTGAGTTTCACCGTGCCCGAGGGCGCCCTGGTCGCCGTGGTCGGGCCCACGGGCAGCGGCAAGTCCACGCTGGGCGCGCTGGTGAGCCGTCTCTACGAGCCGCCGCCCGGCACCGTCTTTGTGGGCGGGGTCGACGTGCGCGACCTGCCGCGCGCCCGGCTGCGGCGCTCCATGGGCTATGTGCCGCAGGAGGCCTTCCTCTTCTCGCGCTCCATCGGTGACAACGTGGCCCTCGGTGACGAGATGGCCCCCGAGGCTCGGCTGCGCGCGGCCGCGGAGACGGCGGGCCTGGGCCCGGAGATCGAGGGCTTTCCCGAGGGCTGGGAGACGGTGGTCGGCGAGCGCGGCCTCACCCTCTCGGGGGGCCAGCGCCAGCGCATCGCGCTTGCCCGCTCGCTCGTCCCGGAGGCGCCGATCCTGGTCCTCGACGACGTCTTCTCCGCGGTGGACGCGGGCAAGGAGTCGGAGATCCTCCGTTCGCTCCGCGCCGCGGTGGCGGGACGCAGCACGCTCGTCATGACGCACCGCCTGCGGGTCGCCCAGGAGGCCGATCAGATCGTTGTCCTCGAGGAGGGCCGAGTGGTGGAGAAGGGCACGCACACCGAGCTCCTCGAGGCCGCTGGCCTCTACGCCCGTCTGTGGCGAATCCAGCAGATCGAGCAAGAGCTCGCCAATGACTGACCGGGGCGTTGCCACGAGCAGAGCCGGCGCGCCGCCGGCGCGGCGAGGCGCGAGACGGGGGGAGTGCGGGGGCCAGGTCGAGGCGCATGAGCACGGGGCGATGAGGAACCGAGAAGGGTCGGGAGCAGAGGCGGCGCGCCCCCGGCGCGGCGAGGCGCGAGACGGGGGGAGTGCGGGGGCCAGGTCGAGGCGCATGGGCACGGGGCGATGAGGAACCGAGAAGGGTCGGGAGCAGAGGCGGCGCGCCCCTGGCGCGGCGAGGCGCGAGATGGGGGGAGTGCGGGGGCCAGGTCGAGGCCCCCGCATACGGATGACGACATTTTAGGGAAGGCGTACGACCAGCGCCTCATGCGCCGGCTCTGGGTAATGGTGCGCCCGCATCGAGGGCTCATCTATCTCTCCCTCGTTCTCTTCCCTTGCATCGCGGGCCTCGAGCTGCTCCAACCCTGGCTGGTCAAGATCGCCATCGACCGGAACATCCTGGCCGGCGACTGGCGGGGCCTGAGCCGCGTGGCGGCCGCCTATCTCGCCTGCCTCCTCGGCCTCTACGCGCTCCGTGTCGCCGTGTCCTTCCTCACCCAGACCCTGGGCCAGCGCGTGATGTACGACCTGCGCGCTGCGCTCTTCACGCATCTCCAGCGCCAGGACGCCGCCTTCTTCGACCGGAGCCCGGTGGGGCGGCTCATGACGCGCGTGCTGACCGACGTGGAGGCGATCAACGAGCTCTTCGCGAGCGGCGCCATGGCCGTGGCGAGCGACGTGCTCACCCTGGGGGGCATCGTCGTCCTCATGCTCCTCCTGAACTGGGAGCTGGCCTTGGTGACGTTCGTGCTGGTGCCCATCCTCGGCCTCGGGGCGGCGTACTTCCGTATCAAGGCGCGCGACAGCTATCGCGCGGTGCGCACGCGCCTGGCCCGCCTCAACGCCTTCCTCCAGGAATCGCTCCAAGGCATGGCGGTGATCCAGCTCTTCGCCCGCGAGCAGCGCGAGGCGGAGCTGTTCGGCCGCTTCAACGCCGATCTGCGCCGCGCCCAGTTCCGGTCGACCTTCTTCGACGCGCTCCTCTACGCGGGCGTGGAGGCCATCGGATCCATGGGGGTGGCCCTCCTCCTCTGGTACGGCGGCGGCCAAGTGATGGCGAACGCGCTCACCTTCGGCGGCCTCGTGGCCTTCCTCGAGTACACCGCGCGCTTCTTCCTCCCCATCCGCGACCTGGGCGCCAAGTACACGGTGATGCAGGCGGCCACGGTGGCCGCCGAGCGCATCTTCGGCCTCCTCGACACCAATCCGATCGTGCGCGCGCCCGGGGCGGGCGCGCACGAGGCGGTGCCCAGCGCGCCCGCGGTGGAGTTTCGCAACGTGTGGTTCGCCTATCAGGGCGAGGAGTGGGTGCTCCGCGACTGCTCGTTCACCGTCGCGCCGGGGGAGCGCGTGGCGCTGGTGGGGCCGACGGGCGAGGGCAAGAGTACCATCGTGCGGCTCATGACGCGGGGCTATGACGTCTCGCGAGGGCAGGTGCTGGTGGGCGGCCGTGACGTGCGCGAGTGGGATCTCCACGCCCTCCGCCGCCACGTCGGCGTCATCCCGCAGGAGGTCTTCCTCTTCACGGGCACGGTGGAGGAGAACCTGCGCGTGGGCGCGGGTGAGGCGACCTCTCCCTCCGCGCTCGAGGGTGCGTTGCGCACCGCCCGCGCGGACCGCGTCATCGCCACGCTTCCGCGCGGGCTCGACGAGGTCGTCCACGAGCGCGGCCAAAATCTCTCGCACGGTCAGCGCCAGCTGCTGGCCATTGCCCGCGCGCTCCTTTATAATCCGGCCGTCCTCGCCCTCGACGAGGCGACGTCGAGCGTGGATCCGGAATCGGAGGCGCTGATTCGCGCGGGACTCGAGGAGCTCTTGCGGGGAAGGGCCAGCGTGGCCATCGCGCATCGGCTGTCCACCATCCACACGGCGGACCGGATCCTCGTGCTCCATCGCGGGTGCATCCGCGAGGCGGGACGGCACGCCGAGCTCCTCGCCCAGGGTGGGCGGTATGCGCGCCTGTACGAGCTGCAGTTCGGAGAGCGGTCGTGATCGAGTTCCAGCGGCGCGTGTGGCGCGAGGTGGCGAAGATTCCGCGGGGGCGGGTGGCGACCTATGGTCAGATCGCCTCGTGGCTCGGCTGGCCCCGGCGGGCCCGCATGGTGGGGCGCGCGATGCGGAGCTGCCCCACGGGGGTGCCGTGGCATCGCGTGGTAAACGCGCGCGGAGAGATCAGCCGGCGCGCGGCGGTGGGCAGCATGATGACCCAGCGCATCCTGCTCCAGCAGGAAGGGGTGGCGCTGCGGAGCGGCCGCGTGCCGCTCGGACGATTCCGCTGGCAGGGTCCGCGACAGGCCGTCGAGAGACTTCGCCGGCACGGAGGATGACATGCGCCTCGGTTTGAACATGGGGTATTCCGGCTCCGCCCTCCGCATCAACATGCCGCTGGTGCAGGAGGCGGACCGCCTCGGCTTTCATTCCGTGTGGTCCGCGGAAGCCTACGGCTCGGATGCCGTCACTACGCTCACCTGGGTCGCCGCCCTCACCAAGCAGATCCACGTGGGCACGGCCATCATGCAGATTCCCGCACGAACGCCGACGCTCACCGCCACCACCGCCATCACCCTGGATCAGCTCTCCGGGGGGCGCTTCCTCCTTGGCCTGGGCGTCTCCGGGCCGCAGGTGGTGGAAGGATGGCACGGCGTGCCCTTCGGCAAGCCGCTCGCGCGGACGCGCGAGTACGTGGAGATCGTGCGCTCGGTGTGGCGGCGCGAGAAGCCCGTGGAGTTCAAGGGGCAGTACTACCAGATCCCCTACGTGGGCGCCGACGCCACCGGCCTCGGCAAGCCGCTCAAGTCCATTCTCCACGGGCGGGCCGACATCCCCATCTACCTCGCCGCCATCGGCCCCAAGAACGTGGCCCTCGCCGCGGAGATTGCCGACGGCTGGCTGCCCATCTTCTTCTCGCCGCAGCGGCTCGGGGTGCTTCGGAGCTCGCTCGACGAGGGCTTCGCGCGGGCGGGAGGCGGCAAGTCGCTCGCCCGGTTCGACATCGCGCCCACCGTGCCCGTGGTGGTCGGCGACGACGTGGCGGCCTGTCGCGCTACCATCAAGCCGCGGCTCGCCCTCTACGTGGGCGGCATGGGCGCGCGGGGACGGAACTTCTACAACGATCTCGTCTGCCGCTACGGCTACGAGGCGGCGGCCAAGAGCATCCAGGATCTCTATCTCGCGGGGAAGAAGGACGAGGCGGCGGCCGCGGTGCCCGACGCCCTCGTGGACGAGGTGGCCCTGTGCGGCCCCCGAGAGCGGATCCGCGAGCGCCTCCAGGTCTGGAAGACCTCGGGCGTGACCACGCTGATCTGCGGTGTCGGCCAGATCGAGGCCCTGCGCCTCATGGCCGAGCTCGCCCTCTAGGTGCGCGTGAAGCCCGCCGTCTCGCGCTTCCAAACCGCGCTGGCTGCCCTGGGCCTCACGCGCAACGTGGTCGAGCTGTCCGTGGAGGCGCGCACCTCGCAGCAGGCGGCGGACGCGGTCGGCGTGGGCGTGGGACAGATCGCGAAGTCGCTGGTCTTCACCGTCGACGGCGCGCCCGTCATGGTGGTGGCCTCCGGGATCAATCGCGTGGACGAGCGGAAGCTCGCCAAGCTGGCGGGCGGCAAGGTCAAGCGCGCGGACGCGGACCTGGTCCGGAAGACCACGGGCTATGCCATCGGGGGCGTCCCCCCCTTCGCCCACGAGCAGGCGATACCCATCTGGCTGGACGAGGATCTGCTCGTCCATCCGCTCATCTATGCCGCCGCGGGTGTGCCCGAGTGCGTGTTCCCGCTGACGCCCGACGAGCTGGTGCAGGCCACGGGCGGCCGCGTCGCCGACGTGAAGGAATCCAAACCTCGCAAAGGAGAGGTGGCATGAAGCTCAAGGACAGGGTGGCCATCGTCACGGGCGGCGGGTCAGGCATCGGACAGGCCTCGGCACTTCTCTTCGCGCAGGAAGGCGCGCGCGTCGCCGTGGTGGACCTCAAACCCGACGCCGCCCGCACCACCGTGGAGCAGATCGAGAAGGCGGGAGGCCAGGCCTTCGCCATCACCGCCGATGTGAGCCGCGCGGAGGACAATCGCGAGGCAGTGGCGCAGACCACCGCCCGCTGGGGGCGCCTCGATGTCTTCTTCGCCAACGCGGGCGTGCCGCAGTGGCCCACGCCGGTGGAGGACATGGACGAGAGCACCTTCGACAAGATCATGGCCGTCAACGTGAAGGGCGTGTTCCTCGGGGCGAAGTTCGCCGTGCCCGTCATGAAGAAGCAGAAGCGCGGAGTCATCCTCATCACGGGATCGACGGCCGCCTTCAGGCCGAGGCCGGGCGGGCAGTGCTACGCCGCCTCCAAGGGCGCCGTCACCGTGCTTGGACAGAGCCTCGCCGTGGAGCTGGCGTCCTTCGGTATCCGTGTGGTGGTCATCGCGCCAGTGGCCACCGAGACGCCCATGCTTCCCACCTTCATGGGCAAGAAGGCCATCGACGACGAGGGGATGCAGCGCTACACGGCGACGGTGCCGCTGGGACGGCTCAACCGGCCCGACGACCTTGCCAAGGCTGCGCTCTTCCTCGCCTCCGACGACGCGGCCATGGTCACGGGGAGCCCCTTCATCGTCGACGGCGGCCGCTGCGCGTGAACGTCGTCCCGCTCGCCGCCGACTCGCTCGGGGTGCGCTCGATGGCCACGTACGTGGAGTGCGGTCAGACGCGTGTCCTCATCGATCCCGGCGCGGTGCTGGCGCCGAACCGCTTCGGCTTGCCGCCCGCCGACGAGGAGTGGGAGGCCCTGCGCCGGGCCAACGACCGTATCTCGGCCTATGCCCTGCGGGTGGGAACGATCTTCCTGAGCCACTACCACGAGGATCACTTCCGCCACGACCCCGGGCTCTACCGTGGGCGCACCGTGTGGGCCAAGGACGCTCGGCGCATGATCAATCCGCGCCAGGCCCAGCGCGCGGTCGAGCTGTGGAAGTCGATCGAGCGCGACTGCCGCCTCGACCCGGCCGAGGGCAGGGTGCTGGAGACGGCGGAAGCGCGCCTCTCCGCCTCGCCGCCGCTCGCCCACGGCACCGAGGGGACGAGCCTCGGCTACGTGGTCGCCCTCACCATCACCGATCTCCGCGAGGGCAAGCGCTTCGTGCACGCCTCCGACGTCCAGGGGCCGCTCTCCGCGGTGGCCGCGGCGTACCTGATCCGTGAGCGCCCCGATCTCCTCTACCTGTCCGGTCCGCCCGCCTACCTGGAGAACCAGCTCGGCTCGGCCGTGATCGATCACGGCGTCGACCAGCTCCTGCGCGTGATCGATCAGACGGGCTGCCGGGTGATCCTCGATCATCACGCGCTTCGCACGGAGAGCTATGCGGAACGCTTTCGGTCCCTGTGGGACACGGGCCACGTGGTCACCGCCGCCGGCTTCCTCGGGCTGGAGGACGCTGCCCTGGAGTCGAAGCGGCGCAGCCTGTGGGCGCGCAAGCGGAAGCCGGCCGCGAGCATGCCCGCGCGATTGAACGGTCGCCGCCGCTCCGATATGATCGAGGCGAGACGCGACACGCGACGAGCGAAGGGAGGAGCCGCCGAATGAGCGACGAGAAGATTTTGAAGGTCGGGGACACCGCGCCCCCGTTCACCATGAAGACCATCGGGCTCAAGGAAGTGAGCCTGAAGGACTATCAGGGCAAGAACGTGGTGCTGCTCTTCTATCCCCTCGACTGGACCCCTGGGTGATCCAAGTGCATGCCCGCCTTCGATAAGCGCATCAAGGACTTCGAGGCGGCGAATACCCAGGTTCTGGGTATCAGCACGGATAGCCCTTTCAGCCACGAGAACTGGGCGAAGTCGGTCGGCATCTCGCACTACCCGCTGCTCTCGGACGTGCAGCGGACCGTGAGCAAGGAGTATGGCGTCTACTGGGCGGACTGGAACGCCAACCACCGGGTCACCTTCATCGTGAACAAGGACGGCAAGATCGCCTTCGTGGAGCAGTACGGAAAAGGCGAGCTGCCGGATCCCGACAAGATCCTCGCCGAGATCAAGAAGCTCGGTTAGTCCCGGGCCTTCCCCGAACGGGCGGGGGTGTTGCGCACTCGCTGTGACGTGAGCGCCACCCCCGCCAGCACCGCCGCCCCGCCGAGGGCGCCGCTCAGCCCGATCCGCTCGCCGAGCATGATCCACGCGAGCAGGACGCCGATCACGGGCTGGAGATTCAGGAACACCGCGGACCGGCTCGGCCCCACCAGGTGCACGGCCTCGTACCACCACACGTGCGCCACGGATCCGAGGATGGCCTGATAGAGCACCACCGTCCAGGCCACGACGGAGGTGAGGTCGGGAGCGGGGAAGAGCCGCGCGGTGAGAAAGGGCAGGGGCAACAGCATCGCGGAGCCAAAGACATAGGCGGTGGTGGTGGCGACGATGGGCGAGTGGCGGGCGAGCACGCGCTTGCCGTACACGGTGTAGGCGGCCCAGCCCACGCTGCTCACGAGCAGGAGGAAGTCGCCCGGCCGCAGATCGAGGTGGGTGACGGCGTGCCAGCTTCCCTTGGTGATGATGAGGACCACCCCGAGGGCCGAGCAGGCCACCCCCAGCCACTGGCGGGGATGGAGGCGCTCGCCGAGATAGAAACGCGCGCCGACCGCGACCATGACGGGCGTCACCGGTTGCAGGAGGACGGCGCTGGAGGCGGTGGTGAAGGCGATGGCGAGATACGTGCCTCCTGTGGACACGAAGATGCCCGCGAAGCCCAGGAAGGCGAGGGGACCGAGGTCGCGCAGCCGGAGCGCGGTGAACTCGGCGGCGCCCCGCCGCCACAGCGTCACGCACAAGAAGGCGGAGGCGATGCTCGTGCGGAGGACCACGAGCACGAGAGGCGGGAAGGCCGCGAGAGCGAGCTTGGCGAAGGCCGGATACGATCCCCAGAGGGCGGCGATCAGCGTCAGCGCCGTGTAGGCGCCGGTTTGACCGGGACCGAGCACCCGCCTATCATAGCGCGTCCGTCATGGCCGACTACATCATCGAGCGGCGTCTCTGGCTGCCGCGGCCGCGTCCCGACGTCTTCGACTTCTTCGCCGATCCGCGAAATCTCTCCGCCGTGCAGCCGCGCTGGGCGCATCCGACGTGGCTCGCCGAGCCTCCCTCGCGGCTGGAGGCGGGCGCCCTCCTCGACTTTGCCGTGCGCATGGCCGGCGTCCCCGTGAAGTGGCGCGTGATGGTCCGCGAGTTCGATCCGCCCTTCCGCTTCGTGGACGTCCAGCTCTGGGGACCGTTCGCGCGCTGGGAGCATCGCCACCGCTTCCTCGAGGGTCCCTTCAGGGCGGGGCTGGGACCGATCGGGACGTGGATGGAGGATCGCGTCACCTATCGTCTCCCAGGGGGTCCGCTGGGCCGGGCCGCGCACGCCCTCGGCGTCGGCCGCCGCCTCGCCGCGCTCTTCGAGTTCCGCGAGGCGCAGCTGCGCGAGCGCTTCCCATGAGGGAGAGGCGGGTCACGCCGCCGCGCGACTGGCTGGGCGCCCACATGTCCATCGCGGGCGGCCTCCATCGCGCCCTCGAGCGTGGACGCGAGGTCGGCTGCTCGGTGGTGCAGATCTTCCTGAAGAACCAGCTCCAGTGGGCGGCGCGGCCCTACACCGTGGAGGACGTGGCAGAGTTCAAGGCGGCGAGGCGGCGGACGGGGATCCGCACGGCCTTCGCGCACTCGAGCTATCTGATCAACCTGGCCGCCGCCGATCCGCGCGAGTGGCAGCGCGCGGTGGAGGCCTTTCACGACGAGCTGGAGCGAGCGGAGATGCTCGAGCTGCCCTTCGTGGTGATCCATCCCGGCTCACATCGCGGGGAAGGGCTGGACGCGGGGGTGGCGCGCATCGCCCGCGCCCTCGACATGGTGCTGGAGCGCACGCGAGGCTATCGCGTCATGGTGCTGCTCGAGAACACGGCAGGCGGCGGGGCGACCATCGGGCGGAGCTTCGAGGAGCTGGCCCTTCTTCTCGATGCCGTGGCCCGACCGGAGCGGGTCGGAGTCTGCCTCGACACCTGCCATCTCTTCGCCGCGGGCTACGACGTGCGGACGCCTGAGGGCTACCAGTCGACCATGAAAGCGTGCGCGCGGCTGATCGGCCTGCGACGAGTGCGCGCCTTCCATCTGAACGACGCCAAGGCTCCGCTCGGCTCGGGTCTCGACCGCCACGAGAAGATCGGCGCGGGCGCCATGGGCCCGGCAGCCTTCCGGCTGCTCATGCGCGACCGGCGCTTCACCCGCGTGCCCATGGCGCTGGAGACGCCCAAGGAACCGGAGCCCAAGGCCGACCGCGATGCCCTCGCCCTCCTGCGCCGCCTGCGCGGCTAACCTGGATTTATTCACGAGTGCCGCACGTGCGATCGGGGCGGGTGACGGCGTGGCGGGGGAGCGCTCCGGCGGGCGGCGATTCAGGCGAGTGGGTGACGCAGCTGGAGCGCTCCCCCGCCCCTGACGACGGGCCCCGACCCGCCTCGCGCTCCGCGTATTGGTGAATGATCCAGGCTAGCGCGAGCGGGTGACGCCGAGCCGAGGGCAGCCGCCGCTCACCGGACACACCGAGCACTTGGGCGAGACGGGCTGGCAGATGCTCTGGCCGAAGGCCACGAGCAGGTCGTTGTAGCCGATCCAGTAGCGCCGCGGCAGCCGCCGCCGGAGCACCATCTCCGTTTCCTCCGGGTTGCGGGTCTTCACGTAGCCGAGGCGGTTCGAGATGCGATGGACGTGCACGTCGACGCAGATGCCCGGCTTGTTGAAGCCCTGGGTCACCACGAGGTTGGCCGTCTTCCGCCCTACTCCCTTCAGGGTGAGAAGCGCATCGATGTCGTCGGGAACGCGCCCGTCGAAGCGCTCGAGGAGATCGCGGCAGACGCCCAGGATCACCCGCGCCTTCGTGCGGTAGAAACCCACGGGGAAGATCGCCCGCTCGATCTGCCGCGGAGTGAGGCGGAGCATGGCGCGCGGCGTGTCGGCAAGGGCGAACAGCCGCGCGGCGGCGGGCCCCGTGGTCTCGTCTTTGGTGCGCAGGGAGAGCAGGCAGGCGATGAGGACGCGAAAGGGATCGTCACGCTCGGCGGTCACCTCGGCGAGCGCGGTGACTCTCCAGCTCGGGGCGTGTCGGGTGAGGGTGCGGATCACCCGTCCGATGGCGACGGGCGGTCGCCGGGCGGTCAGGAGCGATTCCCGAGGGTGGCGAGGATGGCCTTGGCCTGCGGCACGTCCTTCACGGCCCAGTCCGCGGGATTGCTCGGCGCCTTCTCGCCGAGCACCGCCTCGAGCTCCCGCCGGGCATCCGCGGTGCGGCCCTTCTTGAGGAGGGTGCGGGCGAGGCCCAGGCGCATGTTGGTGTAGCGCGGATCGAGCTCGAGGCCCTTGCGGAACATGGCCTCGGAGCGGTCGAGGTCGCCGCCCGCGTACGACGGCACCTCGTAGTAGATGCTGCCCCCGAGCGCGTAGGCGGGGGCGTAGGCGGGGTCGATGGCGATCGCGGTCTGCATCGCCTCCTTCACGGTGGGCAGGAGGAAGAGCGATCGCATGATGCCCTTGGTCTGCCCCCAGCGTCCGGTGTTGGTGCCGTACCAGAACTGGGCGGGAGCGCTGCGCGGGGCGAGCTCGATGGCGAGCTTGGCAGCCTGGCGGCCGCGGTCGTAGGCGGCGAGCTTCTCGTCCTCGGTGGTGGCACGCACGTCGCCGTACATGAAGCACACCTGAGCGAGGGCGAGGAGGGTGTCGACGTCGGCGGCCTGGGACTCCGCGGCCTTCTCGAGGCCGGCCTTCAGCTCGTCGATCTTCCTCGGATTCTCGTGGTAGCGCGTGGAGAAGGCCTGGAGCTCGTTCACGAGTGGCGAACCCGCCCAGGCCGTGCCGGCCGCGGCCACGAGCGCCAGCCCCGCCAGGAGAGCGCGCATGCCTCGATGCTAGAAGTAGCAGCCGCAGGTGTCAACTTGAAGTGGCCGGTCGCCCCCATTAAGGTAGGGCCCATGGTCGCGCCATGCGCCAGCTGACCCTCACCGCTGTCGCCGTCTGGCTCGGTGCCATGGGCTTCTTCGCCTTCATCGTCGCCCCCGCGGCCTTCGGCGCGCTCGAGCGCGACGCGGCGGGGCGATTCGTGAGTGTGGTGTTTCCGCGCTACTACGGGGTCGGCCTCGCCCTGGGCCTCGTGGCCGCCTTCGGTCTCGGCGTCCGCTGGATGGGCGGCGGATGGCGCGGGCTCGACTGGACGGTGGCGGGGCTGGTGCTCCTGATGCTCGCGCTGACCCTCTATGCGGGGGCGGTGGTGCTGCCCGCCGCCCACGAGGCCGCGCGCGCGGCGGGCGGCGAACCCGCGGCGGCCATGGGCTTCGCCCGTCTCCATCGCCTCTCGAGCGTCCTCAACGTGATCGTCATGCTCTCGGGTATCCTCGTGGTCGTGATCGAGACGGTGCGCCGCCGATGACCCCCTTCGAGCCGCTGGGCCTGGACCACGTGGTGCTGCGGGTGAGGGACCAGGACGCCTCGCGCCGCTTCTACACGGAGATCCTGGGCTGTCGGGTGGACCACTTCAACGAGCGCATCTCGCTGCTCCAGCTCCGCTTCGGCGAGCAGCTCATCGACCTCCTGCCGGGCACGCCGTCCACCGAGGGCCTCGACCACTTCTGCCTCTCGATTCGCTGCGCGGACCTCCCCGCGCTGCGGCGCTCCTTGGAAGGGCAGGGGGTGCGGATCGAGGGCGACGTCGTGGAGCGGCGGGGCGCCTACGGCACCGGCCCATCGCTCTACATTCGCGACCCCGACGGCTACCTGATCGAGCTCAAGCCTCGCTGAGGACGAGGCCCAGCAGCGTCTTCACGAGCTCGCCCGGCGGCACCGCGCCGCCCTGCGTCGCCACCTGGAGCAGGCAGCCCTCCGCGGTACCCAACATCACCGCGGCCACCGCGCCCGCGTCGAGATCGCGCCGGAAGGCGCCGGCGGCCGCGCCCGCCACGAGGATCTCCTCGAGCGAGAGGCGGAGCTGTTCGCGCTGCCAGGCGAGGGCGAGGCGGTGATGCTTGTCGTGCCGCGTGCGCATCCAGCCCGTGAGGAGGAGCTCGGAGAAGTCGGCGTCGCTGAGACCGTAGGCGCCGAAGATGATCTCCATGGCGCCCTCGAGCTTCACCGCGGGCGCTTCCCCTCCCGCGGCCACCCGGGCCACCGCGGCCACGATGGGCGCGAAGCGCTCCTCGATGGCCTGCACCTCGAGCATGGGCGACGGCGGCGCGGGGGAAGGTGCCGGCTTCGACGGCGGAGCGGGTTTCCGCTTCACCCTCCGATTATCCCACGCTAGAATCGCCGCGCATGGACTTCGGGCTCCCCCCGGAGCTCTGGCAGAGCAGTCCGCGCGCGGTCGACGACGGCTGGTGGCAGTTCCGCGCGCTGCGCTCGCGCGGGGACACCATCGCGGGCGGCACCTCGGAGATCATGAAGGACATCCTCGCCGAGCGGGTGCTCGGCCTCCCCAAGGACTGACCCCTACTGGCCTTCGCTCCCGCGCCGGGCGCCGAACTCGAAGGTCTCCACCTCGACCCGGTACCGGCGCTCGGAGCCCGCGGACGAGAGGCGAATCTCGAAGGGCGCAGTGGTCCGGGGATTGATGGTGCCTTGCACGTAGCCTCGCCCCCGGCTGACCACTCGGCCGCTCTCGTCGAGCCCTTCCACCTTGATAACGATGCGCTCGCACGCCTGGGTCGAGGTGTTGCGCACCTCGCCCTGGATGAGGACGCGGGAGGGGCCCTCGCGCTGCGTCTGGTAGGTGAGGACCAGGTCGCGCGAGGACTGCGGAGTGAAGGTGTAGGTCTGGGCGAGGGCCGGGCTCGTCCACAGGGCAGCCAGAAGCATCGCGGGCAGGAGACGGGTGATCATTCGTATCTCAGGGCCTCGATGGGATTGAGCTGGGCCGCCTTGCGGGCGGGGTAGAAGCCGAAGAAGATCCCTACCGCCGCCGCAAAGGCGAAGGCGATAATGATCGCCTCGGCGCTGATCAGGGTGCGCCAGCCGGCGAAGTACGGAATGGTGTAGGAGGCGATGATGCCCACCACCACGCCGATGACCCCCCCGATCATGGACAGGGTGAGGGCTTCCACCAGGAATTGAGCGAGGATGTCCCGCCCCCGCGCCCCCACCGCCATGCGGAGACCGATCTCGCGCGTGCGCTCCGTCACGGAGACCAGCATGATGTTCATGATGCCGATGCCTCCCACGAAGAGGGACACGGAGGCGACGGCGGCGAGGAGGATGGTCATCACGCGCGAGGAGGCCTCCTGGGCCTCGGCGAGCTCGGCGAGGTTGCGGATGGAGAAGTCGTCGTCCTGATACGGCTGGAGGCGGTGGCGCTGGCGCAGGAGCTCCCGCGTCTCGATCTCCGCCTCCTTGATGTCCGCGTCGTCGCGCACACGCACGGAGATCGAGTTGACGGAGCGCGCGTTGGCCTGGCTCACGCCCAGGAGCTTGCGCTTGGCCGTGGAGAGCGGCACCACGATGAGGTCGTCCTGATCCTGGCCCCAGGTGGTCTGGCCTTTTTTGTCGAGCACGCCCACCACGGTGAAGGGGACCTTCTTGATGCGGATCACCTGGCCCACGGGATCCTGATCGGCGAAGAGGTTGCGCGCCACCGTCTGGCCAAGGAGGGCGACCTTGGTCGCGCCATCCACTGCCTCCTGGCTGAAGGGCTGGCCCGCTACCACCGGCCAATCGCGCGCCTCGAAAAACTCCGGCGTCACGCCCTGGATGGTCGTGGACCAGTTGAGGTTGCCCCAGACCACCTGGCCGCCGCCGCGCATGGCGGGAGCGGCCGCGTGGACGCCCGACACCTCGCGCTGGATCGCCCACGCGTCCTCCTCGGTGATGGTGAGCTGCGAGCCCGCGCCGATGCGCACGCCGCCCTGGTTGATCGAGCCCGAGAGCACCACGAGCAGGTTCGAGCCGAGGCTCTGGATCTGCTCGGCGATGCGGGCCTGGGCGCCGGAGCCCACGGAGACCATGGCGATGACGGCAGCCACGCCGATGATGATGCCGAGCATGGTGAGCACGCTGCGCAGCTTGTTCACGCGCAGCGCGCGCACGGCGATGCGGGCGCTGGCCAGGGCGTTCATGCGTCCTCCTCCTCTTCCACGGGCAGGGTGGCGAGAACCTCCCGGGCGTCCAGGGGCCGGGCGGCGGTGTCGTCCTTCAGCACCCGCCCGTCCCGGAAGGTGATGACGCGGTTCGCGAATCCCGAGATGTCCGCCTCGTGGGTCACGAGCACGACGGTGATGCCCTGGCGGTTCAGGTCCTGAAGGATGGCCATGACCTCCACGCTTGTGCGCGTGTCGAGGTTGCCCGTGGGCTCGTCGGCCAGGATGAGCACGGGATCGTTCACGAGCGCCCGCGCGATGGCCACGCGCTGCTGCTGACCGCCCGAGAGTTGGGAGGGATGATGATCGGCCCGGTCGGCCAGCCCCACCGCCACGAGCTTGGCCTGGGCCTGCTGGCTCCGCTCCCGCGCGTGCCGTCCCGTGTAGAGCAGCGGCAGCTCCACGTTCTCGAGCGCGCTGGTACGCGGGAGCAGGTTGAAGCCCTGGAAGACGAAGCCGATCTTGGCGTTCCTGATCCTGGCCAGGGCGTCGCCCGAGAGATTGGACACGTCTTGGCCGTCGAGGACATAGCGGCCCGACGTCGGCCCGTCGAGGCAGCCGAGGAGATTCATGAAGGTGGACTTCCCGGAGCCGGAGGGGCCCATGACGGCGACGAACTCGCCGGCGCGGATGTCCAGGGAAACCTGGCGGAGCGCGTGCACGACCTGACCGCCCACGTGGTAGTTCTTGGTCAGCTCGTGCGTCTCGATGAGCGTGGTGCCCACG
The DNA here is from genome assembly GCA_046723845.1 of Candidatus Methylomirabilota bacterium. GTDB lineage: Bacteria > Methylomirabilota > Methylomirabilia > Rokubacteriales > CSP1-6 > AR37. The sequence continues at coordinate 2,278 of JBKOVG010000226.1, read as the reverse complement.
CTAGAGCCTCAGTCGCGGCTCGCCGCCCGGTCGCCCGCCGCCCCGCGCGTCCGCCGTGCCCACCAGCACCTCTTGCCCTTCCTTCACGTCTCCGCTCACGATCTCCGTGAAGTTGCCGTCGCTCACTCCGGTCTGCACGGTGATGGGGGCGGGCTTGCCCGTGGGCCCCTGCACGAAGAGGCGGCCCGAGAAAGCGCCCTGGCGTGCGAGCTGCGCCTCGGTCAGCTCGGTGTCGTACTTGGCGCGCTGGGCCGGGGTGAGGATGGCGCGGATCTGCTCGCGCGTCGCCTCCCTGATGCGCTGGCTCTCCACGCGGCGCTCGCTGTCGCTACGCCCGGCGAGCCCGCGCATCTTCTGTCCCGTATCCTGGAGGATGGGAACGAGCTTCTCCTGCTGCTCGGAGGTGAGGCCGAGCGACTTGGTCAGCCGCTCGCGGACCTCCTCGGCGGACTGGGGCGCCCCGCCGCTGGTGAGACCGGGCCCCCCGCTGCCGCGCGTGGGGATGCTGTCCTCCCCGGGCATGCGGAAGCGCAGGGCGGAGTTGGGGACCTTGAGCACCCTTTCTTTTTGCGCGACCACGAGCCGCACGTTGGCCGTCATTCCGGGCAGGAGCTTGAGCTCGGGATTCCGCGCGGAGATGACCACGTTGTAGGTGACCACGTTCTGCAGCACCTGGGGCGCCTTCCGCACCTGCATCACCTCGCCCGTGAAGGTCTGATTGGCGAAGGAGTCCACGGTGAAGGTGGCGCGCAGCCCTTCCTTGATGCGCCCCACGTCGGCCTCGTCCACGTTCGTCTCCACCTGCATCTGCGTCAGGTCCTGGGCGATGGTGAAGAGGGTAGGGGCCTGGAGGCTCGCCGCCACCGTCTGCCCCACGTCCACCGTGCGCGAGACGACCACGCCGTCCACGGGCGCGCGGATCTCCGTGTGATCGAGATCGACCTGGGCCTGACGCAGTCCCGCTTCCTGCTGGGACACGTTGGCGATGGCGGACTGGAGCTGCGCCTCCGTCACGCGGAGCTGCGCCTCCGCCGAACGGATCTGCGAGGCCTGGGCCTCCTCCTGCGCCTTGGCCGACTCCGCCTGGGCCACCGCGGAGTCGTAGGCGGTCTGCGCCGTGTCCTCGTCGGCCTGCGCGATGAAGCCGCGGCGGCGCAGATCCTGGTTCCGCTGGAGAGTGCGGCGGCTGTCCACGACGGCGACCTGGGCCTTGGCGGTCTGTGCCTTGGCCGCGGAGAGGGCGGCGTGGCTGTTGGCGAGATCGGCGCGGGTCTTCTCCACGACGGCGCGTTGGTTGAGCACGTTGGCCTTGGCCATGTCCACCTGCGCCTTGGCCTGGGCCACCGCGGCCTGGAACTTCTCGGGATCGATGCGGGCGACGAGCTGATTGCGCTTGACGAGGGAGTTGAAGTCCGCGAACAGCTCCTTGATCTGCCCGGAGACCTGGGAGCCGACCTGCACGGTGACCACGGCGTTGAGGGTGCCCGTGGCCGAGACGGTGGCCGTGAGTGGACCGCGCTCAATCTTGGCCGTGCGGAAACGGGGCGTACTGCCGCGACTCTGCGCGTAGAACCAGGCGCCGCTCGCCGCGGCGGCCAGGACCAGCATCAGGGCCACGATCCACACACGTCTACTCATGGCCATGAGACTACCCTTTGGGCGCTTTTATTCCTAGCGGCGGCCCAGGAAGCGGTCCAGCTCGACGGTGGCAATCCAGTAGGCGGCGAGGGCCTGGGCGACCTGGGACTGGGCGGTGGTCAGGGCGAGCTGCGCGTCGGTGAGCTCGATGATGTTGGCCACGCCGGCGTCGAAGCGTCCCTGGCTGAGCCGGAAGTTCTCGTCGGCGGATTCCACGCCCTTCTGGGCGGCGCCGATGGCTTCCTCGGCCTGCTGCACGGTGACGAAGGCGCGCTCCACCTGCTGCCAGATGGTGAGCTCGGTGTCACGCACCCGCGCCAGAGCGGCGTCGCGCTGGGCGATGGCCTGCTTGTACAGCGCGATCTTGTTGCCGCCGTCGAAGATGCTCCAGTTGAGCTGGAGACCGTAGCTGTACGTCTCGTTCATGTCGGTGCCCGCGGAGCCGTAGGTGCCCTGGGCGACCACGTTGGGAAAGAAATTGCGGAACTGCTGCTTCACCGTGTAGTCCGCCTGCTCGTACTGTGCCTTGATCTGCTTGTACTCGGGCCGCCGCGCGAAGGTCTCGTTGAGAAGGTCCTTGGGCTCGAACTTCACGGGGGCGTACGCGAGATTGTCCGCGATCTCCGTCGGAGTATTGATG
>JBKOVG010000205.1:0-4515 GCA_046723845.1 Candidatus Methylomirabilota bacterium | reverse complement strand
CTGCACCATCAGGGACTACAAGGGTTGTCTTCGAGTTGCCCCACAAGAAGGAGAACACGATGCGAACGACGTTCTGGCAGATGAAGCAGAGAGACGCGCGCAACCAGCGCGGTTTTACCCTGATCGAGCTCATGATCGTGGTGGCCATCATCGGTATCCTGGCCGCCATCGCTATCCCACTCTACGCAAACGTACAGACACGGGCCCGCATCGCAAAGGCCCAAGCTGATACGCGTACCCTCGCCTCGGCCGTGAGCATTTACAACGCCCACATGGGGTCCCTGCCCGCGGCTTTGACCGATCTCACCGCTGCGGCGGTCAACGGCCTCAACCTGAGCGCCGGTCCGTTTATGGCCTCGGTGCCTGCGTCGCCTCCGGGTGGCACACCGGCCTGGGGCGTGTATACCTACACGTCGAGCACCGCGGGGACGTTCTCCATCACCGCGACCGGCGACGGTACCACCATTACCGTACCGTAACGCACGCTGGTCGATCGCCAGTCCATGCAGGCGAAAGCGCACCTCGATCGGTACGGCGTGCTCGTGATCCTGGGAGCGCTGACCGTGACCGTCGTCTCCTGTGTCCGGAGTCCGAGTCCCATCGTGTTTCCTCGGGTCGCGATCGAGGATCCGTCCTTCGCTCCGACGATGGAAGCGTATACGGCCGCGCCCGTCCGGTGGGCGAATCGTGTCGAGATTCTCCTGAACGGCGAGCAGATCTTCCCCGCCCAGGTCGCCTCCATTCGCTCGGCTCACAAGACCTTCACCTATGCGCAGTACGTCTTTGAAACGGGCCCTCCCGCGCAGGCACTCATCAAGGCGATGAGTGAGCGGTGCCGGGCGGGCGTCCATGGTCACATTCTGGTCGATGGAATCGGCTCGGTGTCCATGCCAGCTGAATCGCGGCAGACTCTGGAGCAGGCCGGCTGCGAGTTCGCGATCTTCCGGCCCGTGGATCTCCCCACGATCTCCGACGTCAACGAGAGGAATCATCGCCGCATCCTCGTCGTCGACGGGCGCGTCGGGTTCACCGGAGGCTCTGGCGCCAGCTCGAAGTGGATGGGCAATGGGCGTCGCGAGGGGTACTGGCGCCAGACAGACGTCCGGATCGAGGGCCACGCGGTGACTGACCTGCAGGCGGCCTTCGCGGAGAACTGGCTCGAGGCAACCGGACGGGCCCTTGGCGGAGCAGGTTATTTCCCCCGCCAGGAGCGATCAGGCGATGTGCTCGCCCAGATCGTTCGCAGCTCGCCGGAGCGGGGCAGTCTTCCCATGTACATGATGTACCTCTTCGCAATCTCCTCCGCGCAGCGGGCGATCTATCTCACCAATCCCTACTTTGTGCCCGACGCGGGGATCACGGGTGCCCTGGTCGGCGCGCGGGCCCGGGGCGTGCGGGTCGTGTTGCTTCTTCCAGGCGACATCGATCATGAAATCGTGGAAGCGGCAAGCCGGGCGGGATTCGGCCGTCTCCTGGACGCCGGCGTGGAGATCTATGAGTACCAGGCAGGGCTCCTGCACGCCAAGACCATGACCATCGACGGCGAGTGGGCCATGGTAGGCAGCGCCAACATGGACAACCGGTCCCTCGCCCTCAACAATGAGATCAGTCTGGTCGCCTATGACCGTCAGGTGGCCGGGCGCCTCCACCGCATCTTCGAAGAAGACCTGGCCAATTCTCGGTCGATTGATGCACAAACGTGGCGCTCCCGAAGCTTCAGGAAGCGGTTCTGGGAGTACTTGTCCTGGCCGATCCGAAGCCTGCTCTAGCCGACCGGTCGGGCAAGACGATCCGCTTGAACGGGGCGTCCAGTTCTGGCAAGACGATCGCCAAGGAACTGCAGAGGGTGGCGCGGGAGCCAAATCTGCACGTATCGCTTGAAGTGTTCCTGCATTAGTTGCCCGCCTCCGTCCCGAGGAGGGCCGCTCTTGTGAGCGAACTGCCGCGTCTGCTTGCTATCCTCTGTGGCATCGGGCTCCTCGGGCTCCTCGCGCGTCCAGTGTCCGAGTCTGGCAGATTACGTCATGGGGGCGGGGACCACGAGTGGAGTGCCCGCCGCCGGAGGACGTTGATGCTGTCTATCCTGTCGATGAAGGGCAGCAGCCATTCTTGCCCCACACGCCGAGCCATACGGGTACATGTTGCGGCGGTGCCGCTCGTCGAAGAGCTGGATCCACGCGGCGGCCGACCGCGACTTGAGCGCCTCCATGTCTTGCTGAACCTCGAGCAGGTCACCGCACGTGGGGCACCAGTAGATGATCTCGCGGAGGTCGAACGCCCCGGGGCACCCGTTCATGCACTGGAACCAAGCGTCGTAAGCGATGGGGATGCCAAGATAGCGCGTCATGTTGCCTTTGAACGCGGTCGCCCTGGCCGGCGCAGTGGCCTTCGCGCTGGCATCCGATGCGGGGGGCCAGGCGAGCCGCCTCTGTCTGGCCACCATCGCCGGCTATCTCGTCATCGTCCATTCGACCGTGTTGCTTACGGGTCTGGCCGGACACCTGAGCGTGCGCGGGCTCGCGACGGTGGTGACGGTCGTGTTCCTCATCGCCACCTAGCTGGCCAACTTTGAGCGAGAACCCCGCCGCCTTGAGCGGCCGGGGAGCCGAGCGCCTTTCAACGCTGTGGCGCTCTTCCCGCTGCTCGCCGCCACGGCCGCGCTGCTCGCCTGGATGTGGCCCCACCTGTTCGACGCGACACGATTCTGGGTGTGGGACGACTACACATATCACATGGTGTACCCGGCGCTCTGGCTGCGCGAGCACGCGATCGTCGCGCCGGCGCCAGTCCACGCGTTCACGATGCAGGCGTGGTATCCGCTCTCGGCCAGCGTCGTTGCCACCTGGTTCATGGCACCGCATGCCGACACGCGCGCCGAGGCGCTGGCCTGGGTCAGCCTGACCGGCCCGCTCTACGCGGGGCTCTTCGTCGCGGGCGTCGCCGAGCTGTTCGCACGCCTGCGGTGTCGGCCCGGCGCCTGGGCGGTACCCGTGGTCCTGTTCGTCATCGCGGACGACGATCATGGCCTCGAGCTTCTCGGACGCTGATCTCGCCAACGCCACGGCGCTCTTCGCCGCGCTCGTGTTCGCGGTGCCCCGGGACGGCACCGAAGGGCGTGCGGACGTCGTTGCCACACATCCCGTCCTCGACCGGTTGGGCATCGCGGCCGGAGAACACCCGTTGCAGTCGAGGTGGCTTCGCCGGTCTGCGATCATGAAGTCAGCATTCATGGTGGCGGTGGTCGGTCTTATGCTCACCGCCATTGTTGCCGCCGTGTTTGCGCCAAATGCAGGCCGGGCGATTCACCGCTGGATGACTGACCGGGGCTGGTGGTGATGTCTCGTCCAGCGCCTCGACCCGTTCGAGAACGAGCAGCACAATTCCGGTAATGAGTCAGGCGATGCTGTCGGACATGAAGTTCTACAACACGCAGTCTGCCGCCCTGGAGCCGTTCCAGGCCTCGGGCAGCTCGGCGAGCCTCTACGTCTGTGGCATCACTCCCTACGACACCACGCATCTGGGCCACGCCTTCACCTATGCGACCGCTGACGTGCTCGTCCGGTATCTCGAGAGCCAGGGCATCACGGTACGCTACGTGCAGAACGTCACCGACATCGATGACGACATCCTGCGCAAAGCGCGCGAGGTGGGCGAGGACTGGCGTGTCCTGGGCAATCGCTGGACCGCCCACTTCATCGACGACATGCAGCGCCTCAATATCCGCCCTCCGGACCACTTCCCGCGCGCGAGCGACTTCATTCCCGACATCGTGACCGCGACGGGCGTGTTGATCGAGCGCGGCCTCGCCTACGTCGCGGGCCGCAGTGTGTACTACGCGGTCGGCGCCTGGCCGGCCTTCGGCCGGCTCAGTCATCTTCCACGCTCCGCGATGCTGGCGGTGGCCAACGTGCGGGGCAACCGCCCCGACGATCCGCACAAGCGCGATCCCCTCGACTTCGTGCTCTGGCAGGCGCAGGCGCCCGGCGAGCCCGCATGGCCGAGCCCGTGGGGGCCCGGGCGCCCGGGCTGGCACATCGAGTGCTCGGTGATGAGCACGCGCCTGCTAGGACCGAGGCTCGATCTCCACGCAGGGGGCAGCGACCTCGTCTTTCCTCACCACGAGTGCGAGATCGCGCAGTCGGAGCCGCTCACCGGCCGTGCGCCCTTCGTCCGCTGCTGGCTGCACACGGCCATGGTCGAACACGACGGGGCCAAGATGAGCAAATCGGTGGGCAACCTGGTCATGGTCGGCGACCTCCTGCAGCACTGGCCGCCCGACGCGCTCAGGGTCTATCTCGGGCGGCATCACTATCGCCGAAGCTGGAGCCACGACCTCGACGCGCTCGCGGAGGCCGCTCGCTTGGCCACGAAGCTGCGCACAGCCGTCGGAGTCGCCGGGGGCGGCGGCGATACCCTCGACGCATCGGGCGCCCAGGCCGAGTTCACGATCGCGCTGAACGATGACCTGGACACGCCCGCGGCGCTGTCACGGCTCGAGAGCCTCGCCGATGCCAT
>JBKOVG010000357.1:0-6518 GCA_046723845.1 Candidatus Methylomirabilota bacterium | reverse complement strand
CGGACGCCGGCTGCGGCCTCCGCCTCGAGAAGGTTGCGGCCGGAGGTCTCGAAGAAGTCCAGCACCGCCTTGTCTTCGAATGAGGGCGAGTTCGCAAGGTCGATCACCACCTGCGCGCCGGCCATGGCCTCTTTGAGGCCCTCGCCGGTGATGGTGTTGACGCCGGTCTTGGGCGAGGCGGTAACGACCTCGTGGCCGCCCTGGCGCAGAATGGGGGCGGTCTTCGAGCCGATCAGGCCGGTGCCGCCGATCACGACGATCTTCATTGCGAACCTCCTCGTTCGTAGCCCGCAAGCCGAGGTTTGCGATGGTTGTGCGGCAAGCCGCCGTCAGCGAGTGTGGTCCGCCACGAGGGACACGGAGAGCCTCTACTTTGATGCGCACCTGGCCGCGGCCGGGCTCAGGGACCTGGCGTTCAGCCGGCTCGAACCCCGACCGGCGTCGTTCACTTGCACCGCCTTCTTCAGAGCCATGTGTTGTTCCCCCAACGGAAGCTGCGTGCGTGGCCCCAGTCACCATCGCGCAGCCTGACTCGGACGCTGGGCCGTCTCAGAAGCCGACGGCGTGACAGCTTCTTTGAGTCGACAGGTGCCGCATAGCGCGTGCCGTGCGGGGCGACACGGCACAAGAGGGCGAATTCGAAGCACAGTGCTTGCGCTTGCCTGATGGGATGCTGTTGAGATGGAACAAACTACCGTGTAAATCGGCTCGGCTTAGTACGTAATAGTTCGAGGCTCACCGGGCGGGCCGACATTGACCAACCCCTCGATGACTCCCCGGCGGTCAATCCAGCGCCAGATCTCCATCGAAAGCTGGGCGAGTCGATTTCGGTGATTGCGGACCCGCGATTTGAGACAGTAGGTGACAGCCTGGCACGGAGACGGGGAGTCGTGTTTCCTGCGGGTGAAGCGCCCTTCCCGCCGCCACCTCGCCTCGCTCAGGAGCGCGGCCTCGACGCTAGACGGGCTGGCCATGGAAAGCATCCTCGGCATCTCGGCCTTCTATCACGATTCCGGGTGATCATGACGTTTCCCGCTTGACGCGGGCCACCAATCTGGCCAAAGGTGAAGAACGATGAAACGCGTTTTGTGGGCGGCAGTCATGGCGTTTGGGCTGACGAGCGCTGAAGGTGCCACGGAGATGGCCGTGACGGTAGACGATCTTCCCACCCACGGCGCGCTCCCGCGTGGGATGCAGCGGCTGGTCATCGCCAAGCAGATGATCACCGCTCTCACGCGCAACGGGGTTCCGGAGGTCGCCGGCTTCGTCAACGGAGGACAGCTTCGGGACGCTCCCGAGCATGCGGAGATCGTGAAGGTCTGGCTCCGGGCCGGGCTGCAGGTCGGGAATCATACGTACTCCCACCTCGACCTCAATAGCGTGCCCGCCGAGGAGTACATTGCGGACATCGAGCGCAACGAGGCTCTGCTTACCGCGCTCGCGGGGCCTAACTTGCCCCGTGTCTTCCGGTACCCGTACCTCCAGGAAGGAGACACACTGCAAAAGCGCGACGCGGTACGCCGCTGGCTGGCGCAGCGCGGCTATGCGATCGCGCAGGTCACTGTTCACACCGATGACTGGATTTGGAACGACGCGTACGTGCGCTGCCTGACCCAGTCCGAACAGTCCTCCGTTGAATGGCTCAAGCGTAGCTTCCTCGACGTGGCCATGCAGCGGCTCGAATGGTCTCAGGCAACCTCCCAAGCGGTCTTTGGACGAGACATCAAACACATCCTCCTCCTGCACATCGGCGCTTTCGACGCCGCAGTCCTGGACGCCCTGATTGGAGCGTACCGGAGGACCGGCGTGAGGATGGTCGGCCTGAAGGCTGCGATGGCGGACCCCGTCTACGCTCTCGATCCGGGCGTCGTCGGGAAACGCGAGCTGCCTTTCCCCCTTCAGGTGGCCCGCGCGCGCGGCGTGAGCGTCCCGCCCGAACCCGGGATACCGCGCGAGAAGCTCGAGACCCTCTGCCGATGAGGGATCCGGCCAGAGTCCGAGACGGTGACTCGTGGCGTGAAAGCCAAGGCAGGTCCTAACGGAGTATTTTCGGGAGAGGCGAGCCATCACCGAGAACTGGATCTCTGTTATCTGTGCTCCCGCCAATGGACCCGCGCCGAGACTAACACTTGCACGTCGTCGCCGAGAGACCATCGGCCGCCCCGGCGGAGGGCTTTTCCGCCTCACGCCAGGCGCACTACGGTAGCGCTTGCAATGGGAGGAACTGAGCGACGCGGCAGCGGCGACCCCGACGTCGTGCAGGATCCCGCGTTCAGTGCAAAGTCAGGCCCCGTGACCACGTGCCGTGCCGACTGGATGTTTCTCGGCGGCGCACTGGCGCTCGCGCTACTCCTCCGCGTTGTTCCGCTGACTTACTCCCATTTCTGGGACGAAACAGTCTACTTGCAGCATGCGATGATTCTCGTCGATGGCCGTGCCAACTACAACGAGTTCGAATACCGACCACCACTCCTGCCGTTCATGTACGCCGTCGGCTTCTTTGCCTGGAACCACATCTACGCTGCCAACGTCGTCCAAGGGCTGGTCACGATGCTGGCCGTGTTCTTCGGTTTCCTCCTTGTCCGCGAGGCCTTCGGGCGCATACCGGCTTGGTGCACCGCCGCGCTGCTCACCCTCATGCCCTTTCTCGTGAATGCGTCCCACGACCTGCTCACCGACGCTCCAGCACTCACCCTCATGCTCGCGTCGATGTGGGCGTTCGAGAAACCAGGAACCCGGTTCCTCCTGCTGTCCGGTGCCCTCTGTGCGCTGGCGATACAGACCCGCTTCACATCCATGTTCCTTCTCGTGTACTTTCTGCTTCAAGCCATTGTCGTGCACAAAAAGGTCGCGCAGTTGGGATGGTGGGCGGCCGCTGCCGCTGCTGCGACCGCACCCTACCTGATCTGGGCGCGCTGGACTTTCGGCAATTTCTTCCATCCCTTTGTCCGCGGTCGCCAGATGGTCACCGAGTGGACCTCGCCCGTGCCCCCCGCTTTCTATTGGGATGCGTTGGGCACGGTGTTTCCGTCGAGCATCTGGCCGCTCGCAGCCCTCGGGCTGCTGGTCCCCTTCATGCGCACCTTCGCGGCGAGGCCGGCAACCGGCATCGGGCCGCCGGTCGCCACGGATGTCGCGCCCGCCGACGCATTCAGGCGGGAGGCGGTTCTGCTGGCCTGGGGCTTCGCCTTCCTGGCCTACATGCTGTCGATCCGACACAAGGAAGTGCGCTACCTGCTCCCATTGGTCATCCCCGTAGCGATCCTCGCTGGGGTCGGGCTCGCCGAGATCACCCGTTGGATCGCCCGTCAATCGCCGGCCGTCCGGGCTGCCGGAGTGCTGCTCCTCGCCAGCGGCGCGGTCATCCAATACGGATCACCGTTGCAAAAGCTGGCCGAACCCTGGGCCGATCCGTCCCGCGTCGAACCCTGGGTGGGACGCTCCACCTGGGAAGCGATGCAGATCGGCAGTTACCTGAAGCGCGTTTCGACCCCCGCAGACACGGTCTATGCTGTGCACAACTTTCCGGTCCTCGCATTCTATTCGGAGCGCAAGACTGTCTCGCTATTGCCGATCCAAGAACACTTCGAGCAAGCCTGGCGTAACGTCATGCGGGAGCCGGGCTATTTCGTCGCGTACGAGCCGGCCGGGATCATCGAGACGCATGCGAAGAATCCCGAATTCAAGCCGGACCGGACTTTCCTTGACGCGCACCCCGAGTTCCGCGCCGTGCAGACCTTCGCCAATGTGACCGTCTATCGCTATGAGCCCGTGCCATGACCGAAGAACCGGTGTGACAGGTGCGGGCGTCGCGTCTGTTGCATTTCAGTCCAGCGGACGGCGCATCTGACGGTCTTGATAGTGATCAAGCGATACGCTGGTCGAACTCGAGGCGAGGTGGGCTGGATCTGTGAGGGCTCCTAGCCTTTCGACGCTAGCACCGGCAACCGATCGGCCGCACCGCTCATGCTTCTGCCCTGCGGTCGGGCTCGGCGGCCGCCCTCGAGGCCGACGGCGCGCTCGCCGCGAGGATCCTGGACGCGCGGACTCCCATGCCCCTCCCGAAGTCGCTCCACCACTCGCGAGGCCCGATGAAGCGAACGATCGCGTAGGCAAGGAAGGCGACGTTGGCGAAGGCGAACCCCGCATGCAGGGGTCGGCCGCGCAGCAGCTCGTAGATCATCCCCGCGAGCCAGTTCGCGAGGATGACGAGCTCGGCGATCAGGTACCGAGGGGGCGCCGCGGTGCGCCCCTGGATCTTGGGCGTACGGCCGAAAGGACTTTTGTTGCCTGTCCACGCCTGGCGAAGAGACAGGAGAACGCCCCCCAGGTTCACGGGGATCAGCATGAGATTGAGAGCGAACACGCGAAAGACATCGCCCGCGCGATAGCCGCTCAGGTGAAGGTCGCGAGCGTAGAGGGTAAAGTACGGGAGCGCCGTCAGGGGCAGCCACAGACCTCGCAGGTCGTCGTCGAAGGGGAGGCTGAGAATCAAGAGCAGACCCGAGTTCACCACGGCGAGCGAGGCGAGATAGTGGCACCGCATGAAGCCCTCTCGAAGGGCGGCCATCACGCTGGGCCTGGTCGCGAGGTGCCGGATCAGCTTGGGCAGGATCAGCAGACCGCCGTTCGCCCACCGCTGCCGCTGGATCAGCAGGGACCCGAAGTCCTGCGGGGTGGCGCTGAAGGCGAGGCGTTCAGGGTAATTGTGAAGCCCCCACCCGCGAGCAATGAGGTCGACCGTCGACTCCGTGTCCTCGATGACCGTCCGGTCCTGAATGTATCGGCGAATGCGATAGCCGCGCTCCGTGTAGATCTCGGCGATGTCCTCGAGGGCGGTCCTGCGCGCGAGCGCATTGGCGCCCACCCAGAAGGTCGCCCCGTAGGCGGTGAAACCCTGATGGATGATGTACTGGATGTCGGTGGTAGCGCCGGCGACCCGTTCAAGCGGACCTGGCGCGTTGGGAAAGGCGCTGTAAGGTGTCTGTACCACCGCAATCGTCTCGTTCCCCGGCCGGGCGAGAACATGGGACAGGCGCAGCGTGTAATCGGGAGCGATGACGCTGTCGGCATCGAGCATCAAGATGTAGTCGGTATCAGGCACGGAGAGATCCGCACCCTCCGATCTCGACGGCTCGAGGAGCGTCTGATCAGCTACCGTCGCGAAGCGCCAGTGCCGTCCGAGGAGGGCCATGTAGCTGTTGAGATTCATGGCCTTGTTCGGCTCGTGAGAGAGGTTGGCGAAGCGCTTCCGCTCGAAGCTGCTCACGTCGACGCGAAAGCGGGCGACCAGACGCTCGTACGCCTCGAGGAGATCCTCCGGTCGAGGCCATCCGATGCGGAGAACCGCCTTGTCCAGGCGGTCTGCTGTCTGGCGGTACTCGCGCGCCGGCCGTCCGAACGTCAGCTCGACAAAGAGCGCGTCGGCATGGTCGACGGCTGCGTAGGCAATCTCCTCCTCCTCGAACCAGGTGGCGGCGTCCCGGTAGAGCTGAGCGAGGCCCCGCCGCTCTTCTTGCGGATCGAGTGGGCCGCGGGCGATCCGGGCGCGAAGGCTATCGAGCGCGTCACCGAAGTACTCGGCGGGCTTCTGCAGTGATTCCTGCAATTCGCCCGGCAGCGCGCGCGCCGCCACCAGCCGCTCGACGTCCTGCGCGTGCGTCGGGTGAGGAGGATCGTCGATGAGGAGCACGAGACGACGGTTCGGATAATCCTGAAGGGCGGCCGAGAGGAGCGTCCTGCGCACCACCCCCGGATCTTCTTTGTACGAGGGGACGAGGATACTCACCGCCGGCACGTCCCGACGATGAAAGAAACGGTGAAGCGCTTGCTCGCCGGCTGGTCGGTGGGACAGCAGTCGCCGGAGATGCCCGACCCGGGCCAGCTGATAGACGAGCCCGCCATAGATCAGGAAGCCGACGATTCCCAGAAAGAGCACCTGGCCGAGACTCGCGCCCCATCGCTGCGATGCAGCCTTCTCCACGACCATCCAGGCGATTGGGCCAAGGGCAAGGAGCGAGGCGATGAGACTGATACAGATACCGGCGTGGGTCAGGGTGAGCTCCCGGCGAAGACGCCGGGAGCTCGGGTTCGACGGGGACGGTTCGCTATCTTCCGCGCGGTCACTCATGGCGACTGTCAAACGGCCTCCGTTGTCGTGAGATGCGTCTGTGACTCAGGTGAAGCTCCGCTAAACTTGCGGACGAGCGAGCCCGAGGCTGCTGCACTTGCAGCGCGCGTGAGCTGAGCCGACGTCTTCGTCGCGCGGGGAGATGTCGCCCACGAGGGGAATTTGCATCCTCTGTGCCACTGGCGTCGCAGCGAGATCGCGCCCTCGAAGCAATCACGTACGCGCTCCGTCTCGGCCACGCGCAAGCGTGTTGTTCTCTCTGACGCTACGCTGTCACTTTCCTGACGGTCGACGACTCCCATCCGTCGCAGGGATCGACGCAAGAAGCATGCAAGACTCCGATGCGCTTAGTTCTCATGAGCATGGGAGGCGACACGCGGGGAGCTTT
>JBKOVG010000017.1:0-23525 GCA_046723845.1 Candidatus Methylomirabilota bacterium | reverse complement strand
CCTCTACCCTCAGAGACGAACGGCGCCCACCGAGATCGACACTGCCCACCCTTCAGCGCCTGCAGTGAGCCGCTCGTCTCGTGATCAGCTTGTCGGCGCGCAGCAGTAACTCCTAGGGAACTCTGGCATCCAGTCCGGCGGTCGGTTCGGCACGGTAGAAATCAGGATAGCTGGATTTGACTGCGGACGATCGCTAGTTGGCGACCTCTTTGCTCTTGCTGTAGTAATTGCCCGCGCCCATGCCCGCGGCGCGGCCAACCGACATGCCGAGAACCGCATTCCCGCCGATCGCACCGATCGCCACGCTGCTCACCATGCCGCCCTTCTCATGGTCTGCTGGGTCTCCGTGCAGCCGCCCAGCGCGAGACCCGCCCTGGCCCAGGCGATGAACCCGCTGATGACGGCATTGCGCGAGGGCTGGGGGGCGGGCGGACAGACGAGAGCTTGGCGTTCGGACCCGCGAGGCGTCGTTTCAGCGATTCTCACGAGACCCATCGGCCGAGGAGGCGCGCTAGCACAGAACCGTGCCCGCTCATGCTCCGCTGCGGGCGACGGCACGTCGAGCATCCGCGGTGACGGCTCCCGCCCGTCGGTGTAGTCGCGGCTCCGTTTCCGATGACGTATCGACGAAGTCGGCGATAATGGCGTCCTCACGCGGAGCGGACACCCCTCACCAGGAGAGAGATCACGACTATGGCGAGGCTATCGCAGGCGCGCCTCGACTGCATGCACCGAGTCCTGTCGGGGTACATCGAACGCAAGGACATGCCGGGGCTCGTGGCCCTCGTCGCTCCTCATGACGAGGGGCAGCGAGATCTTCCACACCCCGGGCCGCTTCGGCTGGAGCGGCGGCTTCGGCACCACCGCGTACACGGACCCCACCGAGCGAATGATCGGCATCCTCTTCACGCAGCGCATGATGGATTCGCCGGAGGCACCGAGGGTTTTCACCGATTTCTGGACGCTGGCGTATGAAGCGATGGAATAGGCCGCGCTGGTCGCGGACGACCGGCGCTCTCTGGTCTGCGGCGGGTGCGCTCAGGCCCGCCGTGAGATTGGACGCATGACCCTCACCTGCGGCTCGTGCGGCGCGGCCCTTCCGCCCGGGTCCAGGTTCTGCAATTACTGCGGCACTCCCGTGCTCTATGCGGAGGAGCTCCAGCGCGAGGGCGGGGCGCCGGTGCAGATCCGCGTGGGGCTCAATTCGGGCGAGGTGGTCGTGCGCGCCATCGGCAGCGACCTGCACATGGACTACAGCGCGGTCGGGCAGACGACCCATCTCGCCGCTCGGATGGAGCAGATGGCCAAGCCCGGCTCTGTCATGGTCACCAGCGACACCCTGAAGCTGGCCGAAGGATACGTCCAGGTGAGGCGGCTCGGGCCGGTCGCCGTGAAAGGTCTCGAGAGCCCGACCGAGGTGTACGAGCTCACTAGCGTCGGGCCAGCCCGGTCCCGGCTCGATGTCAGCGCCGCCCGCGGCCTCACGCGCTTCGTGGGGCGCGGGCGAGAGCTGCAGCACCTGACCCAAGCGCTCGAGCAGGCCGAGTCAGGGCACGGGCAGGCGGTCGCCATCGTGGGCGAGGCCGGCGTGGGGAAGTCACGCCTCGTGTGGGAGCTCGCGCGGTCGCACCGCACCCAGGGCTGGCTGCTGCTCAAGGGCGGCGCCGTCTCCTACGGGAGGTCCACGCCCTACCTGCCCGTGATCGAGCTGTTGAAGGCATATCTACGAATCCAGGAGCGCGACGACGAGCGACAGGTTCGCGAACGAATGGCGGGCAAGCTTCTGACGCTGGACCGGGCGCTCGAGCCACTCGTGACGCCGCTCCTGGCGCTGCTGGATGTTCCCGTCGACGATGAAGCGTGGGACGCTCTCGACGCCCCGCAACGCCGGCAGCGGATCCTGAAGGCAGCCACGCGGCTTCTCCTCAGGGAAAGTCAGGTCCAGCCGCTCATCCTGGTCTTCGAGGATCTCCACTGGATGGACTCCGAGAGCCAGGCGTTGCTCGACGGGCTGATCGAGAGCCTTCCGACCGCCCGCGTCCTGCTCGTGGTCACCTACCGTCCCGAGTACCGCCATCCGTGGGGGAGCAAGATGTACTATACCCAGCTCGGGATCGATCCGTTCCCGCCCGAGACCGCTGACGAGCTGCTCACCGCCCTGCTGGGGCAGGACGAGACGCTCGAGCCCCTGAAGCGCATGTTGATCGAGCGGACCCTGGGCAACCCCTTCTTCCTCGAGGAGAGCGTGCAGGCCCTGGTGGAGACCGCGGTGCTCGTCGGGGATCGCGGGGCCTATCGGATGATTCAGGCACCGGAGACATGGCCGATCCCGGCCACGGCTCAGACGATGCTGGCCGCGCGTATCGACCGGCTGCCCCCCGGGGACAAGCAGCTGCTGCAGGCAGCCTCCGTCATCGGCAAGGATCTGCCCTTCACGCTTCTCCAGGCCATCGCCGACGTGCCCGAGGACAGCCTGCGCCGTGGTGTCGCCCAGCTCGAGGCCGCCGAGTTCCTCTATGAGACGGCCGCCTTCCCGGACCTCGAATACACGTTCAAGCACGCCCTCACCCACGAAGTCGCCTACGGGAGCGTGCTCCACGACCGCCGGCGCGCACTCCACGCTCGGATCGTCGAGGCCATCGAGGCGCTCAACGCCGACCGGTTGGCAGAGCAGGCCGAACGCCTCGCTTACCATGCCTTCCAGGGCGAGGTGTGGGAGAAGGCTGTCACGTACCTCCGCAAGGCCGGCGCCAAGGCTCTCGCCCATTCGGCCTACCGGGAGGCGGTGAGCCGGTTCGAGCAGGCGCTGACGGCCTTGCACCCCCTGCCCGACACGCGCGAGAAGGTCGAGCGGGCGATCGATCTCCGCCTCGACCTTCGTCAGTCGCTCTTCCCGCTGGGCGAGCTCCCGACGGCCTGGAGGTATCTCCAGGAAGCCGAAGGGCTCGCCAGAACGTTCGACGATCCGCGACGACTCGGGTGGGTGTCGGCCTACATGAGCGGCCATCACGTGCACACGGGCGGTCAGATCAGCGAGGTACGCCGGCTGGCGCACATCGTCCAGGCAATCGCCGAGCGTCTCGACGATGTTCCGCTCCGGGTCGCCGCTCAGTTCTACCTGACCGCCGCCTCTTTCCTCTCAGGCGACTATCGCGAGACCGAACGTTCTTGCCGCGACCTGATGCAGTCGCTATCCGGCCAGCGCACCCGTGAGCGGTTCGGCCTCCTGACGGCACCCGCCGTCTGGTCCCGTGCCCAGCTGGCGCGCGCCCTCGCCGAACGCGGCGTCTTCGATGAGGGAGACGCACACGGACGAGAGGCGATCCGGATCGCCGAAGCGCTCGATCACCCGTTCAGCGTCGTCGTGGGATCTGTCGATCTTGCGTATCTCAAGACCGTCAGGGGCGAACTGAGCGCGGCCGTCCGTCTGCTCGAGCACACGGTCGCTCAGTGCCACGAGTGGGACATCACGAGTCACACTCCGATCGCCCAGGCTGCGCTCGGGCACGTGTATACGTGGTCGGGACACATTGAGGAGGGCCTTTCCTGTCTGCAGGATTCCCTCACTGCCTATGAGTCCGCAGGGACGGGGTATCACCACTCGTTGAGTGTCGCTCAGCTCGGCGAGGCATACCTCCTCGCCGATCAGGTGGACAACGCGCGCGGCTGCGCCGATCGCGCGTTGATGCTCGCCCGCCGACGCGGTGAGCGCGGCATTGAGGCATGGGTCCTGCGCCTCCTGGGCGAAGTCGCCTTGCATGGTGCCAGCGTCGACGCGGAGACGGCAGCGGCGCACTATCGTGCTGCGATGACCTTGGCGGGCGAGCTCGAGATGCGCCCGCTCGTGGCCCACTGTCACCTCGGCCTCAGCACGCTCTACCGGCGGACGAGCAACCCCGAGCAGGCCCAAGAGCACCTAACGACCGCGAGAGCGATGTACGGCGAGATGCGCATGACCCACTGGCGGGAGAAGCTCGAGAAGGGGGGACCGTTCCCCACCTGAGGCATCGTGCAAAAGGATACCGAGCATGCGAACGAGTCCGCTCATCACCCTGAACAACGGCACCAGGATGCCCGCCCTCGGGCCCGGTGTGCTGGATCGGCCGACCCGGGAACTGAGCGAATACGGCTACGACAGCGCGCTCCGTGCCTTCAATGCGAACTGGGGACCGGCCTCAGTGAGCTGCCTCCGTGACTTCTCCGCGCCGCGGGAAGCGCAGCTCTCCGCCCGCACGGACCGCATCGATCCCGTGGGCGGTCACGATCAACGCGAGGTGGGTGAAGGCCTGGGGGAAGTTGCCGAGCTGCCGGCCCAGTTTGGGCTCGTACTCCTCCGCGAACAGGCCGAGGTGGTTACGGAGGCCGATTAGCCGCTCGAACAGCGCCTCCGCCTCGTCGATCCGCCCGGCGAAGGCGTAGTTGTCGGCGAGCCAGAAGCTGCAGGCGAGGAACGCCCCTTCGTGCCCCGGCAACCCGTCGACGCCGGACTCGGTGGCATAGCGGAGCACGAATCCGTCGCGCAGGAGTCCTTTCTCGATCGCGGCCACGGTGTCGACCATCCGCGGGTCGCGGGCGGACAGAAACCCGAAGTGCGGAATGACCAGCACGCTCGCGTCGAGCGCGTCACTGCCGTACGACTGGGTGAACGCGCGGACCTTGGGATTGAAGCCGCGCTCGCACACCTCGGCGTGGATTCGCTCGCGGAGCGCCGTCAGGTGGGGCAACATCCGGCGCCCCTCCTCGCCGCCTGCCCCGTGCTCGTTGATCCAGCGTACCGACCGGTCGATGGCCACCCAGGCCATCACTTTCGAGTGCGTGAAGTGGCGCCGACCGCCGCGCACCTCCCAGATGCCCTCGTCGGGCATCTGCCAGGCCCGCTCGAGGAACTCGACCAACCGCTTGAACGGCTCCCAGGTGTCCGTACGTCCGGCGAGGCCCATCTTCCGCGCCGCGTAGATGCAGGCGAGAGCCTCGCCGTAGACGTCGAGCTGAAACTGGCTGGAGGCGGCGTTGCCGACCCGGACCGGCTTCGATCCTTCGTATCCAGGGAGCCAGCCGAGCTCGAACTCGGTCAACCGGCGCCCGCCGGCGATGTCATACATGATCTGCAGATCGGCGGGGTTGCCGGCGACCGCGCGCAGGAGCCAGTCGCGGAACGCGCGCGCTTCGTCGAGGTAGCCGCCGAGCATCAGCGCGTCGAGGGTCAGGCTCGCGTCCCGCAGCCAGCAGTAGCGGTAGTCCCAGTTGCGCACGCCGCCCAGCTCCTCGGGGAGCGAGGTCGTGGGGGCGGCGACGAGTCCCCCGGTGGGGGCGTAGGTCATCGCCTTGAGCGTGATCATCGAGCGGACGATCAGATCCCGCCACCGCCCCTCATAGAGGCAGCGCTGGGCCCAGGTTCGCCAGAAGCGGTCGGTGGCGGCAAGAGCCGGGACGTCGTCGATGGCGTCCGGCGTGGGTTCATGCGAAGGGTGCCAGCCGAGCTGGAGCGGGATCCTGTCCCCCTTCCGCACCTGCAGCAGTGCCGAGGCGCGCCCGTCTCGTAGCTGGGGCTGCCGAGCCCCGCGCAGGAGCACGGCGTTGGGGCCGGCGACGAACAACACCCCCTCGGCGGCCGCCGTCGTCCAGGGGACGTCAGCGCCGTAGCCGAAGCGCACATCGAGCTGCATCTCGAGCGTGACCTCCCCATCGAGACCCTCCACGATGCGCACGACGTCGCAGCGCTCCTCGCTCGAGCCCACCGGCATGAAGTCGGTGATGCGGACCGCACCGCCATCGCAGACGAACTCGGTCTCGAGGATCAGCGTCTCGTCGCGGTAACGCTGGCGGGTCTCGCGTATCGGCGCGGTCGGGCGAAGCGACCAGGCCCCGTGCTCGTCGTAACCAATCAGCGCCGCCAGGCAGGCGTCGGAGTCGAACCGGGGCACGCACAGCCAGTCGATTGACCCCGACCGGGAGACCAGCGCGGCGGTGCGGGTATTGCCGATGAGTCCGTAGTCCTCGATGCGCGATGCCATGTGATCCCTCCGGCCTACGCCTAGCGCTCTCGCCCCGCAGGGTCGCGTTGCCTCACCGTGTCTCGTGTCCGGCGCGGACCACGGCAGGATACCCCGCGCGGCGGCATTGCGCCCTCCGCCCTGATAGAGTTTGCCCGCGACGACCGGTGCGGCTTCGCTCCGGCGTGGCTAGCCTTGCAACTCTCGAGCAGGGTGCCCGGCGGTCATCACGCGACCGAGTGCGACGAGGCGCTGGAGCATCCAGGAGAACCCGATGACGAACGATGCGGCAGCTGTCGAGCCCTGGAAGTGGCCGGAGCAGCAATGGCGTGCCCTCGTGAACCACGTCCGCGCCGGCCGGACGCTCCGGCCCGCGCAATGGCCAGACGGCGCTCGCTGCGCCGTCGCGCTGTCCTTCGACTCCGACCACGAGACCAACGAGCTGCGCGACGGCGGCAAGTCCATCGGCCGGCTGTGCTGGGGCCAGTACGGCAACCGCGTCGGCGTGCCCCGCATCCTGGCCCTCCTTGCCCGCTACGACGTCCCCGCCACGTTCTACGTGCCGGCGGTGTCGGCCCTCCTCTACCCCGACGAGCAGCGGCGCGTCGTCGGCGAGGGGCACGAACTCGGGATCCACGGGTGGATTCACGAGCTGAACTCCGTGCTGGGCTACGAGGCCGAGCGCGATCTCCTCGTGCGCGCCGCGGACACCCTCGAGCGCGTGGGCGGCGTGCGCCCGGTCGGCATGCGCACGCCGTCGTGGGACTTCAGCCCCCACACCCTTCGCATCGCCAGGGAGATGGGGCTCACCTACGACTCCTCCCTGATGGCCGACGAGGACTGCTACGAGCTCCTGCTCGACGGCGAGCCGACCGGCGTGATCGAGCTGCCCGTGGAATGGGTGCGTGACGACGCCGTGTACTTCATGATGCACCGCTTCCAGTCCCTGAGACCGTACACGCCGCCCGCCGAGGTGCTCGACATCTTCCGGCGCGAGCTAGACGCGGCGTACGACGAGGGCGGGATCTTCCAGCTCACCATGCACCCGCACGTCATCGGATACCGCTCGCGCATCTGGATCCTCGAGGAGATCATCCGCCACGCGCGAGGAAAGGTCGGCACGTGGTTCGCGACCCACGCGCAGGTGGTGGACTGGGTGAAGCGGGAGGCGGCGCGTGATTGACGGGTGCGCTCGTCCGCACGCAATCGCGTGCCGCCCTCCGCGCCGCCGGCCCAACACTTTCGGGATCGACGATGAGAGGTTCCTGTAGAATCTGCGCCATCCTTATGCCGCCGCTCGATCAGTCTCATTCAGGTGAAGAACTCCACCTCCGGCGTGAGTGAAACCTTCGTTCTCTATTTCATGCCGGCGGCGCCCAGTCTCGTGAGTGCGATGTGGGCCGCGATGATCTCGGCCGCGCGTGCGAACGGGCAGACCGTGTCGATCGTCCACGACGAGACCTCCGGCCAGGTTGGATCCGTCACGATTGGCACTAACCCATTCCTCTGATTGGTTCGCTGGCATCCCGCTATGATAGCCGGCACTCGGAGGCCGATCGCATGGCTTTGCTGACCGTCCGCGACCTCAGCGTGTCGTTCGAAACGCGCGACGGCACGGTGCGCGCGGTGAACGACATCTCCTTCTCGCTCGAGGCGGGGAAGGTGCTCGCGCTCCTCGGTGAGTCGGGATCGGGGAAGAGCGTCACCCTCCGGGCGATCCTCGGGCTCCATCACGGCGCGAACGCCCACGCGCAGGGCGAAGTCATCGTGAAGGGCCAGGACGTGAACCGCCTCGACGAGGGAGCGCGCGAGGCGCTGCGCGGCGGCGTCGTCTCCCTGGTCTTTCAAGAGCCCATGACGGCGCTCGATCCCGTCTACACAATCGGCGAGCAGATCGTCGAGACGCTCGTGCAGCATCGCCCCCAGCTGGACGGGGCGGCGGTGCGCCGGCGCGCGCGCGAGCTGCTCGATCTCGTCCAGGTGCCGTCCCCGGAGCGCTGCCTGGCCAGCTACCCGCACGAGATCTCCGGGGGCATGCGTCAGCGCGCCATGATCGCCATCGCCCTCGCCTGCGAGCCCGAGCTGCTCTTGGCCGACGAGCCGACCACCGCCCTCGACGTGACGGTGCAGGCCCAGATCCTGTGGCTGCTGCGCGATCTCCAGAAGCGCCTCGATCTGGCGATCATCTTCGTCACCCACGACCTCGGGGTCGCCGCGGAGATCGCGGACGACGCCGCCGTAATGTATGCCGGCCGCATCGTGGAGCAGGCGCCCGTCCGGGAGCTCTTCCGCCGTCCCGCGCATCCGTACACCGCCGGGCTGATGCAGGCCACGGTGCGCCGAGGCCAGAAGGGCCGCCCGCTCGTGCCGATCGCGGGCGCCCCGCCGAATCTCGTCGCCCTGCCCGTCGGTTGCGCGTTCGCGCCGCGCTGTCCGTCCGTGCGCGAAGTGTGCACCACCACCGAGCCCCTCTCCCATCCCGTGGCCCCCGGCCACACGGCCCGCTGCCACCTCATCGCCTAGGAGGCTTCCATGAGACGCATGATCATCGTGCTCCTCGCCGTCGCGTTGTCCGTCTCGCTCTCCGGACCGGCCTCTGCTCAGGGGACGCTCCGGATCGGCATGACGGCCAGCGACATTCCCTACACGGGCGGCCAGACCGACAACGGCTTCGAAGGATTCCGCTTCGTCGGCTACCAGATCTACGAGTCCCTGATCGCGTGGGATCTCACCCGAGGGGACCGGCTGGCGCCGCTGGTACCCGGGCTCGCCGAGTCGTGGGAGGTGCGCAAGGACGCGCCGACCAAGTGGGTGTTCAAGCTCCGGAAGGGCGTGACCTTCCACGACGGCAGCCCCTTCAACGCCGACGCGGTGATTTTCTCGTTCGAGTCCATCAAGAAGAAGGATTCGCCGCACTTCGACACCTACGGATCCGGTCAGGTCAGCTTCCGGCTCGCCTCCGTCATCGGGGTCAGCAAGGTCGATGACCACACGGTGGAGTTCGAGACGAACAAGCCCACGAGCTTCGTGCCCTATCAGCTCTGCTACATGCTGATCGTGTCGCCGACCCAGTGGCAGAAGTTCAAGGACTGGCGCAAGTTCGCCGAGCAGCCGTCCGGCACCGGGCCCTTCAAGGTCACCAAGTTCGTGCCCCGAGAGCGGCTCGAGCTGGAGGCCAACAAGACCTACTGGGACGCCAAGCGCCGGCCCAAGATCGACAAGCTCGTGCTGCTGCCCATGCCGGAGCCGACCACGCGGCTGGCCGCGCTGCGCAGCGGCCAGGTCGACTGGATCGAGGTGCCGCCGCCGGATGCGATTCCCCAGCTCAAGGGAGCCGGCTTCACCATCACGCTAAACAGCTATCCGCACAACTGGACGCACACCCTGCGGCTCGACAAGGAGCCCTGGAACAACAAGCTCGTCCGCAAGGCCGCGAACTACGCCATCGACCGCGTCGGCATCTGCAAGAACCTCCTGAACGACACCTGCATCCCGGCCACCGGCGTCGTGTACAAGGGCCATCCGTGGTTCGGGAAGCCCAAGGAGATCTACGAGTACAATCCGGCCAAAGCCAAGGAGCTGTTGCGCCAGGCGGGATTCGACACCAGCAAGCATCCGGCGAGGGCCGTGCATCTGATCTCTACGTCCGGCTCCGGCCAGATGCTGCCCCTGGCCATGAACGAGCTCATCCAGAAGAATCTGAAGGACGTCGGCATCGACGTCGACCTGCAGCCGGTGGAGTGGAACACGCTGCTCACGCGGTGGCGGGCCGGCTTCAAGACGCCGGAGAACGAAGGCCTCAACGCCTGGAACATCTCGTGGAACTTCCTCGAGCCATGGAGCGGCTTCGGCCGGTTCTTCCACAGCAAGGCGGTGGTGCCCGTCGCCGTCAACACCATGCCCTACATCAACCCGGAGGCGGACAAGCTCATCGACGAGGCGGAGCGGACCTTCGACACCAACAAGCAGAACGAGGTGCTCGCGCGGCTACACGAGATCATCGTGGACGACGCCCCGTGGATCTTCGTCGTGCACGATCAGAACCCGCGCGCCCTGTCCCCGAAGGTGAAGGGCTTCGTCCAGCCGCAGAGCTGGTTCGTGGATCTGACCGCGGTGACCGTGAGGTAACGCCGCCTCGTGTGGGCCTACGTCGGCCGGCGTCTCCTGCTCGCGATCCCCACGCTCCTCGGGGCGAGCATCATCGTCTTCGCGATGGTGCACCTGGCCCCGGGAGACCCGATCGCGGCGGTGATGCCGGCCGAGTCCAGCAAGGCGGAGATCGAGGCCACCAAGCGCGCCTACGGATTCGACAAGCCGCTGCCCGTGCAGTATCTGGTCTGGCTCGGGCGCGTAGCCCAGGGTGATCTTGGCAAGTCGATCGCGACCCGGCGCCCCGTCATCCTGGATGTGCGCGATGCCCTCGCGAACAGCCTCGTGCTGGCCCTGTCGTCCTCACTCCTCGCGTTCGTGCTCGGGGTCGGGCTGGGGCTCCTGGCGGCCTTCCGGCAAGGCCGGGTGCTCGACAAGGTGGCGAGCGGCGTGGCGGTGGTGGGCGTCTCGGTGCCGCACTACTGGGCCGGGATCATCCTGATCATCGTCTTCTCCGTGCAGCTCAACTGGCTGCCCGCCATGGGCGCCGCGAACGATCCCGGGTTAGTGCCGTACCTCCGGCACATCGCGCTGCCCACGGTAGCCCTGGCTCTCATTCCCCTCGGCGTCATCACCCGAGTGGTGCGGTCGGCGGCTCTCGACATCCTGAACCAGGAATTCGTGCTGGCCCTGCGCGCGAAGGGCCTGGCCGCCCGTCGGGTGTTCACGCACGTGGTCAAGAACTCCGCCCCGCAGATCCTCACCGTGCTCGGTCTGCAGTTCGGCTTTCAGCTGGGCGGCTCCGTCCTCGTGGAGTCGGTCTTCTCGTGGCCGGGCACCGGCTACCTGCTGAACCTGGCCATCTTCCAGCGGGACATCCCCGTGCTGCAGGGCGTGATCCTCGTGCTCGCCACCTTCTTCGTGCTGCTGAACCTCGCCGTCGACCTGCTCCAGACGCTGGTCGACCCGCGCATCGTGCGCCACTGATGGCCATCTCCACCGCGGTGCTCCAGGCCGAGAGGGCCGCCGCCACCCCCATGTCGTACTGGCGGACCGTGGGCTGGCGGCTCGCCCGCGATCCGACGACCTTGGTCGCGGGCGGCGTGCTCGCGCTCATCGTGCTCTCCGCTTTGCTGGCGCCGTGGCTGGCGCCGTACGATCCGGCCGCCGGCTCGATCCGGCTGCGCCTGGCGCCAGTCGGCTCGCCCGGGCACCTCCTCGGCACGGACGAGCAGGGCCGAGACATGCTGAGCCGCCTGCTCTGGGGAGGCCGCATGACGCTGATAGCCGGGCTCACCCCGGTCCTGGTGGCCTTCGTGCTCGGCTCCGCTCTCGGCGTGCTGGCCGGCTACATCGGTGGCCTCGCCAACACGCTGATCATGCGCACGATGGACATCTTCTATGCGTTCCCTGCCGTGCTCCTCGCCATCGCCATCTCCGGCGCGCTCGGGCCCGGGCTCGCCAACACGGTCATCGCGCTGTCCATCGTCTTCGTGCCGCGCGTGGTGCGCGTGGCGGAGTCCGCCACCGTCCAGGTGCAGGGCCTCGAGTACATCGCCGCCGCCCGGGCCAGTGGGGCGGGCGTGGGCGCTATCGTCCGGCACCATCTCCTGGCCAATGTGCTCAGCCCCATCCTCGTGTTCTCGAGCACGCAGGTGTCGTTGTCGATCATCCTCGCCGCCGGCCTGTCCTTTCTCGGTCTCGGCGTCACGCCGCCCGCCGCGGAGTGGGGGCTGATGCTGAACACGCTGCGCCAGTCCATCTACGTCAACGCGCTGGTGCCCGCGCTGCCCGGGCTGGCCATCTTCGTGACGTCGATGGCCTTCAACCTGCTGTCCGACGGCCTGCGCGACGCCATGGACATCCGAGGATGACGCCGGCGCTGCTCGAGGTGCGGGGCCTGCGCAAGCACTTCCCGCTGCGCGGAGGGGTGCTGCAGCGTACCCAGGCATGGGTGCGGGCGGTGGACGGCGTCTCGTTCGACGTGGCGCCGGGCGAGACCCTCGGCATCGTGGGCGAGTCCGGCTGCGGCAAGTCGACGCTCGCGCGACTCCTCCTGCGACTGATCGAGCCGGATGCCGGCGCGGTGAGGTTCAATGGCGAGGACGTGCTGGCCGCCTCGCCCGCGCGCATGAAGCGATTGCGTCGAGACATGCAGCTCGTCTTCCAGGATCCGTACGCCTCGCTCAATCCGCGGCTGACCATCGAGGACACCGTGGCCTTCAGCCTGCTCGTGCACGGCACGCCCCGGGCGGAGGCGGCGGAGCGGGCGCGCGCGCTCCTCGGTCGCGTGGGTCTCGACCCAAGGCTCCATGGCCGCCGTTACGCCCACGAGCTCTCCGGCGGGCAGCGCCAGCGCGTGAACATCGCGCGCGCCCTCGTGCTGGACCCGCGCCTCCTCGTCCTCGACGAGCCCGTGTCCGCCCTCGACAAGTCGGTGCAGGCCCAGGTCCTCAATCTCCTGCAGGATCTCAAGGCGGAGCGGGCGCTGACGTACGTGTTCATCTCCCACGACCTGAACGTCATCGAGTACGTGGGCGACCGGGTCCTCGTGATGTATCTGGGAGAGGTCGTGGAGACGGGGACCGCCGAAGCCCTCGCCCAGTCTCCGAAGCATCCCTACACGCAGGCGCTCTTTGCCTCCGCGCCCAGCATGGATCCCGAGCACCGGATGGAACGGCTGCCGATTTCTGGCGATCCGCCGAACGCCATCGATCCACCATCGGGCTGCCGGTTCCGCACCCGGTGCTCGTTCGCCATGCCCCGCTGCGCGGAGGCGCCTCCGCCGCCGGTGGCGGTGAGCCCCACGCAGGCGGTGGCGTGCTATCTCTACGACGCCGAGCCAGCCCGCGTCGCCTGACGGTCCGCGCGCAGGCTAGTCATGCCTGTTTCAACCCGACCAGAAAGCCGACGAGATCGCCATGCTGGTCGCTCGATTCATGGCCGCCAAGGTCCCGGGCTGACGAAAGCCCGCGTGACGGGGGAGCAGTCGCTCCCGTTCCGCGGGCGCCTCCGGGCCGGGCTCCGGAGTCCCGGGGCCCGGTGCGCGACGAGCAACTATGGCCCGGCCCGAACTGGAGTATGCTCTGGGTCACGACCGAGCCCAAAGCGGAGGGGAAAGCCATGGCGCGGGTGACCGGACTCGGACACGTCGGCATCTACGTGCGCGACCTCGAGCGCATGGTCGGCTTCTACCGCGACGTCATGGGCATGGAGGTGACCAAGCAGAACTGGCGCCTCGGCATCGTATTTCTCAGCGCGGATCCGCAGGCCGTCGACCACGAGATCGCCTTGATGCGCGGACGACCCAGCGCGGACGATCCTCACCTGATCCAGCAGATCTCGATGCGCGTGGAGACCCTCGACGATCTCCGCGACTTTCACCGTCGTCTCCGCGCCGAGGGCTATCGTATCGAGCACGTGGTCAACCACGCAAGCGCGATCGGCTGCTACTTCCTCGATCCCGAGGGCAACCGCACCGAAGTCTTCTGGCTGACCGGCCGTTCGAGCTGGGTGCCCGTCGCCAATCCCATCGACATCGAGCAGCCCGACGAGACCGTCCTGGCCGAGGTCGATCGCCTCTGGGAGCAGGTTCGTCACGTGCCCGTCGGCGGCCAGATGACCGACGAGCCGGCGAGCCTGGAGATCGCCCGCTAGACCGCTCGTCGCGCGCAGACTCTCCAAAGGAGGAGACCATGGCGGCGAGGATCACGCGTCGCAACTTCCTGGTCGGCACCGCGGCCACCGCTGCCCTCGCGGGGGTGCCCGCCTTCGCGCAGCCGAAGCCCGTCAAGATCGGGCTATTGACCGTGAAGACGGGACCGCTCGCAGCGGGGGGCATCCAGATGGAGCAGGGCTTGACCTGCCTCCTGAAGGACCGCAACTACGTCCTCGCCGGCCGAAAGGTCGAGATGGTCGTGGCCGACACCGGGGGCAATCCCGCCGGCACCAAGACCAAGACCCAAGAGCTCGTCGAGCGCGACAACGTCGACATGATCCTGGGCCCCCTGGCCGCCTTCGAGCTCCTGGCCATCAGCGACTACGCCGCCCAAGCGAAGATGCCGATCCTGAGCCTCGCGGCAGCCGAGGACATGACCCAGCGCAAGCCCAATCCCTTCTTCGTCCGCGCCTCGGCCACGTCGGCGCAGGGCATGTACCCTCTGGCCGACCATGCGGCGAAGGAGCTCAAATTCAAGCGCGTCATAACGCTCGCCGACGACTTCGCGTTCGGCCACGAGCAGATGGCCGGCTTCCAGCGGGTCTTCGAAGATGCGGGGGGGCGGATCGCGAAGAAGTTGTGGCCGCCGCTGGTGACGCCCGACTACACGCCGTACATCGTGCAGATCAGCGGCGCCGACGCCGTCGTCCAGGGCTTCGCGGGATCGAATCCACTGAAGTTCATGAAGCAGTACAAGGACCAAGGGCTCAATCTCCCAGTGGTGGCCGGCGCGCCCGCCGGCGACGACGCCCTCCTGAAGTCCTTCGGAGACGAGGCGATCGGGATGATCTCGAGCAACTTCTACTCGAACGATGTCGACACCCCGAGCAACAAGAAGCTCATCGACCGGATGGTGCGCGAGTACGGCAACATCCCGGGGACCTACTCCGCGGGACTCTACATCAACGGGATGGTGGCGGAGGCCGCCCTCGAGAAGACGGGCGGGAAGACGGACAACCGCGAAGAGTTCGTCAAGGCGCTGCGGAGCGTGTCGCTCACCGATACCCCGCGCGGGCCGTTCAGCTTCGACCACTTCGGCAACGTGGTCGGCAACTTCTATGTCCGGCGCTGCGAACGGAAGGGCGACCGACTCGTCAACACGACCATCAAGACGTATCCGAAGGTCAGCCAGTTCTGGACATACGACGAGAAGTGGTTTCTCGCGCAGCCCGTCTACTCGCGCGACTATCCTCCGCTGAAGAGCTGATCCGGGGCCGCCGGGCGTGAGCCTGTGGCTACTGCTCGCCGTCAACAGCATCACGCTCGGCGGCCTCCTCTTTCTCCTCTCCGCCGGTTTCTCCTTGATCTTCGGGCTCATGCGGATCCCCAACCTCACCCATGGCTCGTTCTTCATGCTCGGGGCGTACCTGGCGACCAGCTTGATCGCGCGCGGCGTCGGTTTCTGGACGGCCGCCGTCCTGAGCGGGCTCGGGGTCGCCCTCTTCGGCGGGATCGTGGAGCGGTTCGTCCTGCGCCGCCTGCCCGGCGCCGAGCTGGCCCAGGTGCTCGTCACCCTCGGCCTCTCGTTCATGGTCGCGGACGTGTGCCTCATGGTGTGGACGGGGGACCCGATTCGCATCGCCACCCCGCCTGCCCTGCGCGGAGCGACCTCCGCGCTCGGCCTCAGCTTCCCCACGTATCGGCTGGCCATCAGCCTGATCGCGGTGGTGTTCGCCGCCGCGCTGTGGGCGCTCCTCGATCGCACCCGTCTCGGCGCCATGATCCGCGCCGGCGTCGACGACCCCGCCATGGCTCGCGTCTGCGGCATCCGGGTGTCGCAGCTGTTCACGATCGTCTTCTGCCTCGGGGCCTGGCTGGCCGGCTTCGCCGGCGTCATCGGGGGGCCGATCCTCTCCGTCTATCCCGGCCTCGACGGCGAGATGCTGCCCCTCGCCCTCGTGGTGGTGATCCTCGGCGGGAGCGGGAGCCTGCTCGGATCGTTCGTGGGCAGCTTCATCGTGGGATTCCTCTACAACTTCGGGCAGGCGATGTTTCCCGAGCTCGCGTACGTGGTGCTGTTCCTCCCCATGCTCGTGGTGCTCGTCGTGCGCCCGCAGGGGCTCTTCGGACGGGCCACGGTGTGAAGCGGCTCGCCCTCGCGGCCGCGCTCGTGGGGCTGGCGACGGTGCCGTGGTGGGTGCGCGGGACTTTCTACGTCAACATCGCGAGCCAGATCCTGCTGTACGCCATCTTCGCCCTCGGCGTGAACGTGCTCGCGGGCTACGCCGGGCTGGTGTCGCTCGGACACGCCGGGCTCTTCGGCATCGCCGCCTACACGGGAGCGAAGATTCTCGCCGGCGGCGCGGGCCACCTCGCCGTCGACGTGGCCGCCCTCGCCACTACCGTGCTCGCGGCCGGGGTCTTCGCGGTGCTGGCGCTGCGCGGCACCGGGCTCGGGTTCGTGATGATCACGGTGGCCCTCGGCCAGATCGTGTGGGGTGTCGCCTACCGCTGGATCAGCCTCACCAACGGCGACAACGGCATCTCGATCACCGGCCGACCCAGCCCCTTCGGACTCTCGCTGGCCTCGCCACGGAGCTTCTACTGGGCGACGCTCGTGGTGTTCCTCGTGACCGTCCTCTCGATGGCGATGTTCGTGGCCTCCCCCTTCGGCGCCAGCGTGCGGGGCACGCGCGACCAGCCGCGGCGCATGAACGCCCTCGGCTACCACGTGTGGATGATTCGCTTCCTCGCCTTCCTCTTCTCCGGGTTCTGGAGCGGCGTGGCCGGCCTCCTCTACCTCTACTACAACCAGTTCGTCAGCCCCCAGGCGGTCGCCCTCACCGCCTCCGCGGAGGCGCTGCTCATGGTGATCGCGGGCGGCACGGGCACGCTGCTCGGCCCCGTGGTGGGGGCCGCCCTGGTCGTGGTGATCAAGAACGTGGCGAGCGGCTACATCGAGCGCTGGAACTTCGTGCTCGGGGCGATCTTCGTGATGATCGTGGTCTTCATGCCGGAGGGGCTCGTCCCGGGGCTCGGAAGACTCGCGCGCCGCCTGCGCGTCGGCGTGCGTCCCCCGCCGCCGGTGGCGGTGACGGCCACCGGCGAGGAGGTCCCCCCGTGAGCGCGCTCGCCGTGCGCGGCCTCGAGAAGCGATTCGGCGGGCTTCGGGTGACGGCGGCAGTGAATCTCTCCGTCGAGCCCGGGGAACGCCGACTCATCATCGGACCCAATGGCGCCGGGAAGACGACGCTCTTCAACCTGATCACGGGCGAACTCGCCCCCGACGGGGGCGCCATCACCCTGTTCGATACCGACATCACGCACGTGCCGGGCCGCCGGCGCGCCCACCTCGGGATCGGCCGCACCTACCAGATCATCACGCTCTTTCCTCGAGACACCCTGCTGCGCAACGTGACCCTCTCGCTCCTGGCCCTCACGCGGCTGCGCTGGAATCCGTTCGTGCGCCTGGAGGCGCTGACCGCGCTCGCCGAGCGTGCCCGCGCCGTCCTCTCACGCGTCGGGCTCGATCGCCTCGCGGAGCGGCCCCTCGCCGAAACATCCTACGGCGAGCGACGCCGCGTGGAGATCGCGGTGGCCCTCGCCCAGAGGCCACGGGTCCTGCTCCTCGACGAGCCGTTCGCCGGACTCTCCATCGAAGAGCGTCGGGACGTGCGGGCCCTCGTGGCCGGCATCCCGCGCGACGTGACCATCGTGATGATCGAGCACGACATGGACACCGCCCTCGACTTCGCCGAGCGCATCAGCGTGCTCCACCTCGGCGAGGTGGTGACGGAAGGTACGCGCGCGGAAGTGGTGGCCCACCCGCGGGCACGGGAGATCTACCTCGGTGAGTGACGCCCTCAGCCTTCGCGAGGTGGACGCCTTCTACGGCGACAGCCACGTGCTGCGTCGGGTGTCACTCCGAGTGAGGGAAGGCCGGCTGCTCGGCCTCCTCGGGCGCAACGGAGCCGGCAAGACGACGACGATGAGCGTGACCGTCGGCCTGCTCCCGGCACGGCACGGCGCCATCACGGTGTTCGGCCGCCCCGTGACCGGGCGGCCACCCGAGACGATCGCCGCGGAAGGAGTGGCCCTCGTCCCCCAGGGCCGCCGCGTGTTCAGGAGCCTCACCGTGCGCGAGAATCTGCTGGTCGCCGCCCGGCGGCCGCGGGGCGGCGGCCCGGCCCCCTGGACGCTGGGGACGGTTGCCGAGCTGTTCCCGCGCCTGCGCGAGCGCCAGCATCAGGTCGCCGGCTCGCTGTCCGGCGGTGAGCAACAGATGCTGGCAATCGCACGGGCGCTGATGTCCAACCCGCGTGTGCTGCTGATGGACGAGCCCTCGGAGGGCCTGGCGCCGCAGCTCGTCGCCGAGGTGATGGCGACCATCCGCCGGCTCAAGGCGCACGGGCTCTCCATCCTCCTCGTCGAGCAGAACCCGAAGCTGGTCTTCGACGTCGCCGACGAGGTGGTGATCCTGAACAGCGGCCGTGTCGTCATCGACGCCCCCGTGGCCGAGCTCCGAGAGCGCGAGCTGGACCTGCGCCAGCACCTCGGCATCTACTGATGCGGGCGGCTGAACGGCTCCGCCTGCACGGGGTCGATCTCGAGATCGGCTTCGTAAAATCGGGCGGCTCGGAGATGGCCTCGGGCAACGCGAACCCCATCGGCATCGTCGACCGCTTCTGGGAAGCCATCGACCTCATCCTGAAGACGCTCTCGCATCGCGAGGGGCCGTTCAGCTGGGAAGGCAAGTACTTCACCCACCGCCACGTGAACATCTGGCCCGGACCGTGGCAGCAGCCCCATCCGCCGCTGTGGGCGGCCACGGGTGACCCGGCCACCTCCGCGGAGCTCGGGCGGCGCGGCATCGTCAACGTGATGGTCTTTCGCAGCATCGAGGAGACGCAGCGAGCGTGGGCCGCCTATCGGGAGGCGCGCGCGGAGGCGGGGCTGCCCCCGCCGGGGCCCGATCGGTTCGGTCACACCGCGTTCGTGTACACCGGGGACACCGACGAGGAAGGGGTCCGCGTCGGCAGCAAGCTGCTGTGGTTCCTGAACACGGGTCTCCGGTCGGCTCCCCAGCACGGCAAGTTTCTCCCCGGCGCGATCACGCCGGAGGCCGCGCCTGGGCTCTATCGCACGAAGCCACGTCCCGGCACGCCGGCCGTCGCGCGCCCCGCCGCGGCCCTGGTCGGCCTCAGCGCCGAGCAGGCAATCGCGAAAGGCTTGATGTTCGCCGGCAACCCCGACACCGTGTACCGGCAGATCAGGGAGCACCAGGACAAGGTCGGGCCGTACGAGCACCTCGTCCTCGCCAGTCGCTCGGGCTTCATGACCCATGAAGAGGCCACCAGGGGTCTCAAGCTGTTCTCGAAGGACGTGCTACCGCGACTGCGCGCGCTCTGAGAGCGCGGGCCGGAGTGCTCATCGCTGAACCTTGGCCCGAGCCAGATGACCCTGTGAACTCTCCGGGCGCCTCGCACCTTTCATATGACAAGATGGGGCGCTTTCTAGTGCCATGGTATGGT
Organism: Candidatus Methylomirabilota bacterium; assembly: GCA_046723845.1. Taxonomy (GTDB): domain Bacteria; phylum Methylomirabilota; class Methylomirabilia; order Rokubacteriales; family CSP1-6; genus AR37. The sequence continues at coordinate 4,254 of JBKOVG010000017.1, read as the reverse complement.
GCAGTGAACTTTCCATCCCCTTGGAGGAGGACCCAATGGCTGTCAAGGTGACCATCCGTCCCAATGGTCCGTACCTGGTGGAAGGCGATCTGGAATTGGTGGACGTCAACGGCAACAAGGTCGACACGAGCGGGCGCGGGCCACGGTTCGCACTGTGCCGGTGTGGCGGTTCGACCACCAAACCCTTCTGTGACGGCACCCATAGCAAGATCGGGTTTCAGGCCGCCGAAGCCGCCGTCGCCCAAGAGAAGAAGTAGACGGCACCGACGTCGGGCGGAGGCCGGCCGACATGCCGCGGTCTGCGCATGGGCAGCGGTCGCCTCACGTCCCGGTCGCGTTGAAGCAACGACCTTAGCCCGGCCGATCCCGGACCGCGGTCGGATCGTCGACATACGCACAGGGCTCGGCACCAGTTTGCCTTCGAGAGGGAAGGCGCCACACACAAAGGTTCCCACTCAGATTCGGCTCGCCTTCGCGCACCGATGGGAAGTGACGGGACTGAACTTTGGAATAGTCCGGTCGCCTTGTCCGGGTCCCCTCTCCAATGGCCTTTCGAGGCCGGGCCCGCTATGCTCCTGGTCATGGCTGCGACCGACAGCGCTACTCTTCTTCGCGCGAACCCGATCTTCGCCGGGATTCCTGCGCCTGAGATCGACGCCCTCGCGCGGTTGGCCACCGAGGAAAGGCATGCCGCGCGTGCCTTCGTGTTCATGGAGGGCGATGCCGCGCGATGGCTCTACATCGTCCGCTCCGGCCACGTAAAGATCGTCCGCCACTCAAAGACCGGCAAGGACGTGGTCCTGGAGCTCCTCGGTGCCGGCGAAGTCTTCGGCGGAGTGGCGGTGTTGGAGAAACGGCCCTATCCTGCCGCCGCGCAGGCCACCGAGGCGACGACGGTCCTCAAGCTCCCGGCCGAGCCTATCCTCGCGCTCGCCGAGCGGCACCCGCGCTTCGTCAGGGAGATGGCGCTCATGATTGGCCGCCGCCTGCGCTCCGCGCACGACTCCGTCGAGTCGCTCGTGGTCGACGTGGAGCTCGAGACCACCGAGGCGAAGGGCGCCCTCGCCGACGGCGTGCAGTACACGTTCTGGACGTTCGGAGGCACCGTGCCCGGCCCCTTCGTTCGGGTGCGCGTGGGCGACGTGGTGCAGATCCGCCTGAAGAACGGCGCGGCGAGCCTGCATCCGCACTCCATCGACCTGCACGCCGTCACGGGCCCGGGCGGCGGCGCGGCCGTGACCCAGCTCGGACCGGGCCAGGAGGGTGCCTTCGAATTCAAAGCGCTGAACCCGGGACTCTACGTCTATCACTGCGCGACGCCGAGTGTGCCCGAGCACATCGCCAACGGGATGTACGGGCTGATCCTGGTGGAGCCGGAGAAGGGCCTGCCCCGCGTGGATCGCGAGTACTACGTCATGCAGGGCGAGTTCTACACACGAGGGAAGACCCTGGCGCCGGGCCTCCAGGCGCTCGACCCGGCCAAGCTGACGGCCGAGCGGCCGGAGTACGTGGTGTTCAACGGCAAGATGGGGGCGCTCCTGGGCGAGGGCGCGGTCAAGGCCAAGCTGGGTGAGACCGTGCGGCTCTACGTCGGCAATGGCGGGCCGAACCTGATCTCCTCATTCCACGTGATCGGCGAGATCTTCGACACCGTCTACGCCGAGGCCGCGCTGGGGACAAGCGCACCGATGCGGAACGTCCAGACCACGCTGGTCCCGGCCGGCGGTGCGGCGATCGTCGAACTGAAGGTGCAAGTGCCGGGGCGATTCCTGCTCGTCGATCACAGCATCGTGCGGGCCATGGAGAAGGGCGCGCTCGGCGCGCTGGAAGTGACCGGGCCAGAGCAGCCTGGAGTCTTCAAGACGCTGGTGCCGGGCACTCACGGGACCGGCGGGCACTAGCCCGAAGACCACGAGGAGGCCGTGATGCGCACACGTGGCACTCGCGGGATCGTCGTCGCTGTCGGGCTCGGGCTCGCGCTCGTCGCGGGCGCCGCCGCCCAGGGCCGATGGGCGGCGCCCGCGACGGAAGTGGGCAGAAAGAGCCCGATCGCAGCCAGCCTCAAGGTCGTCGAGCAAGGAAAGAAGGTGGCGCAGGCCAACTGCGTGTCGTGCCATGGCGCCACCGGAACCGGCAACGGCCCGGCCGCGATGGCGCTGACCCCCAAGCCGGCGGACTGGACCTCGAAGGAGGTCCAGTCCGAAACCGACGGCGCCATCTTCTGGAAGATCACCAGCGGGCGGGGAGCGATGCCCGCGTGGCGACACCTGGCCGAGGGCGACCGCTGGGCCCTCGTCCAGTACATTCGGAGCCTAAAGAAGTAGTGCCGCCGGTTCGGTGACACTGCGGAAGGAGCGCTCGCAAATGCGTAGAGCAATGCTGGGCAGGTACGGAGCCGCCGACGTCAGAATTTTCGGCGTTCCAGATAGGCCGGAATATGTGCCACCATCGGCGGAGATCGTTGACAATCAAGCAAATGGCGAGCTCTGAGTGAGCCGAACATGGCTTTCGGCCTAGAGAAGTTCCGTGTCGTGCGGGGACCGAGGCGATGCTTGAGGAATCTCGAGGGAAGGGGGCGGGATGCACACCTCGCGTGCACGAATGAAGCTGGCGACTGTGGTCGTCCTGGTCATGCTCGCACTGACCTTGACCTGGCCGGCCCCGGCCGCGACAGAGGCAAGCTGCCCCCTGGCCGGGAAGCGGCCTGCCGATGATCTCCTGACCAAGGGCGGTTCGCCTTCGCTTTGCAAGGCCGACATGGCAGGAATGAACGTGTCCGGAGCTAAGCTTGGCGGAGCCGACCTCCACGAGGCGAATCTCCGCGGGGCGAATCTCCCACGGGCCGACTTCGGGAAGGCAAACCTCCGCGGGGCGGACCTGCGCGGGGCGAATCTCCCCGGCGTCAACCTCGGTGAGGCTGACCTCAGCGAGGCGAACCTCCGTGGGTCGAATCTCAGCCGGGCCGACCTCCGCCGCGCGAACCTCAGCAACGTGAACCTCATCGCGGCGAACCTGAACAATGCCATCGGGCTCACGTGCGATCAAATCCGGGCTGCCCAGACAGACGAGACCACGAACCTTCCGGCCGCCCTGAAGTGCGCGAAGTAACCCACACGGAACAACGCTTATCGCTGCTGATGCGGGCGGGCCCCATCTACCGGGATACGGAGCAACCTGCCCCTTCTACCGTCCAATCCGTCACTCACTTCCCCTTGGCCACAGTCGACGGGGCACTGAGTGCGAAGCGGGAGAACAGCCCGATCGGGCAGCCTGCGCAATGGGCTTCCGCCCATGCGGACGTGCTGCGATTCTCTGCGATAACCGACACGGGTGAAATTGCGTCTTTCAAGCTGGACGGCATCGACTTTCCGGACTGAGTTCCTTCGTCTTGGCTAGGCGTCCCCAAGATCAAGAGAAGAGCATGCCGACACCCCTACGGGGCCGTGTCGTCCGCGCGGGCCTCCGAAGCCGCCATCCGCGCGAGCTGCCGAATCAGCGCAAAGGCCAGTCCCGGACGTGTGCGCACTATGTTCTCGAGACGGTCGGCGGGAATCACAATCACCGTGACCCGCTCCAAGGCCACCGCCGTCGCCGAGTGCGGCGCGTCTCGGAACAGCGCAACCTCCCCGAGAAGATCGCCCCTCACGAGGGTCCTCAGCACGCGCTCGTGCTCTCCGCTCCGCCTCCGCACCTCGACTCGCCCTTCGTCGATGAGGTACGCTTCCGAGCGCGAGAGATCTCCCTGATGAAAGATCACTTCACCGGGTTGGAACGTCTTCGAGGGGAACCCCCCGACATCACGCGCCATAGGTCGACCTCGGTTCTCGCGTTGCTCCGCGCGACCGCGGATGAGCTGAACAGTGTGTATCATTTCCGGAGCCACCGTCACGAGATCCTCGGTCATGATGCGCCGCACAGGCTGCTTCTCCCCGCCGCGGGGTACGGCCCTCAGAGGAATCCGGCTCCAGTCTCAATGAGAAACGATGCCAACCAAGCGGTCGGAATCCACGACGAGCAGGTGGCGAATACGCGCGCGTCGCATCCGCGTGATGGCCGCGCCCATCGAGCAGTCCGGCGTGACCGTGGCCGGCCGCCGTGTCATCCAGTCCCGAACCTCCCCACACCGTCCACGGTCGAGCCGCACGGACCACTTACCTCAAGGTGGCGAGGTAGGCCGCGAGGGCACGCGCCTCGCCCTCCGTCAGCGCGAGCTTCGGCATGTGGGCGGTCGGCTTCTGCGCCTGTGGATCCTCC
>JBKOVG010000203.1:0-12593 GCA_046723845.1 Candidatus Methylomirabilota bacterium | reverse complement strand
AGCCTCTCCAAGTCCCTCGACGATCTGCCTCTGCCCGCCCGCGCCATCAACGCGCTCAAGAACGCCGAGCTCCTCGTGGTGGCGGACCTCGTGCAAAAGACGGACGCCGATCTCGAGCAGGTGAAGAACCTCGGCGACAAGTCCATCGACGAGATCAAGACGGCGCTGGCCGCCCTCGGCCTCTCGCTGGGGATGCGGATCGATCCCAACCTGCTCGGCACCCTCGGGCGTGGAGGCACCACATGAGGCACGGCAGGGCGGGCTTCAAGCTCGGGCGGGTCACCTCGCACCGCTGGGCGCTCTTCCGCAACCTCCTCGTGGCCCTCTTCCGTCACGAGCGCATCATGACCACGGAGGCCAAGGCCAAGGCGGTGCGCGGGCTCGCCGACCACATGGTGACGCTGGCCAAGCGCGACAACCTGCACGCCCGGCGGCAGGTGCTGAGCATGGTTCCCGACACCGAAGTGGTGAAGAAGCTCTTCGACACCATCGCGGCCCGCTTCGGCGAGCGCCACGGCGGCTACACGCGCATCATGCGGGCGGGCACGCGTCCCGGCGATCGCGCGCCCATGGTCGTGCTCGAGCTGGTCGACCGGCCCGAGGGGACCAAGGAGAAGGGCAAGGGCGACGCCAAGGCGGAGAAGGCGCCCCGCGGCTCGCGCAAGAAGGACAAGGGCGAGGGAGAAGCGGGGGCGAGCGCGGGCAAGGGCCGGCGGAAGAAGGCGGCCGCCGCCGCCGGCTAGCCTCGAGCCGATCCGGAAGACGACGACGGGGGGCCACACCGCCCCCCGTTTTGTTCTCCGCGACGGGTTCTACTGGAGGTGCTTGCGGAAGAACTCCGTGGTCCGCTTCCAGGCGTCCTCGGCGTCCGCCTTGTGATAGGCGGCCTGGTTCTCGTCGTTGAAGAAGGCATGATCGCGGCCGGGATAGATGTGGATCTCCGCCGACTTCCCCGCCTTCTTGATGGCCGCTTCCACTCCCCGCGCCACGTCGGGGTTCACGAAAGCATCCTTCTCCGCGAAGAGCCCCAGCACGGGGCCGGACAGCTTCGAGTAGTCCGGCTTCACGTTGGGATGGATGCCGTAGAAGTCCACCACCGCTCCGATGTCGGGATTGGTGCAGCCCGCGAAGAGGGCAAGCTGGCCGCCCATGCAGAAGCCCACCGCGCCGAGCTTGGCCGTGGAGGAGTGACCCTTGAGATGGGTGGCGGCGCCGCGCAGGTCCTTCTCGGCCTGCTCGATGTTCAGCGCCATGAAGAGCTTGCCCGCGCCGTCCGGCTCACTGGCCGTCTTGCCGTGGTACATGTCGGGGGCGAGGGCGGAGAAGCCGGCGGCGGCGAAGCGGTCGCACACCGACTTGATATGCGGGACCAGGCCCCACCATTCCTGGATCACGAGCACGCCGGGGCCCTTGCCCCCGGCCGGGGTCGCCAGGTAGCCGTCCGTGGTGTGGCCGTTGCTCGGGAACTTCACCATCGTGCCTGCCATGGCCTGTCCTTTCTGTGTTTTGGTTGTCGGATCCCGCGCTCTCTCCCGAGGCGGCGCCGTCGAGCTACCTCGCGCCCGCTCCCCCGGATTCGCCGTCGCGCGAGGTCGCCGCGGGCGGCGGCGTGATGCGCACGGTGAGGATACGCCGCGGGTCGGCCTCGAGCACGGTGAAGGTGTAGCGGCCCACCCGGAAATATTCCCCCACGAGAGGGATGCGGTGCACGGTGGCGAGCACGAGCCCCGCCACCGTCTCGTAGTCGCCCGTGGGCAGGCTCCAGTCGAGGGCGTCGTTGAGGTCCTGGATGCGCTCACGCCCCGCCACCCGGTAGCTCCCGTCGGGCAGCCGCTCCACCGTCGCCCCCGTGCGGTCGTGCTCGTCCTGGATCTCTCCCACCACCTGCTCCACGATGTCCTCCACCGTCACGATGCCCACCGCGCCTCCGTACTCGTCGATGACCACCGCGAGCTGCACCCGGCCCTTCTGCAGCTCGCGCAGGAGATCGTCGATGCGCTTGCTCTCGGGCACGTAGGTGGCCGGCCGCATCAGGGACTTGAGATCGGGGGAGTGCGCTCCGTGGCGGAGGAGGTCCATGGCGGTGACCACCCCCACGATGTTGAGCACGCGATCGGCGAAGACGGGAATGCGGGAGAAGCCCCGCTCCTGGATGAGGCGCACCGCTTCCTCGGGCCGCGCGGTCTCCGGCAGGGCCGCCACGTCCACCAGGGGGACCATGACCTCGCGCACCGCGGTGTCGCCGAGCTCGAAGATCTTGTCGATCATCTCCGCCTCGGAGGAGGTGACGTCGGCCTCCTCCGGCTCGAGCTGGAGGAGGAGCTTCAACTCCTCGCGCGAGACGAACTGGCGCGTGTCGCTTCTGCGCAGGCCAAGCACGCTCAGGACGCCGGCCACCACCGCGCGGGCTCCCCAGGTCAGGGGCGAGAGGATCACGGCGGCGACGGCGAGGACGCGATAGAGACGGAGGATGAGGGCGGTTGCCCACTCTCCCGCCACCGCCTTGGGAATCACCTCGCCGAACACCAGCATGAGGGGAACCAGGATGACGGTGGCGAAGAAGGCCGCCCAGCCCCGGGCCACGGGGAGGAGGGCCCAGGTGGCGAGGGAGGAGGCCGCGATGTGCGCCACGGTGACGCCCATCATGGCCGCGGAGAGCATGCGCTCGGGCCGGCGGAAGGCCTCCAGGTAGCGGGCGGCGGTGACGTTGCCGTTCTCCGCGAGGTGGCGGATGCGCACGCGGTTGGCCGCGATGAACGCCATCTCGGCCGCGGAGAGGAGGGCGGTGACTACTACGGCCGCTACGATGCCCCACACGTAGATCATGCCGCTTGGCTCTTGTCGGCGCCGCGGCGGATGGCGATGAGCACCTCGATCACCCGCGTGCGCTCGACCTTCTCCACCGTCACCGTGACGTCGGCCGTCTGGATCTTCTCGCCGCGGTTGGGCACGCGGCCGAAGAGATCGAGGACCCAGCCGCCCACGGTGTCGAAGGCGTCCTTGGGCAGATGCAGGCCGGTGGCGGCATTGAGGTCGTCGATGGGCAGCTTGCCGGAGACCCGGTAGCTGGTGGCGTCCACCTTCTGGATGAGGCGCTCCTCCTCGTCGAACTCGTCGCGGATCTCCCCCACCAGCTCCTCCAGCAGATCCTCCAGGGTGACCAGCCCCGCCGTGCCACCGTACTCGTCCACCACGATGGCGAGGTGGAGCTTCTTGGCCTGGAACTCGCGCAGGAGAGCATCGGCCCGCTTGGATTCGGGCACGAAATAGGGCGGGTGGAGATGCGCGCGGAGATCGAAGTCCGCAGGGAGGCCGACGAGATGCGGCAGGAGGTCCTTGGTGTAGAGGACGCCTACGATGTGATCCACCGTCTCCTCGAAGACGGGCACGCGGGAGTGCACGTTCTCGCGAAGGAGGGGGAGGATGTCCGCGTTGGGGGTGGCCACGTCCAGGCAGAACATGTCCGGGCGCGGCACCATGACCTCGCGGATCACGGTGTCCTCCAGCTCGAACACCTTGTGGATCATCTCGCGCTCCGTCCGGTCCACCACGCCTTCGCGCGCACCCAGGTCGACCAGGGTCCGGAGCTCCTCCTCCGAGATCTCCGGCTCTCCCCGCGGCCGCTCCGAGCCGAGCAGGTGCAAGGTCATGGCGGTGAGGGCGCCCAGCACCTTGCGCACGGGCCACAGGAGAGCGGAGAGCCAGGTCACGGGGCGACTCACCCAGGCGGAATAGCGCTCGGGATGCTCCACGGCCAGGCTCATGGGCAGCACCTCCCCGAACACGACGAGGAGGATGGTCATGGCCCCGATGGCTACCGCGAGACCGGCCGGCCCGAAGAGGGTGGCGGCGGTGGAGGCGGCGAGGGCAGAGGCGCCGATATTGGCCAGGGTGATGCCCACGAGGATGGTGACGAGGAGATCGTGGGGGCGGGTGAGGAGTGGCGGGAGCGGGCCGCGCTCGGGGTCGTGCTGCTCGGCGAGGCGACGGAGGCGCGCCCGCCCGAGAGAGAAATACGCTGCCTCCGCGCCCGTGAGGAGCGCGGAGACGATGACCAGCATGACGAGACTGGTCAGCTCGAGGAGGGTGAGGCTAGACACGGAGATGCTCGTAGCCCGCCTCCGCGCGCGTGAGGAGCGCGGAGACGATGACCAGCACGACGAGACTGGTCAGCTCGAGGAGGGTGAGGCTAGACACGGAAATGCTCGTAGCCCGCCTCCACGCGGACCGGGTGGCCCGTGCGGTCGAGGAAAGTCACTCCCGTCGCCAGCGCCTCGATCTTGCCGACCACGGTCAGCGCGGTGCCGGTAGCGCGGCGCAGGCCGTCGCGGAGCGTCGGCACGGAGTCGGGATCGCACGCGAGGAGCAGCTCGAAGTCCTCACCCCCCGAGGTTGCCCACGCGAGGGCATCCGCGCCGAGGGCGCCCGCCACCTCGCGCGCCGCGGGATCCACGGGCAGGCGATCGAGGGTCACCCGCGCTCCCACCTTGCTCGCCCGGCAGATGTGGGCGAGATCGGTGGCGAGGCCGTCGGAGCAATCCATCATGGCGTGCACGCCGCCCGCCGCGCCCAGCCATCGCCCTTCGGCCACGCGCGGGGTGGGGCGGAGATGCGCAGAGGTGACGGCCTCGACCGCGCCTGCGCTCACGCCGCCGAGGGCGGCGCGGCCCGCTTCGAGCGCGGCCAGCCCCGCCGCCGAGCGGCCGAGCGTGCCCGTCACCGCCACCGCGTCGCCGGGCTTGGCGCCAGAGCGGAGCCGGGGCGTGCCGTCGTGCTCGCCCAGGAGGGCGACGTTGACGAACCACCCGCGCGGCGAGGTCGAGGTATCGCCGCCCACGATGGCCACGCCGTGCGGCGCCGCCGCCTGTCGCATCCCCTCGTAGAGCGCCTCCACGTCCTCGGACGTGGGGGCAGGCAGAGCGAGCCCGACCAGCGCCCACCGAGGCTGGCCGCCCTTGCCCGCGATGTCCGAGAGGTTCACCGCCATGGCCTTCCAGCCGATGTCGAAGGGCGAGGCCCACGCGCGGCGGAAGTGGACGTCCTCCACTACCACGTCGGTGGTGGCGAGGAGGCGCGCCCCTGGCTCGGGGCGCAGCACGGCGGTGTCGTCGCCGATTCCCACCTCGACGCGCTCGGACCGGGTCCGCTCGACCACCCGGCGGATGAGCCGAATGATCTCGAGCTCGGCGGGGGAGGAGGGACGACTTGGAGGTTCGCCCGGGCTCATCACGCCACCTGGGCGGTGCGCGTGAGCTCGAGGAAGTTCCGGAGGAGGGCCTTGCCCTGGCCGGTGAGGATCGACTCGGGATGGAACTGCACGCCCTCCACGGGGAAGCGCCGGTGGCGCAGACCCATGATCTCGCCGTCCTCCGCGCGCGCGGAGATCTCCAGCTCGGCGGGGAAGCCCTCTTCCAGCACCACGAGCGAGTGATAGCGCGTCGCCTCGAAGTCCTGGGGAAGCGCGGCGAAGACGCCCCGGCCGTCGTGATGGATGCGCGACGTCTTGCCGTGCATCTGCTTCTGCGCCCGCGTCACCCTGCCCCCGAAGGCCTGGCCGATCGACTGATGCCCGAGGCACACGCCGAGGAGGGGGATGCGGGAGTGGAAGCGCCGGACCAGGTCGAGGGAGATGCCGCCGTCGTCCGGCGTGCCCGGCCCCGGCGAGATCACGATGCCCCCGGGCTCGAGGCGCTCCACCTCGTCCACCGTGATCTTGTCGTTGCGCGCCACCTTCATGGTCGCGCCGAGCTCACCCAGGTACTGGACGAGGTTGTAGGTGAAGGAGTCGTAGTTGTCGAGGACGAGGAGCATGGGCTAGCGTCCGCCCGTCTGCTGGGAGACGCGCAGGGCGAGGATCATGCCGCGCGCCTTGGAGCACGTCTCCAGCCACTCCGTCTTGGGATCGGAGTCGGCCACGATGCCCGCTCCCACCTGGATGGAGGCGCGGCCGCCGTGGCACACCACGGTGCGGATGGTGATGCAGGAATCCAGGTTGCCGGAGTACGAGATGTAGCCCACGGCGCCGCCGTACGGTCCCCGCCGGGTTGGCTCGAGCTCCTCGATGATCTCCATGGCGCGGATCTTGGGCGCTCCAGTGAGCGTGCCCGCGGGGAAGCAGGCCTCGAGGACGTCGATGGCGTCCCGCCCCTCGGCGAGGCGCCCGCGCACATGGCTGACCAGGTGCATGACGTGCGAGTAGCGCTCCACCACCATAAACTCCGAGACCTCGACGGAGCCGATCTCCGACACGCGTCCCACGTCGTTGCGACCGAGATCGACCAGCATCACGTGCTCGGCGCGCTCCTTGGGATCGGACTGCATCTCCGCGGCCAGCCGCTCGTCCTCCGCCTCGTTCTTGCCTCGCGGATGCGTGCCCGCGATGGGGCGCTCCTCCACCCGTCCGTCTTCCATGCGCACGAGCACCTCGGGGGAGGAGCCCACGATGCTCGTCTTGCCGAGCCGAAGGAAGAAGAGATAGGGCGAGGGATTGATGCTGCGAAGCGCGCGGTACACCGTGAAGGGATCCGCGTGGAGCCCGGTGTCGAGCCGCCGCGCCACCACGATCTGGTACGCGTCGCCCGCCGCGATGTACTCCTTGGCCTGGCGCACCCGCTCCATGAAGGTCGCCTCGTCCATGGTGGACGCGAAGCCTTCCTCGCCCATGGCGAGGAGCGGCTCCACCGCGGGGACGGTGAGGGGAGCGGGGGGCCGCGCGGGGCGGGCGAGCTTGTCGAGCATCGCCGCGATCCTCGCGGCCGCCTCGTCGTAGGCTCGATCGAGGCCGGCGGGATCGCGGTCGGTGATATGGGCATTGCCGATGACGAGGAGCCGGTGGCGCAGGTTGTCGAAGACGAGGAGGCTGTCCGTGAATAGGAAGACGGCGTCGGGCAGCTTGAGATCGTCGGTGGCCAGCCGGGGCAGCTCCTCTACGTGGCGGACCATGTCGTAGGAGATGTAGCCCACCGCCCCGCCCTGGAAGCGCGGCAATCCCGGGACCGCCACGGGCTTGAATCGCCCGAGCAGCTCGCGCAGGGCCGCGAAGGGGCTCTCTGCTTCCAGCTTCTCCACGCGGCCGTCGGCGTGACGGACGCTCAGCCGCGTGCCCTTGGCCGTGAAGACCATGGAGGGCTCCGAGCCCAGGAACGAGTAGCGCGCCCACTTCTCCCCGCCCTCCACGGACTCGAGGAGGAAGGCGTACGGTCCCGGGCGCAGGCGGAGGAAGGCGGAGAGCGGCGTGTCGAGATCCGCGGCTACTTCCGCGTAGACGGGCACCAGGTTGCCGCCGGCCGCCAGCCGGTGGAACTCCTCGCGCGAAGGTGAGAGCGGAGGCAGGGCGCGCCCCACCGTGGTCATGGTCGTGTCAGCTCAAGCGAGCGCGTCCAGCTTCTTCTTGAGCTGGGACTTGGGCACGGCGCCGATGACCTGATCCATCACCTTGCCGTCCTTCATGAAGAGGATGGTGGGGATGGAGCGGACGCCGTAGCGCGCGGCGAGCTGTGGATTGTCGTCCACGTTGACCTTGGCGAGGCTGACCGATCCCTTGGACTCCTGGGCCAACTCCTCCAGGGTCGGGGCGATGGCCCGGCACGGCTGACACCACTCGGCCCAGAAATCCACCATGAGCACTTCCTTGTGCTTGCCGATCTCGGTATCGAAGCTCGTGTCGGTGAGGTGCAGCGTCGTGTCAGCCATTCGTGCGGGTCTCCTTTGATGTGGCAACGATCCTCTGATGTGGCAACGATCCTCGGAGCATAAACCAGGCGGCGCTCCGGCTCCTGTGAAAGCTCGGTGAAGCCCCGACCTCGTCTCGATCCTCGCCCTCTCAGCGGTACAGCCAAACAGCAGACGAGTACACAATCCACCTTAGGCCGCTCCCGACGGCTCCGGCACCGGGCCCGTCTGGATCGGTCTCGCGGGGTCAATTCTTTCGAGACGTTGTCGCGACTCAAGCAGTCGGGTACGAGCTCGACCGGCTCGGAGGACGGCGGCTGGCAGATCCATAAAAACGCACGCCCACGCTAACATACCCCCCTCCCACCTGCAAGGCAGAGGGCGAGGGCGCATTTCCTTGACACTTTCGACGTCGAAACGCCATTCTGAAATTCCCACGGTTACGAGAGCTTGCGGCGCATGACGAAGTGATGACACATCTCGCCGGGAGCCCGTGATCGGCTCGAACGGCAACGTTGGCGTGCTTCAAGTGTCACGAGGAGGACAGTGACTCGATGGCCAAGGTGATGGTGGTCGACGACGCCAAGTCCGAGCTGAAGCTGATGGAAGGCATCCTGAAATCCGCCGGGCATGACGTCGTCTGTCTTCTCGACGGCGAGCAGCTCGAGGAGCGCGTCGTGCAGGAGCGTCCCGACGTGCTCCTCCTCGACATCGTCATGCCCCATCGCAACGGCTACGAGATCCTGCGCAGCCTCAAGCGCGACGGACGCACCAAGGCCATGCCGGTCGTCCTCGTGAGCTCCAAGAACCAGGAGAGCGATCGGGTGTGGGGCAAGCGCCAGGGCGCCGACGAGTACCTGGGCAAGCCCTTCACCGCCGAGCAGCTCGTCACCGTCGTCCGCCAGTTCGTCCGGTGATCGAGCGATCGGCGGCCCGGCCGTGACGACGCTCCCCGCAGAAGCGCACGCTTCCGCCCGGTCCGCGCGGGCGTGCCTGGTCTCCCTCGCCGGTTACCGCTTCGCCGTCGAGGTCCGTTTCTCTCGCGAGGTGGTCGTGCTCGACGAGTACACCGTTGTCCCCCTCGCTCCGGCCCATCTCCTCGGCGTGGCCAATCTCCGGGGCAACATCGTGCCTCTAGTCGACGTCCGCCCGCTCCTCGGCATGCTTCCCGCCGCGTCGGGGCGCGAGGTCCGGGCCCTCGTCGTGGAGCGAGCCGGTGTGCAGCTGGCCCTCCTGATCGACGAGGTGCTCGGGCTCGAGCCCCTCGGCGAGCTCACCCGGAGAGCGGACGAGGTGGACCTGATCGCGGGTCATCTAGAGGGGGGCGGCCAGGCCGTGACTCTCGTGGACGTGGGTGCGCTCGTGGCGGCCCTGGGCGGCGCCGACGAGACGACGGAGGTGGGGTGAGATGAACAGGCGTCGATTCCTCGAGCTCGCGTCCCTGGCCGTGGCGGCCTCTCCCGGGCGCGCGTGGGCGCAGGTCGCCGGCGCGCCGCGCCCCGGCGCCAGGCCGGCCTCTCCGCCGGTGGAGGCGCCCACCGCCAGCGCTCCCGGCGTGAGCGCACGCGACGTCAAGATCGGCATGAGCGCGGCGTTCAAGGGTCCCGCGGCCGGTCTCGGCACCGAGCTGTGGCGCGGCGCCAGCGCGTATTTCTCCGAGATGAACGCGCGCGGCGGCATCAACGGACGCTCGGTGGTGGTCACCGCCCTCGACGACGGCTATCAGCCCGACCCGTGCCTGCGCAACACCATCCAGCTCGTGGAGCAGGCCCAGGTCTTCTTCCTCTCCAACTACGTGGGCACGCCGACCCTGACGCGGGCCCTGCCCGTCATCAAGCGCTACGGCGACGTGCTCGTGGTGGGCAACTTCACGGGCGCCCAGCCGCAACGCGAGGCGCCCTACGTCGACTACGTGTTCAACGTCCGCGCCTCCTATCGCCAGGAGATGGCCGCCCTCGTGGAGCGCTTCTGGGGAATCGGCGCGCGGAAGTTCGGCGTCTTCTACCAGATCGACGCCTACGGGCGGAGCGGCGCCGACGCGGCCGAGCGCGCCCTCGCCCAGCGCGGGGCCCGCATCGCCGGCGAGGCGACCTACGTCCGGGGAGCGAAGTTCGAGGAAGACATGGCGCCCGCCGTCGCCGTGCTGCGCCAGGCGGGCTGCGACGTCGTCCTGTGCACGGGAGCCTACCAGGGGTGCGGCGCCTTCGTGCGCGCGGCGCGCGACACGGGCTGGAGCGTGCCCATCTCCAACCTCTCCTTCGTGGGCTCGGACGCCATGCTCGCCTTGCTCGTCAAGCTGAGCAAGTCCGCGGGCCGCGACTACACGCGCGTCCTCGTGAATTCCCAGGTGATGCCGAGCTACGACGATCTCTCCCTCCCCGGCGTGGCCGAGTACCGCGCCCTCATCGACAAGCACAACCCCACGCTGCCGGAGGCGCTGCGCGACCGCGGCTATCTCCCCCAGCGCTACAGCTTCATCAGCCTCGAGGGCTTTGTGAACGCCAAGGTCATCGTCGAGGCGCTGCGCCGGGCGGGAGCCAATCCCACCCGCGCCAGCCTGCGCCAGTCGCTCGAGTCTTTGCACAACCTCGATCTCGGCATCGGGGCGCCGCTCACCTTCGGGCCGGAGCGCCACCAGGGCCTCGACAGCGTCTACTTCACCCGGGTGGAGGGCGATCACTGGGTCCCCGTCACCGATTGGACCGCGGCCGTCCGCGCCTGAGCCACAGGAGACACGCATGGCACGCCAGAAAGGATCCCCGGAGGGGCAGCAGCAGACGGAGTGGCCGGCGGAGCCGCCGCGGTTCCGCCGCCGGCTCCTCGTCAAGATCGTGGTCTTCCTGGTGCTGGCGCTCGTCCCTCTCGCCGCGGTGACGTGGTACGTCTCCGCGCGCTCGATCCGGACCACCATGACGGAGGAGGTCATCTCCAAGGGCGAGGCCATCGCCGCCAGCCTCGCCTCCACCGGCGTGGACCTGATCTCCACCCGCGACGCGTCGTCCGTCCAGTCGCTCGTGGACGAGTTCGCGCGCATCCGCGGCGTCGCCTACGTGATGGTGTACGACCCGCAGAAGAAGCTCATCGCCCACACCTTCTCGCCGGCGGTGCCCGCAGGGATCATCGACAAGAACGTGGTGCCCGGCAACGTGGGACGCCAGCTCCGGGACATCGAGTACCAGGACCCCGCGCGCAAGAGCACGCGCAGCATCATCGACATCGGCGTGCCCATGGCCGCGGGCAAGCTCGGCACGGTGCGCGTCGGCATGGACCGTGCCATCATCGACCAGGCGGCGGCCGCCTCGGGGCGCCGGCTCCTCCTCGTGTTCGGGGGCGTGGCCGCCCTCGCCGTCCTTCTCGGCGCCCTCCTCGCCCGGCGCATCACGCGCCCCATCGCCCGGCTGGTGGAGGTGGCGCAGCGGGTGGGTGAGGGTGATCTGAGCGAGACGGTCACCGTCGCCTCGCACGACGAGATCGGCGAGCTCGCCCACACCTTCAATCACGCCATCGTCAGGCTGCGCGCCCAGGTGCAGACGGAGGCGGAGCGCGACGAGGAGCGGAAGCGGCGCGAGGACCTCCAGGAGAACATCATCCGGTTCCTCGACGTGGCCATGGAGGTCTCGCAGGGAGACCTGAGCCGGCGCGGCGAGGTCACCTCCGACGTGCTCGGCAACGTGGTCGACGCCATCAACCTGATGGTGGCGGAGATCGGCGCCATCATCACCGAGGTGCGCGTGGCCGCCCTCCAGGTCGCGGAGAGCGCGAGCCACATGACCGAGTCCTCCGCCCGCATGACGGAGGGCGCCCAGGCCCAGGCGCGCGAGGCGAGCCAGGTCGCGACGTCGGTGGAGACGCTAACGCGCTCCGTCCGCCAGGTCGCCGACAGCGCGCGCGCCTCCGCCCAGGCCGCCCTCGAGGCGCTGGAAGCCTCGCAGAAGGGGGACGTGGCGGTGCGCGACAGCCTGCAGGGCATGCAGCGGATCCGCGCCGAGGTGCAGGCCATCTCCAAGAAGATCAAGAGCCTGGGCGATCGTTCCCTCGAGATCTCCGAGATCGTCAACACCATCGAAGACATCGCCTCCCAGACCAATCTCGTTGCCCTCAACGCGGCCATCGAGGCGGCGGGAGCGGGCGAGGCGGGGCTCCGGTTCGCCGTGGTCGCCGACGAGGTGCGCAAGCTCGCCGAGCGCTCCGCCAAGGCGACCAAGGACATCGCCGTGCTGATCAAGAACGTGCAGGCGGACACTCAGGACGCCGTGGTGGTGATGGAGCAGGGCACGCTCGAGGTCGAGTCCGGCTATCGCATGACCCTCCAGGCGGGCGAGAGCCTCAAGGCCATCGCAGATGTCTCCCAGCGCTCGGCCGAGCTCGCCCAGAACATCTCGCAGGCGACCCAGCAGCAGGTGCAGGGCGCGGAGACGGTGACGCAGTCAATGCAGTCCATCCAGCGCGTCGCTTCCCAGACCGAGCAGGGCGTGCTCGACGCTCGCCGGACGGTGGCCGAGTTGGCGCGGCTGGCCGAGGAGCTCACCTCGAACCTCGCGCGCTTCAAGCTAGCGGCCTAGCAGGCCCGTGGCCCGGATCTTGCTCTAAGAGAGCCCGGATGCTGGAAGACCAGGATAGCGAGTTCATTCTCAGCATCTTCCTGATGGAAGCCTGGGACACGGTGGCTTCTGTCGAGGATGGAATGCGCCGATTGGAGGGGGGCGAGCCTCCTTCCTCAGGGATGATCGACCCACTTGTGGTGGTCGCCCACCGATTGAAGGGGGCGGCTGCCCTGCATGGGTACCCGGTGGTCTCCGCCGTGGCACTCGTCATGGAAAACTTGCTCGAAGAGCTCCCCGGCCTTCCCGCGTCCGAGCGGGGGCCCCGCATCGGTGCGCTCGGCGACGTGGTGGTGGCTGTGAAGCGCATGCTCGAGATGG
>JBKOVG010000320.1:0-13123 GCA_046723845.1 Candidatus Methylomirabilota bacterium | reverse complement strand
CCACGGCCATGCGAGGCGCGTGACTCCAGACGGTGGCGGCCCACTTGACGGGAGAGTCGTAGCCCGGCCGAGGCTGAGTCAGATCGATGCCGACCGATCTCCCCTCGCCGCGGAAACGATGGCACTTGAGACACTCCTTTCGCACCAGGAGCGTCTCGCCCCGGAATAGGTCCAGGGAAGCATCCCGTGCGGGATCCGCCTGCAGGTACGCCATGAGGTCGGCCATCTCCTCTGCCGTGATCTCGGGCCAGGCTACACCTTCCTGCCTCAGTGTGACGAACATGGCCGGGGCGTGATTCCAGAAGCGGCCGGCCAGCTCGTACGCACCCTGCGGCCGTCGGAGCTCCTCCACGGCCGGGCCCCGCCCCGCCTGGCCCCGGGGCAGATGGCAGTGCCCGCACTGCTTGCTCGAGAACAGGGAGCGCCCCCGCTCGGCGTTCCCCGGACCCTGGGCGGCGGCCGGTGGGGCCCCCGCGAGCAAGGTCCCAGCGAGCCCCACGACGACCACAAGCCAACCTCCCACCGGCCGAAGCATCACTTCGTCGCACTGGCCGTGTAGCCCAGATACGTGAAGAGCAGCATGTAGACGATGATGGCGACGCCGATCCAGGTGAAGAGGCGGCTCGGCTCCCCGCGCGCCGTGCGTCGATCCAGGAACGGGATCAGGAGCAGGAAGAGCCCGCCCAGGCCGAACCCCACGATGCCGATGACCTCGCCCTCGATGCCGAAGATGTGGGCCGGCAGGTACTTGAGCGTCTGGAACATGAACATGAAGTACCACTCGGGCTTGATGCCGGCGGGCGCGGGCAAGAACGGATCCGCCTTCTTGCCGAGCTCGGCCGGAATATAGGCGGCCAGGGCCGCGAGAACGGCGAGGGCCGAGAGCCAGCCGACGAGATCACGCAGCAGGAAGTTCGGCATGAAGGGCATGTAGCGCCCGGCTCCGCCCGACCGCTCGACGGCGGGGGGCACGCTCATCCCGTGCTTCTGCACGAGATAGAGATGCAGGCCCAGAAGCGCCGTCGCCGTCGCCGGCAGTATGGCCACGTGGATCCCATAGAAGCGCGTGAGGGTCGCCCCCGTCACGTCGTCGCCGCCACGAAGCAAGCGGCCGAGGAACCGTCCGACTACGGGCACCGAGCCCGTGATCTCCGTGCCAACCTTGGTGGCGAAATACGCGAGCTCGTTCCACGGCAGGAGATACCCGGTGAAGCCGAAGCCCATGGCCAGGCCCATCAGGGCGACGCCGGAGAACCACGTCACCTCTCGAGGTGGCCGGTACGCCTTGAGGAGCAGCACGCTGAAAAGATGAACGAAGAGCGTGAAGATCATGAGGTTGGCCGCCCAGGCGTGGATCGACCGGATCAGCCAGCCGAACTGCACCTCACCCATGAGGAACTGGACCGACTCGAAGGCCTCTTCGGCGCTGGGGCGGTAGTACAGGAGAAGCAGGATGCCCGTGGACACCTGGACCATGAAGAGGAAGAGCGTCATGCCGCCCAGGTAGTACCAGAGCGTGTGCCGATGAACAGGGATCTGCTTCTTGGCCGCGATCTTCTCGATGTCGGCGAGGCCGACCCGACCGTCGAGCCACGCCCGGAGCCTGCCGAAGCGCTCGGCGCCGCTCTCCATCCTCAGGCGCTCTTGCTGACCACGATCTGGTTGCCGCGCACGTTGACGACGTAGCTGTCGAGCGGACGCGGAGGCGGACCCTCGACGTTCTTGCCATTGAGATCGTAGTGACCGTTGTGGCAGGCGCACCAGATCTGGGTGAGATCAGTGCGGTACTGCACGGTGCAGTTGAGATGGGTGCAGACCGCCGAGAACGCGCGGAGATCCCCGGCGGGTGTCCGCACGAGGATCGCCGGCCGGCTGCCGAACTTGAAGATCTGTCCGGAGTTGGCCTTGACGTCGTCGGGCTTGATGGGCAGCGTGACCGTCCCCGCCGTGGACTCGGCGACTTGGGGCGGGACGAGGTACCGGGACAGCGGATAGAGGGTCGAGATGAGGAAGGCCACTCCGCTCAGCCCGAGAAACCAGTTGACGAATCCCCGTCGCCCCGCATCAGACGCCTCCATCAGGTGCTCGGCCATCGAAACCTCCTCAGTGCGTGGGCGGCGGTCCCGCGATCGTCCGCCGATCCACCTGCCGGATCTTCATGATCAGGCCTGCGGCGAGCGCCAGAACCACCACCAGGAAAATCGTCAACCAGAGGCGGCGGAAGCGCAGCTCCTGCATCGCCCGCACCCCGCGCGCGTAGACCTTGGTGCTGATGGTGAGCCCGGCGTCCACTTCCTGCTTCACGGGGGCGACCATGTAGCTGTGGACGGCCGTCCGGGCCTTCACGAGCGCGTCCTTGGCGCCGACGAGATCGAACTGCGCCTGGCTCACCTCCATGCCCGCGCGATCGGCCTGGAGCAGGATGGCGCCGGCCTTCTCCGTGTCGTCGCTCAGCGAGTCGATGAGGCGACGCATCTCGGTGGCGGCCTTGCCTCCCTTGTCGTCGCCGCTGTGACAGTTCGAGCAGACGGCCTTGTCGCCCAGGCCGAGCATGAAGTCGCCGGGCTTCTGGATGCCGTGATTCTCATGGCACGTCGCACAGCCCGGGTTGCCCATCTCGGCGAATGCCTTGGCGTGCACGCTCTTCTTGAAGAGCTCGGCCGTCACCGAGTGGCACTGCCCGCACACGTTGCCGACCCAGTTGACACCCGGCGGGGCCGCACCGTGGTTGCCGTGGCAGTCGTTGCAGGTGGGCGCGGAGAGGTCACCCCTCTCCGTCATGGCCTTCCAGTGAACCGAAGTCTTGTATTTCGTGAGCTGGTCCGTCGGGATCTTGTAGCTGGCCATGTATTTGGCGTCGCCATGGCAGCGGCCACAGGTGTCGGCCACGTGGAGCGGGTAGACGCTCGACTTGGGGTCCGACGGCGGCCGGATGTTGTGTGCGGGATGGCAGCTCGCGCAAGTCGCGACGTTCTGATCCCCCTGTTCCCGCAGCCGACGGCCGTGGACCGATGTCTCGTATTCGGCCACCTGATCGACCCGCAGCGAGGGATTGTATCGCTTCATGAAGGCCGCATTGGAGTGGCAGCGGCCGCACACCTGCGGAATCTGCTGATGCTTCGGAACGCCGATGAACCCCTTGGAGCGGTCCATCGCCTCCATGCCGGGCTCCTGGGCGTCGCCGCCGTGGCACGCCGCACAGCCAAAGCCCTTGGCCTTGTGGATGTCCCCGTCGAAGGCCTTGGCGGGGGCCATCAGGCGCTCGTCGCCCGTCTCCAGATGACAGGCGACGCAGGTGTCCTTCGGCGCCTGGGCGGCCGCGTCGCCGGGCCGCGCCAAGAGGGCCAGCAGCAGGGTGCCGGCCAGGCCGGAGGCGATCATCCCAACGCTAGGAGCCCTTCTTCGGTTGGCTCAGCGATTCGAGCAGCGTGATGAGATCGGCCATCTCCTGGTCGTTGAGCACGGGCCAGTCGAGTTTCTTGCCCGCGACGATTGGCGTGACCAGGGTGTGATTCCAGAGCGCGGCCAGGACGGCTGCCGCGGAGTCGAGGCCCTTTGCCTTGGTCAGATCGCTCGCCGGCTTGCCCTTCTCGCCGGACACGGCGTGGCACTGGAGGCATCCCTTGTTCGTCGCCACCACCCAGCCCTTGGGCACGCTGCCACCCGAGGCGAAGTAGCGGACGGAGTAGAGGTAGGCGACCAGGTCGGCCATCTCCTCGGGCTGAAGCTGCGGCACGGTGATCCCCCGGGTGGACATGGCGGCCATCATGGCCGGGGCCTTGTTCCAGATGGCGGCGGCGAACTCGATGGGACTTCGGCGGGCGCTGAGCGCGACGAGGTCGGGGCCGACCTTGCCGCCCACGCCGCCGATGGTGTGGCACTGGATGCACTTCTTCTCCACGAAGAGGCTCCGCCCCAGCTCGGGCCGGCCCGGGAGCACGTACAGCGGGCCTTCAGGCGGTCCCGCCGTGGCCGGCGCGAGAAAGGCGATGAGATTGCGAAGCTCCGTCGCCGTAAAGGTGGGTCGCTCGATTCCCCTGCTCTTCATGGCTTCGGCCATCGCGGGGCCGTGGTTCCACATGGCCGCGGCGACAAAGATCGGGGACGCGAACTGCTTGAGCGAGTCGAGGTTTGGCCCCACGACTCCCCCCGAGCCCCCAACCTGATGACAGACGACGCACTTCTTCTCCGTGAAGAGCTTGCGCCCTTCCGCCGCATTGCCCGGCGGGTCGAAGTAGTTGAGCGTGTAGAGGAAGCCGACGAGGTCGCCCGCCTCGCGGGGGGTGAGCTCGGGACGGGTGATCCCCATTTGCTTCATGCGCGCCGACATGCGCGGCAGATGGTTCCACATCGCGGTCGCGACATCGTAGAAGGAATGCGGCTTGATGCTTCGCGCGAGATCGGGACCGACCTTGCCGCCCACGCCGTTGATCGCGTGGCACTTGACGCAACCCTTGGCGCCGAAGACACGCGAGCCCGCCAGCGGGTCCTGGCTCGGGGTGAACGCGGGCTGAGCCCATGCCGCGTCGAATGCCATCAGTGAGAGTGCGACGGCAGCGGCCAACCCCACAGCTCGGATCATTCGCGACCCTTTCCGCCGGAACTCTGGCAACCGTTGGACACACATCCCCCCAACGGTCGCCGATGCTACTCGAATCACCGCGGAATCACAACCATTACTGACGGTCGAGCCTCGCACGTTGGACGTGTACACGGGCTCGATCCGCGTCGAGACATGCTCGGTCGGCAGTCCGCGACCGAGACTACATTCCATGGCGCATTCCCATCGGTTGGTTCAGGAGCACGATGGCGGCCACAGTGAACAGGCATGAGAGTGTTGCCATCGGCACCAGCGCTAGGCTGGCCGCGCGAGGGTCATCGTAGGCGCCCAACGAGAGTCGATGCCCGGCGACCAGCGAGAGCACGAAAAATCCGCCGACGATGACGATCTGCAGGAGAGCCACCACAGCCTCCGGGGCCAAGGGCGAGCGCTGCCACTCCGGGTCGCCCAGGAAGAACGGCGTGTAGAGCGTGGCGAGGCGCTGGACCACGGGAACCAAGCCGCCGCCCTCGAGCAGAAGATGGGAGAGATTGTGCGCGAGGTGTACCGCGAGCCCGACCGGGATGAACATGTAGCTGAAGAGCACGAAGGTGCGGCGTACACCGAGAGCGCTCGGCCCTGCCATCCGGTCCGCCACGGCGGCGGCAGCGAGGACGAGGAGCGGAATGACGATCAGCGAGCCGCCGAGCAGGATAACCGATTCGACGAGGCTGAGATAGGTCACCGGCTTGAGGGTGGCGCGCACCCAGTCAGGCAGCGCTCCGGATAGCGCCCAGGTCCATGCCGGCCAGCCGCTGAGCATCTGGGCGGTCACAAGCAACGTGAGTCCGACGAGCGCCACGGCGAGATACGCTTCGTCGAGCACTCGGCGTCCCGACGTCCAGAGGTCCTTCCCCAAGGCACGGAAACGCAGGACGAAGTTGTCCCGCGAGCAACCGGTGACGCAGTCGCCACACAGGTAGCAGTAATTGTTCCTGTCCATGACCGCCGGGAACTCGAACATCGGGCAACCCTGCGACTGAGGGCCGCCGCGATAGCAGGTCTTGTCGTGGTCCGCCCCGCACACGACGGGACTCTTGGCCCGCAGCTCGAGCGGGGCCGTCATCGAATAGATGCCGATGAGACCGCCGATGGGGCAGAGGTGACGGCAAAAGCTCCGTCGCTCGTAGAAGAGCCCGATGGCCACGGCCGCTGCCGCGAAGAAGATGATCATACTCGCCGTCACCCGCGGGGAGCGGACAACGCCGAGCTGCTCGTCGGCCCAGGTGAGCAGGACGAACATGCCCGTGGCCCACCAGAGGTTTCTGAACGGCTTGGGGAGACGGCGCAGAGGCGCGGCAAGGCGGGACGTCCACTCGTTGAGTGCTCCGATGGGACAGGCGAGACACCAGACCCGTCCGGCCAGGACGAAAGTGAAGATGATCCCCGCCCACCAGATCGTCCACGTGAGCTTGGTGGCGAGGTTGATGCCGCCATCCGGGACGTCGAGGAAGCCCAGCAGCACCACCACGAGCACGAGCGCGAGGAGCGGAATCTGGAGCGACGTCTGCAGCCCCCGTGAGGTCAACAGACGGCGGATCCACGACACCTGCAGGAGGTTGAACGGCTCGCCGGCGTGCGGGCCAATCCTCGCGCGGAGACGAGCGGCGTACACGGCGAGGACACCGATGCCCATGACGAGGGCCAGCACCGTCCACGCAGTACCGCCCATGCCGGAGGCCCGCGCCACATTGATGGGGAATTCGACGACCAGCGGCGGCTCGAAACGTCTGCCCTCGAGCTCGGCGAGGACGACGCGGCCCTGATGGGCTCCGAGCCGGGCCGGACTCACCGCGACCGCGTAGTGGCCGGCTCTCCGGCTTGAGGTGTCGGCGCCCCATCCTCACGCGAGCGGCCCGTAGCGGGGCTCCCACTGAGCATCCATCACAGCGCGTCTGATACCGGCGTCGTCGAGAGGCCGTCCCACACCCGCATCCCGCGCCTCACGTGCCACGGCAATCGCGATGTGCGTTGACACGCGTCTGAGATCCCGCACACGCGGGTAGAGCGCCCCGGCCGCCAGCTCGTCGTCCCCGACCTGTCGCGCGAGGCATTCCGCAGCACAGCGGAACATTCGGTCGGTCACTTCCGTCGCCTCCGCGACGAGCGCGCCCAGCCCGAGGCCCGGGAAGATGAAGGCGTTGTTGCACTGGCCGATACGGATCTCGCGGCCCCCGTGACCGACGGCATCGAACGGGCTCCCGGCCGCCACGAGGGCGCGGCCGCCCGTCCACGCGATCACGTCCGCCGGCATCGCCTCGCTCTGGCTCGTCGGGTTCGAAAGCGGAAGGATCATGGGCCGTTCGACGTGCTCTGCCATGGCTTCCACGACGTCCTTTCCGAAGACGCCACCCTGCCCGCAGGCCCCGACGAGCACGGTCGGTTTCGCTGCGCGGATTACCGCCTCGAGTCCGTGAGGCCCAGTAAGGCCACTCGCGCGCGCGAGCTCCAGGGGCCAGGCGAAAGGCCGCTGGAACTCGTCGAGTGGCTGGCCGTCGAGCGCAACCAGCCCCCCGACATCCACGAGGGCCAGCGCGCGAATGAGCGCGGGGCCGGACAGTCCGGCGCGCTCGAGGGCATCGCGGATCTGCCGGGCAATGCCGATGCCGGCGGCGCCCGCGCCCAGGATCACCACGCGCTGCCCCTCGAGCGGGATGCCCGTGATCCGGGAGGCCGTGATGATGCCCGCCAGCACTACCGCCCCCGTGCCCTGGATGTCGTCGTTGAAGGAGGGCAGCGCCTGTCGGTACCGGTCGAGCAGGTTGAAGGCGTTCTGTTTCTTGAAGTCCTCCCACTGCAGCAATGCGCGCGGGAAGCGCCGGCGCACGGCGACGACGAATTCATCCACGAGAGCGTCGTACTCAGGCCCGCGAAGCCGCCGGTGTGGCCAGCCCAGGTAGAGATCGTCGTCGAGCAGCGCCTGATTGTCCGTGCCGACGTCGAGGCTGATGGGCAGCGTATGGAGCGGATGAATGCCGGCGGCGGCCGTGTAGACGGCGAGCTTGCCGATGGGGATGCCCATGCCGCCCGCGCCCTGATCGCCCAGCCCGAGGATGCGCTCGTTGTCGGTTACCACGATGAGACGCACCTCGTCGGCGGGCCAGTTCCCCAGCACCTGCTCGATGCGACCACGGTGCCCGGGCGTGATCCAGAGCCCTCGCGCGCGGCGGAAGATGTGGCTGAACTGCTGGCAGGCACGGCCCACCGTGGGCGTGTAGACGATGGGCAGAAATTCCTCCAGGTGGTCGCCGAGCACGTGGTGGAAAAGGTGCTCGTTGCGGTCCTCGAGCGAGGCCAGACCGATGTAACGCTCGAGTGGATCCGTCTTGCGCGCGAGGTTCTCGTACACCCGGCGCGCCTGCTGCTCGAGGCTGTTCACGGCGTACGGCAGCAGGCCCTCCAGTCCGAAGGCCTCACGCTCCTCTCGCGTGAAGGCCGAGCCCTTGTTGTGCATGGGATGGCTCAGGAGCTGGGGGCCGCGGACGGGCGGGGAGGCGTCGTCGTGGCTCATGTCAGAGACCCAGGTAGGCCTTCTTCACGTGTGGGTCGCTCCGGAGCTCGGCGGTCGGCCCCGAGAGCACGACCCGGCCGTTCTCCAGGACATAGCCGGTGGTGGCGAGGTCGAAGGCCGTGGCCACGTCCTGCTCCACCACGAACACCGTCGTGCCCTCCGCGTGCACGCGCTGAAGCGCTTCCACGAGCACGTCCAGCATGATGGGGGCGAGCCCCAGGGACAGCTCATCCAGGATCAGGATGCGGGGACGGGCCATGAGCCCGCGCCCGATGGCGCACATCTGCTGCTCGCCGCCCGACATGCTGCCCGCTCGCTGGCGCTGGCGCTCCTTCAAGATGGGGAAGAGCTCGTACATCGTCGCGATGTCCCGCTCGATGCCGCGGTGATCGCGCCGGCGATAGGCGCCCATCAGGAGGTTCTCCTGCACCGTCATCTGCGGGAAGAGCCGGCGCCCCTCGGGCACCTGGGTGATTCCCTCCGCCACGATGTCCTCCGAGCTCCAGCCTGTGATGTCGGTGCCGTCGAGCCTCACCCGGCCCGCCGTCGGCCGCACGATGCCGCAGATGGCGTTGAGCAGGGTGGACTTGCCTGCCCCGTTGCTCCCGACGAGTGTGACCATCTCGCCCGCCTCCACGCTCAGGCTCACGTGGCGGAGGATCTGCACCTCCCCGTACCCCGCGCTCAGCTGGTCGATCTCAAGCACCGGCTCGCTCCGCGTAGCGGCGTCCGAGGTAAGCGGACACCACGTCGGGATTGTTGAGCACCTCCGCGGGCGGGCCCTCTGTCAGCTTCTCGCCGTGGAAGAGCACCATGATACGGTCCGAGAGGTCGCGAATGGCCTTCATCACGTGCTCGATCACGATGAGGGTGGTGCCGCGATCCCGGATCCGCTTGATGAGGGCGACGGCGGAGTCGATCTCGGCGGGGTTGAGCCCGGCCATGACCTCGTCGAGGAGGAGCACGGTGGGACGCATGGCGAGTGCGCGTGCCAGCTCCATTCGCTTGCGCTCGGGCACGTTGAGTCCGTCCGCGGGCATTTCGGCCCGATGCGAGAGAGAGACGAAGTCGAGCACCTCCTCCGCGCGTCGCCGTGCCTCCGTGAGAGTGCCCGCTCCGCCACGCGCGCCGAAGAGAGCGCCCACCATCACGTTCTGGATGACGGTCAGATTGCGGAAAGGCTTGACGATCTGGAAGGTCCGGCTCACCCCCAGCCGCCCGATCTCGTGCGGTGGCCGCCCGCGGATCGAGTCGCCGCGAAAGCGCACCTCCCCCGCCGTGTAGGGCAGGGCTCCCGTGACGACGTTGACGAGGGTGGTCTTGCCCGATCCGTTGGGGCCGATGAGGCCGAGGATCTCGCCGTCCTCAAGGTCGAAGCTGACCTCGGACACGGCGGCCAGGCCCCCGAACCGCTTGGTCACGCCGCGTGCCTCGACAAGGGCCATGACCTACACCCGGTACTCGCGGAGGTTGCGGGCGAGCTGGCGCAGCGAGAACTCGCGCTTGCGGATGGCATCGGCCAACCCTTTCGGCATGAAGAGCACGACGAGGATCACAATGATCCCGTTGAAGAGCTCGGCCAGGCTCACGAGCTGAGTGGACAGGAGCTCGGAGACGGAGGCGAGCACGAGGGCGCCCAGGAGCGGCCCCACCACCGTGCCCATGCCGCCGAACACCGCCATGATGATCATCTGGATCGTCGTGATGACCTTGAAGACTCCCTCCGGATCGATGAAGGTGATCCAGTAGGCGAACACGCCGCCGACGAGGCCCGCGAAGGCACCGGAGAGGGCAAAGGCGGCCGTCTTGTAGAGCGCGGCGTTGATGCCCATGGCCATGGCCGCGTCTTCGTCCTCGCGGATGGCCACGAGCCCGTAGCCGAAGCGCGAGGCCGACAGCCACCAGTTGACGAGAGTCGCCGCGAGCAGGATGCCGAGCATCAGATAAAAGAACGGCAGCGCGCTCTTGGTGATGGGCATGGTCAGCCCCGTGCCGCCGCCCGTGATCTTCAGGTTGTAGACGATCTCGCGCATCGTCTCGGCCACGCCCAGGGTGGCGATGGCGAAGTAGTGTCCCTTGAGCCTCAGGATCGGAATGCCCACGAGGGCCGCGAAGGCCATGGCCACGAGGCCGGCCGCGGGCAGTGCGAGGGCGAAGGGCCATCCCGGGACGGTCAGGAGCACGCCCGTGGTGTAGGCCCCGATGCCGAAGAAGGCCACGTTGCCGAAGGAGGCGTAGCCGGTGAAGCCGCCGATGATGTTCCAGCTCTCCGCCAGCGCCGCCAGCATGAAGAGATTGATGAGGAACTGGGTGAGGAAGGGCGAGAGCCCGATGGGCGCCAGGGCGAGGGCCAGCACGACGAAGCCGCCGATGGCGACGGGAGCCCAGCTCCGGGAGGCCACCATCAGCCCCTCCGGCCCACGATGCCCGTGGGGCGCACGATCAAGATCAGCACGAGGAGGCCGAAGCTGATGGCGTTCGGGTACGTGGGGCCGAGGTAGGTGGCCGTGAAGGCCTCCGCCAGCCCGAGCACAAGGCCGCCCACGATGGCGCCCATCATGGTCCCGAGCCCGCCCAGCACGGCTACCACGAACGACTTCAGCGTGAGCCCCCCACCCATGATGGGCGTGATCGGGAAGAGCATCCCCCAGAGCCCGCCCGCGGCGCCGGCCAGCGCCGCCCCCAGCCCGAACGTCACCGCGTAGATGTGCGCCACGGGAATGCCCGTGAGCCGGGCCGCCCGCAGCTCTTCCGAGGTGGCGCGGATCGCGCGGCCGAGGCGCGTCTTCTCCAGGATGAAAAGGAACACGACGGACAGCACGACGGTGGTGGCGAATACCCACAGGCGCACGTACGGCACGGTCAGCCCCCCCACGGCGAAGTTAGCGCCTGCATACGAGGGAGTGACCTGCCGCAGGTCGGAAGACCAGAAGATGCGCACGAGGTTGACCATCACCACCTCGACACCGAAGGTGATGAGCAGGGTGAGGAAGAGCTGAGCGCGCACGATGAGGTTCAGCAGGAAGCGCTGGAGACAGTAGCCGTACACGAAGAGGAGGACGATGGTCGCGGGCAGAGAGACGAACGGGTCCCAGCCCCACAGCGTGAAGAGCCAGAAGGTGACGTAGGCGCCCAGCATGATGAGGGCGCCGTGGGCGATGTTCACGATGTTCATGACGCCCCAGATCAGCGACATGCCGAGCGCCATGAGGCCGTAGAGGCCTCCCAGCAGGATTCCGTTGACGAAGACCTGGAGGGCGAGCATGGCCGCGCTACTTGCGCTGGCTCCACTTGGGCGCCGGATAGACCGGCTTGGCGATCATCTTGCCGCCCACGTACACGGGCACGAGCTTGCCCTCCTGGATCTGGACGAGCACCTGCCCCATGGCGATCTGCCCCGTCGCCTCGAACTTGATGCGGCCGTAGAGCGTCTCGACATCCACCGCGGCGAGGGCGTCGCGAACCTTCTTGGGATCGAGCGAGCCTGCCTTCTCCACAGCGAACTTGTATACGAGCACGTCGGCGGCCCCGGAGGCGACATGGTAGTCCGCCTCGTAACCGAAGCGTTCCTGGAACTGGCGTGAGAAGTCCCGGGCCGTCTTGAAGATCTCGCCGCCCATGTCCATGTCCGGCAGCCACGGTGTGATCCCGAAGACGTACTCTGCGGCCTTGCCCAGCGTCTTCCGGAAGTCCGCGGTGGGCGGGCCCACCGTGAAGACCATCATCTTGGGGGCCATGTCGGCGGCCTGCGCCTGCCGGATGAAGTTGAGGGCATTCTCCTCGTGGCCGGCCACGAGGACGAGGTCCAGGTTCTTGCTCTTGAGCACGGCGAGGATGGAGGTGAAGTCCTGGGTGGCTGGCTGGTATTCCTCATCGTAGATCTTGTCGATCTTCTGCTCCTTCAGCCACTGTCGGGAGCCGTCGGCCACGCTCCGGTCGAAGGCCTCGTTCGAGTAGAGGAGGGCCGCCGTCTGCACGCGCGGCGTGAGCTTTGCCGCCGCCTCGATGGCGGTCTGGAAGTAGAGCTCCGCCTTCGGGAGGGTGCCGAAGATGTACTTGTAGCCGCGGTCGAAGATCTTGCCGGAGGCGCCCCCGCCCTGCACCATCGGGATCTCGTACTTCTCGGCCACGGCGCTGGCCGGGATGGTGATGCCGCTCGAATAGGGCCCGAGCAGGAAGTTGACCTTGTCGGATGTGACGAGGCGGGTGAAGAGCCGGACGCTCAGGTTGGGGTCGCTCTGGTCGTCGTAGAGCTTGAGGACAAGCTTGTAGGCCTTGCCGCCCACCTTGACCCCGCCCGCCTTGTTGATCGCGTCGACCGTGAGCGTGTAGGCGTCGACGTAGAACTTGCCTTCGCGCGCGTACTTGCCTGTCTGTGAAATGGCGGAGCCGAGCACGATCTCGTCGGCCGCCAAGGCCCCGCCTGTGGTGAATCCGAGGATGGCCAGGATCAGGCCGCATTGCCGTATCCAGCGCTGTCTCATCTGTGACCCTCCGCGCACGACGCGCCTTCGCGATCGCCACCACCACCGATGCCTCACGACCTGCCCACGGGAAGAGCAACCCGTGTGCCACTGACTATCGCGCCGGAAACACGGCGCTCTGCCGAGCCTCGGCCGTCCGCGAGAGGGGCGCCACCGCCTCCCTGGGGCGCTGGCGCCCTAGCGAACGGGCGACGCTGCTGCGATCATCAGAGCCGCTCGTAGACGGCGGCGATCCCCTGGCCGCCGCCGATGCACATCGTCACGAGGGCATACCGGCCACCCGTGCGCCGCAGCTCGTAGAGCGCCTTCACGGTCAGCACGGCGCCGGTGGCTCCGATGGGATGGCCGAGCGAGATGCCGCTCCCGTTCGGGTTCGTTCTCTCCGGGGGCAGCCCCAGATCGCGCACCACGGCGAGGGCCTGGGCGGCGAAGGCCTCGTTCACCTCGATGACGTCCAGAGCGTCGATCCCGAGCTTGGCGCGCTCCAGGACGGCGCGGACGGCGGGAATGGGACCGATGCCCATGTAC
>JBKOVG010000142.1:0-10046 GCA_046723845.1 Candidatus Methylomirabilota bacterium | reverse complement strand
GTCACCGCCTTCGGGCTGTCCCGCGGCCTCTCCATCTCCCCGAAGCAGGCGCAGGAGTTCCTCGACCGCTTCTTCGAGCGCCACCCGAAGGTGAAGGCCTATCTCACGCGCACGGTGGCCGAGGGGCGTGCGCGCGGCTACGTCCAGACGCTGCTCGGCCGGCGGCGTTACATTCCGGAGCTCAGCAGCGGCAATCCCAATCTGCGCGGCTTCGCCGAGCGCATGGCGACCAACGCGCCCGTGCAGGGCACCGCGGCCGACCTCGTCAAGATCGCCATGGTGCGCATGGCCAGCGCCCTCGAGCAGAACGGGCTGCGGAGCCGCATGCTGCTGCAGGTCCACGACGAGCTGCTCTTCGAGGCTCCCGAGGACGAGGTCGCTCGCCTCGAGGCCCTGGCGAGGGAGGTCATGGAGTCCGCCATGATCCTGGACGTGCCGCTCAAGGTCGACATCAGCTCGGGCCTGGACTGGTCCCAGGCGTGAGGCGGCTCGTCGACATTCCGTCGGGCCTCGTGGGGTCTTCGATGTGAGGCGCTTCCTCCTCGTCGACATTCCGTCGGGCCTCGTGGGGTCTTCGATGTGAGGCGCTTCCTCCTCGTCGGCCTCACGGGGAGCATCGCTACGGGGAAAAGCACAGTGAGCCGGATGTTCGCCCACCTGGGCGCGCGCGTGCTCGACGCCGACGCGCTCGCCCGCGAGGTGGTGATGCCGGGCCAGCCCGCCTATCTCAAGATCGTGGAGGAGTTCGGCCCGGACGTGGTCCACGAAGACGGCACCCTCGACCGCAAGGCTCTGGGCGCCATCGTGTTCGTCGATCCCGTGCGCCGGAAGCGTCTGGAGGAAATCACCCATCCGGCCATCGGCCTCCGCCAGCAGCGCATCCTCTCCGTGCTCGACGAGGAGGAGTTCCAGGGGATCGTGATCTGGGACGTGGCCCTCCTCTTCGAGACGGGCGGGGTGGCGCGGATGGACCGCGTGGTCGTCGTCTACATCGACCCCGACACGGAGCTGGCGCGCCTCATGGCGCGCGACGGGATCACGGAGGAGCAGGCGCGGGCGCGCATCGCGACCCAGATGCCGGTGGCCGAGAAGGCCAAGCGCGCGCACTACGTCATCGACAATTCCGGAGAGCGCGCCGAGACGGAGCGGCAGGTCAAGACGGTGTACGAATCCCTCCTGGCCGAGCTCAAGGCCAGGCCGGGAGCATGAGCCCGCGCCGGAATGCGCGCGCCCTCACGCCTCCGCCCCGGCGGCATGCCGCCTCGGGCAAGACGCGGGCGCTCGGCCAGCACTTCCTCCGTGACGACGGCGTGGCGGAGCGCATCGTGGCGGTGCTGGCGCCCACGTCCCGCGACCTCGTCCTCGAGATCGGCCCCGGGCAGGGCGCGCTGACCCACCGGCTCGCGCGCGCGTCGGGTCGCCTCCTCGCCATCGACGTGGATCGCGATCTGGTCGCAGAGCTGACCGCGCGCTTCGCCGGCGAGCCCCGCGTGGAGATCCGCCTCGCCGACGCCCGCACCTTCGCCTACGGAGGCCTTCCCGCCCTCAGACCCGACTCCGGAGGCCGCGTGCTCGTGGCCGGCAATCTTCCCTACAGCGTGGGCAAGCCCATCTTGATGGCGCTCGTCGAGGCGGGGCGGGCGGTGGACGAGATGGCTCTCATGCTCCAGAAGGAAGTCGCCGAGCGTGTCGCCGCCGCGCCCGGCGGGAAGACGTACGGCAGCCTCTCCGTGCTGACCCAGGTCGGCTGCGAGGTGAGGCTCTGCTTCACGGTGCCGCCGGGAGCGTTCCGGCCTCCGCCCCAGGTCGACTCCGCGGTGTTGCACGTGCGCGCTCGCCGCGCCCCCGAGGTCGACGAGTCGATGGCGGCGCGATTCCGCGCCGTCGTCCTCGCCGCCTTCGGCCAGCGCCGGAAGAGCCTCGCCAACGCGCTCGCGGCCGGCCTCGGCATCGGCGTCGAGCCCGCGCGCGCGGTGTGCGCCGCGGCCGGTATCGATGCGGGACGCCGCGCAGAGACGCTGACGCTCGACGAGTTCGTCCGGCTTACCTCGTCCGTACCTCGCTGAGCGCGCGCCAGTTTTTTCGCCCACGCGAGGCGGGGTGGTACGATGACTCCGCCGCCGTGAGCACCCTTTACCGACCCGAGCCCGTCCCGATCGACGCTCCCCGTGAGCCCGCCGTCCGCCTCATCCCCCTGGGAGGGCTGGGCGAGATCGGGCTCAACATGATGCTGATCGAGTCCGGCGATGACATCGTGGCGGTGGACTGCGGCCTCCTGTTCCCGGACGACGAGATGCCCGGCGTCGACTACGTCATTCCCGACTTCACCTATTTGCGCGAGCATCGGGAGCGCTTCCGCGCCGTGGTGCTGACTCACGGCCACGAGGACCACATCGGCGCTCTCTCGTATCTCCTGCGCGAGTTCGAGGTGCCCGTCTACGGCACCCCGCTCACCCTCGCCATCGCGCGAGGCCGCCTCGCGGAGCTGGGCGTGCTCGAGCGCGCGGCTCTCCGGCCCTACGAGCCGGGCGACGAGATCCGGCTGGGCGGGCTCGTGGTGATTCCCATCCGCGTGACGCACTCGATCGCCGACGGCATCGGGCTCGCCATCGAGACGCCGGTGGGTACCATCGTGCACACGGGCGATTTCAAGCTCGACCCCCGTCCCATCGACGCGGAGCAGCCCGACTACGCCAAGTTCGCCTCCCTCGGCGAGCGAGGCGTGCTCTGCCTCTGCTCGGACTCGACCAACGTGGGCCGGCCCGGGCGCACCGGGTCCGAGACGGAGGTGGGCGAGGCGCTGCAGGGCCGCTTCGCGGCGGCGCCAGGGCGAATCCTCGTCGCCACCTTCGCCTCGCACATCCACCGCATCCAGCAGGTCCTGACCATGGCGGCGGCGGTGGGTCGGAAGGTGACGCTCCTCGGGCGCAGCATGGTCGCCAACGTCGCGGTGGCCTCCGAGATGGGTTATCTCAAGGTGCCCGAGGGGCTCCTCGTCTCCCTCGAGGATCTGGGCGCGTTGCCCGCGGCCCAGCAGGTGATTCTCTCCACGGGGAGCCAGGGCGAGACGCACTCCGCCGTCTCCCTCATCGCGGCGGGCGAGCACAAGTACGTGGAGGTGGGCCCCGGCGATCTCGTGATCTTCTCCTCGCGCGTGATCCCGGGCAACGAGCGGGTGATCGGGCGGGCCATCAACGCGCTGCTCAAGCGCGGAGCCGAGGTCCTGTGGGAGGACGTGGCCTTCGTCCACGTGTCCGGCCACGCGAGCCAGGACGATCTCGAGCACATGATCGAGCTGACGCGCCCGCGCTACTTCATGCCGGTGCACGGCGAGTATCGCCATCTCCTCCAGCACGCGCGCCTCGCCGAGAAGGCGGGGGTGCCCGCTCATCACGTCTTCCTCGTCGAGGACGGCCTGGGTCTGGAGCTCGGCAAGTCCGGCGCGCGCGTGCTCACGGGCTATCCCGCGGGCCGGGTGTTCGTCGACGGCAAGGGCATCGGCGACGTGGGGCAGGTGGTGCTGCGGGACCGCCAGCTCCTCGCGGAAGCGGGCATGGTCGTGGTCGCCCTCACCATCGACAAGACCACGGGCTCAGTGGTGGCGGGACCCGAGATCGCCTCCCGCGGGTTCGTCTATGTGAAGGAGTCGGAGGAGCTGATGGAAGAGGTGAAGCAGGCGGTACGCGAGGCGCTGGCCGCCCGCCAGGAGCCCGAGGTGATCGATCGCGAGCTGATCGGCGCCGTGGTCCGCAGCGCGGTGCGCCGCTTCATCAACCAGCGCTTCGACCGCAAGCCGGCGGTCATCCCCCTGGTCCTGGAGATCTGATGGCCGCCCCGACGCAGGAGCGCTCCGCGCCGCCTCCCGCCGCCAAGGCGGCCGCGCCGGCCCGCGCCTCGCGCAAGATCAAGCGCGAGCAGGGACGCTGGGTGCGCGAGGTCAAGGGCATCCTCGCCCTCGCCCTCTCCGGCTTCGGCTTCGTCGCCCTCTACGCCTACGACCCCACGCTTCACCTGATGGACCAGACGAGCCCCGTCGGCCCCGTGGGGGTGTGGCTGGGCTGGGTCTTCTTCTGGGCCTTCGGCTACGCCGGCTATCTCTTTCCGCTGCTCCTCGCGGGCTACGGCGCCTCCGCCTTCATCCGCTCGCGCATGGTCACGGGCTGGCCCGCCGTGGTCGGCCTGGCGCTGCTCCTGGTGAGCGTCACCGGCATTCTCACGCGGCTCAGCGACACGCTGGCCGTCCAACGCATCCACAAGGGCGGTGTGCTGGGCTGGGCCGTCTCCGAGGCGCTGCCCGCCTCCGTGGGCCATGTGGGCACGTGGATCATCCTCCTCGCGATCATCCCGGTGGCCGTCCTCTTCATCACCCGCGCGTCCCTACGCGCGTTGTGGCACGCGCTCTTCGAGCGGCTGGGCGTCTTCTCCCCGGGGGATCGCAAGCCCGCCGGTTCCAAGCCGACGGCGCCGCGCCTCGATCCCGCTGTGGCCGCCGACGAGCCGGAGGAGGCACCGAAGCTGGTGGTCAAGGAGCCTCCCAAGCCCAAGGGCTCGCTCGTCGAGAAGGGGCTCGCGTGGCAGGAGACCTTCGACTTCGGCAAGGAGGGTGCGCGCGCCTTTCAGCTGCCCCCCGTCGGGCTGCTCCAGGCCCCGCCCTCCTCCGAGCTCAAGCGGACGCGCGAGGAGCTGGAGACCAACGCGCAGACCCTCAGGAAGAAGCTCGAGGACTTCGGCGTGGGCGGCCACATCGTGCAGGCGAGTCCGGGGCCCGTCATCACCTCGTACGAGTTCGAGCCCGCGGCCGGCGTCAAGGTGAGCCAGGTGGTGAACCTCTCCGACGACCTCGCGCTGGCCATGAAGGCGGCCGCGGTGCGCATCGTCGGACCGATTCCCGGGCGCGGCACCGTCGCGGTAGAGGTGCCGAATCCGGAGACCACCACGGTGTACCTCCGCGAGATCCTCGTCTCGCCGGAGTTCGTGGAGGCCAAGGGCCGGCTGCCCCTCGCCCTCGGCAAGGACACCACGGGCAATCCCGTGGTCTCCGACCTCGCGGCCATGCCGCATCTCCTCATCGCGGGCTCCACGGGCAGCGGCAAGAGCGTGGGGCTCAACACGATGATCTGCTCGCTCCTCTACAAGGCCACCCCCGCGGATGTGCGCTTCCTGCTCATCGACCCCAAGCGGCTCGAGCTCGGTGTATACGAGCAGATCCCGCACCTCCTCGCCCCCGTGGTCACCGACGCCAAGGAAGCCTCCGCCCGCCTCAAGTGGATCGTGGGGAAGATGGACGAGCGCTACAAGCAGCTCCAGGCCAAGGCCGTGCGCAACATCGAGGGCTACAACAAGGAGGTGCCGCCCGAGGAGAAGCTCCCTTACTGGGTAGTGGTGGTGGACGAGCTGGCCGATCTCATGATGGCCTCGGCGGGCGAGGTGCAGAACTCGCTGGTGCGTCTGGCCCAGATCGCGCGCGCGGTGGGCATCCACCTGATCGTGGCGACGCAGCGCCCGTCCGTGGACGTGGTCACGGGCCTCATCAAGGCCAATTTCCCCACGCGCATCGCCTTCCAGGTCGCCTCCAAGGTGGACTCGCGCACCGTGCTCGACGGCAACGGCGCCGAGCAGCTCCTCGGGCGCGGCGACATGATCTTCGTGCCGCCGGGGGCCTCGCGCCAGACGCGCGTTCACGGCTGCTGGGTCGCCGACAACGAGGTGAAGGCCATCTGCGAGTTCCTGCGCAAGCAGGGCTCCGCAGTCTACGAGAAGGTCGAGCTGCCCGTGATCGAGGAGGATGGCGGCGGGGGCGGCGGCGAGCGCGACGACGTCTACTGGGACGCCGTGAATCTCGTCATCGCCCAGCGGGCGGCCTCCATCTCCTTCCTGCAGCGACGTCTCGGCCTCGGCTATCCCAAGGCCGCGCGCTTCATCGACATGATGGAGCAGGACCACATCATCGGTCCTGGCCACGGGGCGAAGCCGCGCGAGATCCTCGTCGGCCCCGAGTACCTCGCCAAGCGGGGCAAGTGATGCACGCCCACCAAAACCCCTCTCCCCTCAGGGGAGAGGGACGCCTTTCGAGCCGAGACGCCCGCGGCGGGCGGCGAGGCGAGGGCTGAGATGATCAGGGGCGCATTGTGCGCGGGTGCCTCCTTGCTCTTGCTCACCGTGTGCATGACCTCCCGCGTCCACGCTCAGGAGCTGGACACGGTGGTGGACGGCCTCGAGTCCACCTACGGCAAGATGAACGACCTCAAGGCCGACTTCACCCAGGTGGCGAAGAACAAGAGCCTGGGCCAGGACGTCAAGGCCGAGGGCACGGTGTATCTCAAGAAGGGCGGCAAGATGCGCTGGGAGTACAAGAGCCCCTCGCCGCAGCAGATCGTGTCCGACGGTACCTTTCTCTGGGTCTACACCCCCGAGCTGAACCAGGTGAACAAGGGCGATGCGCCCAAGGCCCTGGCCGGCCCCGCCGGGAGCTTCCTCCAGGGCCTGGGCAAGGTGCGCGAGGAATTCACCGTGCGCTTCCTCAATCCCGCCAACAAGACGGACGGCTCGGGCCGCCCCGTTCTCGACCTCACGCCCAAGAAGCCCACCCCACTCCTCACCCGCCTCGTGCTCACCCTCGATCCCAAGGATTATGTGGTCCGCCAGGCCGTGCTCTACGATCAGCTCCAGAACACGGTGACCATGTCCTTCAGTCGGGTGGTCGTCAACCCTGCCCTCAGTGATACTCTCTTCGCGTTCACGCCGCCCAAGGGGGCGGCGGTGGTGCCCCTCGACATCAAGTAGGCGTTCGCAGGGGCGATCGATACCCGGCAGGAGAGATCATGGCGGCAGAAAACAGCTTCGACATCGCGTGCAAGGTCGACATGCAGGAGGTCGCCAACGCCGTCAACCAGGCCAAACGGGAGATCGAGACCCGCTACGACCTCAAGGGCAGCAAGAACGACATCGTCGAGGAGAAGATGGACCTCGTCCTCACCTCGCCCGACGACATGAAGCTCAAGGCCGTGCTCGACATCCTCCAGTCCAAGCTCTACCGTCGCGGCATCGACCTCAAGGCCCTCACCATCAAGGACCCGGAGTCGGCGGCAGGAGGGACCCTGCGCCAGCGCGTCACCCTCCAGGACGGCATCCCCATGGAGAAGGCCAAGGAGATCGTCCGCGTGATCAAGGACTCCAAGATCAAGGCGCAAGCCTCGATCCAGGAGAAGCAGGTGCGCGTCTCCGGCAAGAACCGCGACGACCTCCAGGCCGTCATCGCCCTCGTCAAGTCCAAGGACTTCGGCATCGCTCTGCAGTTCACCAACTACCGCTCGACCTAGCCCGGATGACGATCCGGCTCGCCGCCCTCCTCGCCCTCGCGATCCTCCTCGGTTTCGAGGAGACCGTGTCGGCGCAGGACCTCGGCGACCTCTTTCGCAAGGTCACGCCGAGCGTGGTGGTGATCCGTGCCCGGGGACGCGATGTCTCCAACGTCGGCGTGACGCGCTTCAGCGAGATCGGCTCCGGGGTCATGATCGAGGCGGACGGCAAGGTGATGACGGCGGCCCACGTGGTCAACGCCATGGACCAGATCACCGTGGAGGCGGTGGGCGGCGAGAGCGTCTCCGCGCGGGTCATCGCCTCGGAGCCGGGGGCCGATCTCTCCCTCCTCAAGGTCGACCGCGTTCCCGCCAGCATGCGTCCGGCGACCATGGCCGACTCCAGCACGGTGCGGGTGGGCGACCAGGTCATGATCATCGGCGCTCCCTACGGCCTCTCCCACTCCATGAGCGTGGGCTGGATCAGCGCGCGCTGGCCGCCCAACACCGTGTACAAGCACATGCCGCTCGCGGAGTTCTTTCAGACCACCGCCACCATCAACACGGGCAACTCAGGCGGCCCCATGTTCAACATGAAGGGCGAGGTGATCGGCATCGTCAGCCACAACATCTCGAAGTCCGGGGGGAGCGAGGGGCTCGGCTTCGTGGTCACCATCAACACCGCCAAGAAGCTCCTCTTGGAAAAGGCGTCGTTCTGGAGCGGCATCGACGGCACGATGCTGACCGGTGATCTCGCCGCCATCTTCAACGTGCCCGACCCCCCCGCCTTCCTCGTCAAGACGGTGGCCAAGGGCTCCTCAGCCTGGGACATGGGGCTGCTCGGCGGCGAGACCCTCGCCACGATCAATGGCCAGCAGATCGCCGTGGGCGGCGACATCATCCTGAGTGTCGATGGGGTGCCCATCGGACCTGCCGGGAACATCGATCGGATACGGAATGACCTGTCCGCCAAGCCCGCGGGCTCTCCGTTCACCATGATGGTGCTGCGCGCCGGCAAGGTCATCGAGCTCCACGGCAAGACGCAGTAGGAGCCCCCCTGCTTCGACGCTTCGGCGCGCCGTTGACTCGAAAGGTCAAGTCACCCTCGGCGACACGTGTGTCGACGAAGAGGACCCGCCGCCCTGCGGGGCCTTCGGGAGGGCCCGGGTTTCGGAGCGAGAAAAGACCCGAAAACGCCGCGAGGGCTTGACAGCCCCAGGGCCTGGGGCGTAGGAGTGATCGCAGCGTGGGTCCTTCATGACGTCCAGGATCCGAGCAGAAGGCGGGACAGGACGCGGCCCTGAGCCGGGGCTCCGCGGCGTGCGGTGGCTGACCCGTGTGGCACTCGCGCTGCTTGTCGTGGGACTCGCCTTAGCTCCCGCCCATGCCGCCAGCCATTCCGCGATCCATCTGCTTCATGAGAGTTCAGGGGCCATCCCGATCAGCCTCGCGCTGACGGCCATGTGCGTTCTCGCCCTGGTCGGAGTCAGCCGGTCGGGCGGGAGAGCCGCGCTGCTCTCGCTCGCGCTCCTCGTCCTACTCTTCGGCTTCGAGACCGCTCTCCACTCGGTTCACCACTTCTTCGAGACCGAGGGCGGGACCTCGTGCGTGCTGCTCTCCGCATCCCAGCACGACTCGGGTGCCTGCGCGCCGACGTCGGACGTGGCGGGTCCGACGTGGACGACTGCACCGTCGCCGGCCATCGACTCCGCGCCGATCCGTACGCTCCGACTCTTTGGCTCCCCTGAGAATCGCGCGCCGCCCGCCCGTCCCTCCGTCTAGCGCATCTTCGCGGTCCTCCAAACTCTGAACGAGCCGCTTGCCGTCTGTTCACCGGCGCGGCGCGGAGGGTCTCTATGCACATCAGACGGATCAGCGTTTCTCTCATGACGGTCGCGCTCCTCATCTCAACGGCGCTCCCCGCCGGGGCTCATGGACTCGTCGGCCAACGGTTCTTTCCCTCTACGCTCACGATCGACGACCCGTTCGTGGCCGACGAGCTCTCCCTGCCGACCGTCTCCTTCATGCGCTTTCACAGCTCTGACGAGGGGCCGGGATTTCGGCAGTGGGATATTAGCGCCGAGCTCTCCAAGCGGCTCAGCCCCGACCTCGGCTTCTCTCTCGCCGGCAACTACACCATCCTGGATCCGGCCCAGAGCAACACCCAGTCCGGGTTCGAGAACATGGAGGTCTCGCTCAAGTACGTCTATTTCAAGAGTGCCGAGCACGAGACGCTGCTGTCCGCCGGCGTCTCGTGGGAGGTAGGGGGGACGGGCAGCAAGCGCATCGGAGCGGATTCCTTCGATACCGTGACCCCGCAGCTCTTTTTCGGGAAGGGCTTCGGCGATCTGCCGAACCGGCTGGAGTGGCTCAAGCCGATCGCCGTGACCGGGGCTTTCGGGTTTGCCATCCCGACCCGACGCTTCAACAAGACCTTCACGGTCTCGGACGAGGGCGACGAAGGGGGCGGTGGCGTCCAAGTCGAGAAGGAGCTGAACCCGCAGGTGATGCAGTGGGGCTTCTCCCTCCAGTACAGCTTGCAGTACCTGCAGTCCTTCGTGCGCGACGTGGGACTGCCCGCACCGTTCAACCGCATGATTCCGATCGTGGAGTTCCCCATGCAGACCCCGGTCCAGGGGCCGCGATCCGGACGGACGACGGGCACGATCAATCCTGGCGTGATCTGGTTCGGGCGCTATATCCAGCTGGGCCTCGAGCTGCAGCTCCCAGTGAACCGCGAGTCGGGGA
>JBKOVG010000324.1:0-9764 GCA_046723845.1 Candidatus Methylomirabilota bacterium | reverse complement strand
GGGCGAGAGGGTTAGGACCATCCGCGGGGTGCTTCAGCAGTCGCTCCTGCCCCATGACTCGCGCCGTCACTCGCGGGCGGGGTTCCGCATACCTTTTGGCATGTTGCCGGTGGGCGAGAGGGTTAGGGCAATCCGTGGCGTGTCGCATTACTGGATCACTTGCGTCGTCACGTCAGGCTCAGCTCGCGCGGGAGATTCTTCTTCGTCACGGGGCCGAGGGTGACCAGGCAGAGCTGCTCCTCGTCGAGGAGGGTCTGGATGAGGGCCTCGACCTGCTCGGGACGCACGCCGTTGATCTGGCTGAGCATCTCGTCCACGGAGTGGAAGGCACCGAAGCGCAGCTCCTGCCGGGCAAGGCGATTCATCCGCGAGGAGGACGACTCGAGGGAGAGCATCAGGTTGCCCTTGAGGTGGTCCTTGGCGCGGGCGAGTTCCTCCGCGGTGAGGCCGTCCTTTCTGAGGGCCCGCACTTCCTTGAGGAAGGCCTTGAGCACCTTGGCGAAGTTGTCGGTCTCCGTGCCCGCATAGAGGTAGAGCACGCCGGTGTCGCGGTACTGCTGCGCCCCCGAGTGGACGGAGTACACGAGGCCCTGGCGCTCCCGCACCTCCTGGAAGAGGCGCGAGGACATGCTGCCGCCCATGATGTCGTTCAGGAGATAGAGGGCGTAGCGCTCGGGGGAGACGTCGGAGATGCCGGGGAAGCCCAGCACCACCTGCACCTGCTCGAGGGGCTTCTCCACGAGGTGGATGCCGGGGGCGAGCACCGGCGCGACCTCGGGGTGGGGCACCGAGGGCCGCATGAAGCGATCGAAGCGCGAGGCGAAGGCATCCACCACCCGATCGTGCTCGGCGTGGCCCGCCACCGCCACCGTGACGCGTGCCGGCGAATACTCCTCGGTGAAATGGCGAAGGATGGTATCCCGGCCGAGCCCCTCGATGACCTCCCGGCGGCCGAGGATGGGCCGTCCCAGCGGATGCCCCGGCC
Source organism: Candidatus Methylomirabilota bacterium (assembly GCA_046723845.1). Taxonomy (GTDB): domain Bacteria; phylum Methylomirabilota; class Methylomirabilia; order Rokubacteriales; family CSP1-6; genus AR37. Next base: position 8,779 of record JBKOVG010000324.1, on the reverse strand, counting down.
AGGCCCTCTCCGCGAACAGATCGTGGACGAGATCGTCGGGCGTGTCGTCCACCATCTTCATTTCCTGGAAGACCACCGCCTTCTCACGCTCGATGTCGCCGGGATCGAAGCGCGGGTGCAGGAGCACGTCGCTGAGGAGGTCGGCGGCCATGTGGAGGTGATGGTCGAGGACGTTCACGTAGAAGCAGGTGTGCTCCTTGGCCGTGAAGGCGTCCATGTGGCCGCCCACGGAGTCGATGGCGCGGGCGATGTCCTCCGCCGTGCGCGTCTCCGTGCCCTTGAAGACGAGGTGCTCGATGAGGTGGGAGATGCCGCTGCGCTCCACGGGCTCGATGCGCGAGCCCGTTTCCACCCAGATGCCCACCGCCACCGATCGCACCCAGGGGAGCGATTCGGAAATCACCCGCACGCCGTTCGGCAGGACAGTCTTGCGGTAGACCTCCGCCCGGCTTTCCGGCGTCACGCCACGCCTCCCGCAGGCATCAGGCGCCGGCGGCGGGGGCGGGGGCGATCTTCAGCTTCTCCTTGTCGCTGAGCGCCGGCTGGTCGCGCAGGGCCTGCTTGCGCGAGAGCCGGATCTTGCCGTTGCCGTCGATCTCGATGACCTTGACGAGCACCTCGTCCCCTTCCGTGAGCACGTCGCTCACGGCGCGGATGCGCGCCTCCGCGATCTGAGAGATATGCAGCAGCCCTTCCGTCCCCTGCATGATCTCGACGAAGGCGCCGAACTCCTTGATGCTCTTCACCTTGCCCAGGTAGATGCGGTCGAGCTCCGCCTCACGGCAGATGTCCTGGATGATGTCGATGGTCTGCTGGGCCTTCTCGGCGGAGGAGGAGAACACCGTGACCTTGCCGTCGTCCTCCACGTCGATCTTGGCTCCCGTCTTCTCCTGGATACCGCGGATGACCTTGCCTCCGGGGCCGATGATCTCGCGGATCTTCTCCGGACGGATCTTGATGGTGACGAAGCGCGGGGCGAACTCCGACAGCGTGGCCTTGGGCGCCTTGATGGTCTCGGCCATCTTGCCCAGGACGAAGATGCGCGCCTCCCGTGCCTGGCTCAACGCCTGGCGCATGATGTCCACGGACACCCCGCCGATCTTGATGTCCATCTGGAGCGCAGTGATCCCCTTGTCGGTGCCGGCGACCTTGAAGTCCATGTCGCCGTAGTGGTCCTCGCTCCCCATGATGTCGGTGAGGATGCCCACCTTGTCCCCTTCCTTGACGAGGCCCATGGCGATCCCCGCCACCGCCGCCGTCAAGGGCACCCCCGCGTCCATGAGGGACATGGAGGCGCCGCACACCGTGGCCATCGACGATGAGCCGTTCGACTCGAGGATCTCCGAGACGACGCGGATGGTGTACGGGAAGGCTTCCTTGGAGGGCAGCACGGCGGACAGCGCGCGATGGGCGAGGGCGCCGTGGCCGATCTCCCGGCGCCCCGCGGTGCCGAAGCGCTTCACCTCGCCCGTGGAGAAGGGCGGGAAGTTGTAGTGGAGCATGAAGGTCCGGTAGATGTCGCCCTCGAACGACTCGATCTTCTGCTCGTCGCTCTTGGTGCCGAGGGTCGCCGCCACCAGGGCCTGGGTCTCGCCGCGAGTGAAGAGGGCGGAGCCGTGGGCGCGGGGCAGATACCCGATCTCCGACCAGATGGGACGCACGTCCTTGACGCTGCGCCCGTCGACGCGGATCCCTTTCTCCACGATGAGGCGACGCACCTCCGTCTTCTCCACCTTCTCGAAGCACTCCTGGGCCTTGCCCCGGGTGGCCGCGTCGTCCGTCACGTGATCCACGGTGACGAGATGGGCCCAGGTCGCCTCGAAGGCGGCGGCGAGCGCCTCGGCCCGCGCCTGCTTCTGATGGATGGCGAGCGCCTCCACTACGCGCGGGGACGCGACCTGCCGCACCTTCTCCTGGAGACCGGCGTCCAGGCCCTCCTGGGCGTCGAAGGCCCAACGCGGCTTGGCGGCCTGGGTCATCAGTTCCTTCTGGATGCGCACGAGCTGCTTGCACTGCTCGTGACCGAAGGCGAGGGCTTCCAGCATCTGCTCCTCGCCGATCTCCTTGCCGCCCGCCTCGACCATGAGGACGGCGTCTTCCGTGCCCGCCATCACGATCTCGAGGGTGGCCGCCACTTGCTGGGCGTAGGTGGGATTCGCCACCGGCTTGCCGTCGACCATGCACACCCGCACCGCCCCGAGGGGGCCGGCGAAGGGAATGCCGGAGAGCGACAGGGCGGCCGAGGTGCCGACCATGGCCAGCACGTCGGGATCGTTCTCGTTGTCGGCGGAGATGACCAGGTTGATCACCTGGATCTCATGGCGGAAGCCCTTGGGGAAGAGGGGGCGGATGGGGCGATCGATGAGACGGCAGGTCAGCGTCTCCTTCTCGTCGGGCCGACCCTCGCGCTTGAAGAAGCCGCCGGGGATCTTGCCCCCCGCGTACGCCTTCTCGCGGTACTCGACGGTGAGGGGGAGGAAGTCGCGGCCCTCCATGGGCGAGCGCGCCGCCACCACGGTGGACAGCACTATGGTGCCGCCGCAGCGGACGACGACGGCGCCGTCGGCCTGCTTGGCGACCTTGCCGGTTTCCAGCGAGAGGGGGATGCCGTTGAACTTGATCTGTACAGTGTGACTCGTCATGAGGATGTCTTTCTCCAGCCATATGGCGTGGGAACAGCCATCAAAGCGTCGGCGGCCGGCACGAAGACGGCAGCAAGCGGTGCCTGGGCTGATTCGGGGGTGAGAACTGCGAGGATGATGTGGACCCGGCTCGTCCGGGCCGTCGAAGATCGAAACCGGCCGGAGGCCGCGGTCACTTGCGGATTCCGAGCTTGTCCGTCAGGACTCGGTAGCGCTCCGCGTCCTTCTTCCTGAGGTATTCCAGGAGGCCGCGGCGCCTGCCGATGAGCATGAGCAGCCCGCGGCGCGAGTGATGGTCCTTCTGGTGGGTCTTGAAGTGGTCGGTCAGCCCGTTGATCCGCTCGGAGAGAAGCGCGATCTGCACTTCCGGCGAGCCCGTGTCGCCGTCGTGCGTCTTGAACTGCTCGATGAGACCCTTCTTCTTGTCGATGGACAGCCGCATGCAGGACTCCTTCCGGGGGTTCCCCCCCCAATCGCCACGTTCCCAGGGCTCTTCCTGCGGCTCCGATGGAACGGGTTCGTGTGGATGGTCTAAACCTTCAAGGGCACAGGGAGTTTAGCATGGCGACCACTCCCTGTAAAGGCGTGGCGACAGTTACGTCGCATGCGGCGGCCGCGGCCCGGCACGTCGCGTGCGCACGGACTCGATGTCGGCCATGACCTGCGCCTTGAGGGCGTCCACCCCGGAGAACTTCATCTCGGGCCGGATGCGCTCGAGGAATTCCAGGCGGAGCGTGCGGTCGTAGAGGTCGCCGGAGAAGTCGAGGAGGAACGCCTCGACCCAGTACTGGTTCTCCTCGAAGGTGGGGCGATAGCCCACGTTCACGACCGCGTCGGCGGCGCCGCCCTGCCACGACGCGCGCGCCACGTAGACGCCGGGCGCGAGCACGAGCGGCCGATCCGGTCTCAGATTGGCGGTGGGAAAGCCGAGGGTGCGCCCCCTTCCCGCGCCGCGCATCACCGTCCCCGTGATGGCATAGGGATGGCCGAGGAGCTCGGCCGCGCGCACGGCGTCGCCCTCGCCGAGGAGCCGGCGTATCGCGCTCGAGGACACCGTCTGTCCCTGGAGCCGGAAGGGAGGCAGCACGCGCGCGGTGAAGCCGCGAGGCGGCCCGAGCTCGGCGAGGAGCGCGGCAGTGCCGCGGGCATCATGCCCGAAGGTGTGGTTGAAGCCCACCACCACCTCCCGCGCCTTGAGCGTGCTCACCAGCACGTCGTCCACGAAGGCCTCCGCCTCCATCCGCGAGAACTCGAGGGTGAAGGGAACGATCAGAGCAGCGTCGGCGCCGAGCCCCTTCATCCGGTCGAGGTTGTCCTCGAGAGTGGCAATGGGCACGCCCGCGCGCTCGGGCCAGAGCACGCTCGCGGGATGCGGGTCGAAGGTGCAGACGACGGAGGGAAGCCCGAGGGCGCGCCCGCGCTCCACCGCGGTGGTGATGAGCAGGGCATGCCCCAGGTGGATGCCGTCGAAGGCACCGAGCGCCGTCACGCAGGGGCGCAGGTCAGGCGGGTAGGACGCGAGGCCGTGCAGGATCCGCATGGAGGAGACGTTCCGGCTTTACGAGGGCGCCGTGCCTCATGCCGATACCGAGGAGCTGGCCGTCCGCTCCGTACACGCGGACGAGCCCGGGGGCTCCGGGCTCCGTCACTGATTGGCCGTTCACGAAGGCACGCGTCGCCTGCTCCGACAACCGCGCCTCCGGCATCGACTCGAGGGCGGAGTCGACGGGCAGGAGATGCGGCCACAGCGCGCCGCCGTCGCGCGCCTCGCGCACGAGGCTCCACGGCGCCGCGTCCTCCAGCCGGTACGGCCCCACCCGCGTCCGTACGAGCTGGGCGAGCGCGCCGCCGCAGCCAAGCGCAGTGCCGAGATCGGCGGCGAGGGTGCGCACGTAGAAGCCCTTGCCGCAGCGGACGCGGATCACCAGGTCGGGCGGGGCCAGGCCTTCGAGCTCGATGGCGTGCACCACGACCTCGCGGGGCGCGCGCTCGACCTCCACGCCTTCGCGCGCCAGCTCGTAGAGCCGGCGCCCGTCGTGATGGAGCGCGGAATACATGGGGGGTACCTGCTGGATCGTGCCCACGAAGCGGCGGACTGTCGCCGTCACGGTGGCGGCGTCGAGGGGCGGCACGGGCTGCGTCTCCACCACGGCGCCCGAGAGATCCTGGGTGTCCGTGGCGACGCCGAGCCGCACCGTGGCCAGGTATTCCTTGTCGAGGTCGACGAGATACGGCGTGAGCTTCGTCGCCTCGCCAATCAGGATGGGCAGGAGCCCCGTGGCGGCGGGATCGAGGGTGCCGCCGTGGCCGATCTTGGGCACGCGCAGGATGCGTCGCAGCTGCGCCACGACCTGAAACGAGGTGACGCCCGCTCCCTTGTCCACGGGGAGCACGCCGGAACGGGACTCGTGCCTCACCTCGTCCGCCCCGAGCTCAGCGCGTCCTTCACCGCGGCGAGGAGCTCCGCCGTCGCCTGCTCGAGGGTGCCGGATAGCGTGCACCCCGCGGCGTTCTCGTGGCCGCCCCCGCCGAAGCGATGGGCGATGGCATTGACGGGGACCTCGCCCTTGGCGCGGAGACTCGCCTTCACCCGCCCCGGCTCGTCCTCGCGAAGGAGGATGGCGACCTTGACGCCGCCGATGGAGCGCGGATAGCCCACGAGGTCCTCCGCGTCGAGGAACACGCGGGAGACGAGACCGCGGGGCACGGTCAGCCACGCCACGCGGCCGTCCTCGCTCACCTCGACACGCCGGAGCACTTCACCGAGCTGGGTCAGGGTGTCGCGGCCGCGCTGCTGGTACAGCCGATCCGACACTAGCGAGGGATCCGCTCCCGCCGCGGTGAGCTCGGCGGCGATGCGAAAGGTCCGGGGCGTGGTGTTGGAGTAGCGGAAGGAGCCCGTGTCGGTATGGATGGCCGTGAAGAGGTTGAGAGCCACCGCGGGGGTGACCCGAAGCCCGAGCGCCTTGACGAGATCGAAGATCATCTCGCCGGTGGCCGCCGCCGACGGATCGATCCAGTTGATCGTCCCGTAACGCCGGTTGTCGGGATGGTGGTCGATGTTGATCACGCGCCCCCCGGCGCTCCGCGCGCCCTCCAGGAGACCTTCCGAGCGATCGGGATTGGGGCAGTCCGTCATCACGATGAGATCGAAGCGCTCGGGCGCGGTCTTCCACACCGTCCAGCGATCCGCTCCGGGGAGGAAGTCGAGCACCTCCGGCACGGGATGCGGCCCCGCGAAGGTGATGGCGGAGCCCGCCGCCCCCAAAGCCAGCCCCAATCCCAGAAGAGTGCCGAGGACGTCGCCGTCTGGGTGCACGTGGCCAAGGCAGAGGACCTTCTCGGGCCTTCCCCGGAGCGCGGCGAGCAATTCGTCCGGCGGCTTCACGGAGAAGCCGCCGCGCGCGTCCGTCACTCGTCGCCCTCCGATTCCGCGGACTTGAGTCCAGCGAGCAGGGACTGGATGTGGGCGGCGTGCTCCATGGATCGGTCGGGACGGAAGGCGATCTGGGGGGTGACGCGGAGATCGAGGTGCTTGCGGAGCCAGTTCCACACGAAGCCGCGCGAGCTCTCCAGCGCCTTGAAAGACTTCGCCCACTGGTCCTGGGGGCCCAGCACGGAGACGTAGACACGGGCAAGCTTCAGATCGGTGGTGGTGTCGACCTCGGTCACCGTCACGAAGCCGAGCCGCGGGTCCTTGATCTGTCGCTGGAGCACCGCGGAGATCTCCTCCTTGAGGAGCTGGTTGACGCGCTCGAGCCGCTTGCCCTGCATGGCTATGTAGCTCGGAGGGGGGCTTCGCCCCCCTTCCGAAACCTCCCCCCAGGATTCGTCTGCGCGGGCCAAGCCCGCGCTCGACGCGGAACCCAAAGAGGTCGGCAATCCGTACAGAGCGTCATACCCGACCACTCCGATAGCCTTCTCGGCGGGGCGGAGAGGGCGGCACGTAGACCGCCGTGCGCGGGGTTCCGATCACAGGATCTCCACCTGGATGTCCGTCACGTAGCCGTCCACGTTGTCCTCGATGTAATCGAGCGCCTTCGAGATGACCTCGTTGGCGTGGCGCGAGTCGCCGGAGACGCAGGCGACGGCGAGGGTGGCGCGCTGCCAGGCGTCGTGGTGATCCACCTCGGCCACGGAGATCTCGAAGCGCTGGCGGAGCCTGTCCTTCAATCCCTTGAGGACGTGACGCTTGCCCTTGAGGGACCCCACGTCGGGCAGGTGCAGCTCGACGGTGCCCACCGCCACTCGGGCCGCCGACATGCTAGAGCGTCCGTGCGACCTCTTCCGTGGTGAAGGCCTCGATGATGTCGCCGGGCTGCACGCCCTTGATGCCCTCGACACCGATACCGCACTCGAGCCCCTGGAGCACCTCGCGGACGTCATCCTTGAAGCGCTTGAGGGAGGTGACGGAGCTCTCGCCCAGGAGGGTGTCGCCGCGCTTGATGCGCACCCGCGCCGTGCGGATGATCTTGCCCTCGATCACCGCGCAGCCGTAGATCGTCCCCACCTTGGAGATGGGGAAGAGCTGCTTCACCTGGGCGCGGCCGTGCACCGTCTCGCGGATCTCGGGAGCGAGCATGCCCGAGAGCGCCGCCTTGACGTCGTTGAGCACGTCGTAGATGACGCTGTAGTTCCGCAGATCGACGCCGTCGGCCTGGGCCTGGCTCGCCGCCTTGGGCTCGGCCTTGACGTTGAAGCCGAGCACGATGGCGTTGGAGGCGGAGGCGAGCATGACGTCGGACTCGTTCACCGCGCCCACCGAGCCGTGGATGACCTTGAGCCGGACCTCGTCAGTAGAGAGACGTTCTAGCGATTCCGTGAGAGCCTCTACCGAGCCCTGCACGTCGGCCTTGAGCACGAGGCGCAGCTCCTTCACCTCGCCCGCCTCGATCTGCTTGTGCAGGTCCTCCAGGGTGACGCGGGCCGCGCCCTTGCCCTTGAGCTTCTCCCGGTCCGCGCGCACGGTGGCGATCTGCCGCGCCTTGCGCTCGTCGGCGACCACGAGGAGCGTGTCGCCCGCCTGCGGCACGCCGGAGAGGCCGAGGATCTCCACGGGATCGGAGGGCTCGGCCTTGCTCACCTTCTTGGCCCGGTCGCTGAACATGGCGCGCACGCGCCCCGAGTGCTGCCCCACCACCACCGCATCGCCTTCCTTGAGCGTGCCGGACTGGATCAGCACGGTGGCCACGGGGCCACGGCCGCGATCCAGCCGGCCTTCCACGATGGTGCCGCGGGCGGCGCGGTTCGGGTTCGCGCGCAACTCGAGCACCTCGGCCTGGAGCGCGGTCATCTCGAGGAGCTGCGGGATACCGTCGCCGCGCTTGGCCGAGGTGGGGATGTAGATGGTCTGGCCGCCCCAGTCCTCGGGCACGAGACCGAGATTCGACAGCTCGCGCTTGACGCGATCGGGCTCCGCCCCCGGTTTGTCAATCTTGTTCACCGCCACCAGGATCGGCACGTTGGCCGCCTTGGCGTGGTTCACCGCCTCCACCGTCTGCGGCATCACGCCGTCGTCGGCCGCCACCACGAGGATGACGATGTCCGTAGCCTGGGCCCCGCGGGCACGCATGGCCGTGAAGGCCTCGTGGCCCGGCGTGTCGAGAAAGGTGACCTTGCCGTGCGAGGTGTCGACCTGGTACGCGCCGATGTGCTGGGTGATGCCGCCCGCCTCGCGCTCCGCCACCTTGGTGGTGCGGATGGCGTCCAAGAGCGAGGTCTTGCCGTGGTCGACGTGACCCATGACGGTGACCACGGGCGGGCGCAGCTTGAGCTGCGTCGGATCGGTCTCCTCTTCCTCGAGGATGTCGCCCTCGAGCGAGCGAAACTCGACGTCAAAGTGGAACTTGTCGGCGACCAGCTTGGCCGCGGTCGGATCCAGCACCTCGTTCACCGTGGCCATGACTCCGAGCTCGAGGAGCGCCTTGATCACCTCGCCGGACTTGTAACGCATGGCCGCGGCGAGCTCGCCCACCGTGACCGACTCGGGAAGCTTGATCAGCTCGCGCTTGATCTCCTCGGGCGGCTCGGGCGCGGCCGGCTTGGGCTCGGGCTTGGGCGGCTCGGGCTTGACCTCGACCTTCGGCGGCGCGGCGGCCGCGGCCGGCGCCGGCACGGCCGGACGCGGTGGCGGAGGC
>JBKOVG010000384.1:0-5650 GCA_046723845.1 Candidatus Methylomirabilota bacterium | reverse complement strand
GCACGTCCTGGTTCCCGCGCGGCGACTGCACATTCTGGTTCCCGCGAGGAGACTGGACATCCTGGTTCCCGCGCGGCGACTGCACGTCCTGGTTCCCGCGCGGCGACTGCACGTTCTGGTTGCCGCGAGGAGACTGGACATCCTGGTTCCCGCGCGGCGACTGCACGTCCTGGTTGCCACGAGGAGACTGGACATCCTGGTTCCCACGCGGCGACTGCACGTCCTGGTTCCCGCGGGGCGACTGCACGTTCTGGTTACCGCGAGGAGACTGGACATCCTGGTTCCCACGCGGCGACTGCACGTCCTGGTTCCCGCGCGGCGACTGGATGCTGTCGTTGGAACGCGCACCCGCTAGCGACCGCGGCGCCTGCACGTCCTGGCTACCGCGAGGAGACTGGACATCCTGGTTCCCACGCGGCGACTGCACGTCCTGGTTGCCGCGAGGGGACTGGATGTCCTGATTGGAGCGAGCGCCAGCCAGCGAGCGAGGTGCCTGGACGTCCTGACTGTTGATGCTTGCCGTTTGCTTCTTGCTCAACATCTCCTTGGCCTGACCCACTTCGGCCGGGCAGCTCGTCGACTGCGCTGACGTCAGAGCGGGCGACAACGAGGTCGCCACTGCCACGCTGAGTACCGCCACAAACAGCTTCTTCATGTTGCCATCCTTTCTCGCTATGTTTTGGGCCCGACGCCCGCCCCATCGCTCCCATTGAGCTTGGGGCACCTTCTGGATCGCTCTCAATTGGGTTCCGGTATTTCGCCTGCTTGCTTCGGATCGACGTTGAACACGTTGCAGGGGAAGTGCCAGCAGAACCATTCGGAAATGAAACTTTACAAATCAACACCTTAGGCCCCTGCAGGGCCCCCATTCTCGCTCCTGCGACTAGGCGTTTCGCCCGATGGCCTCCTGGGCGCCCGCCCGACAAACTGCCTGAGGGGGTGGTCGGAAAATCCCTTCACAGTCGACTTCTTCCGGGTGGCTGCGGTCCTTGAGGCCTCGGCCTCGCCCTGCTAGGCTCCGGCGTGTATGCGTGTGTGAAGCAGGAAGGGGGCCGATTATTCCCAGTCACGCTTCTCCGCGGGTCCGGAGCAGGTCCTAGATGTTCCCGCTGAAAGATGACGTACCGAGCCTCTCCACTCCCTTCGTCACGGTCACCCTCATCGCCGTCAACGTCCTCCTGTTTCTCTATCAGCTGGCTCTCCAGGGATCGGCATCGACCGAAGGGACCCGCGCCACCCACGATCTCATCCTCGAGTTCGGGCTCGTGCCCTGCCGCCTCTCTGGAGAGTGCCCGGCCGGTGAATCGGTCCTCCCGCCTGTCCTTACCACCCTAACCTCGATGTTCCTGCACGGGGGCCTCCTGCACGTCGGCGGCAACATGCTCTACCTATGGATCTTCGGCGACAACGTCGAGGACACTCTGGGCCACGGCCGATTCCTGATCTTCTATCTGGCCTCCGGCGTCATCGCCGCCGTGGCGCAGGTCGCGCTCAGGGCTGACTCGCCCATCCCCATGATCGGAGCAAGCGGCGCGGTGTCCGGGGTGCTCGGCGCCTACCTGCTCCTCTTTCCTCGAGCCAACGTCCTCACCCTCATCATCGTGGGGTTCTTCGTCCGGTTGATCCGGATCCCCGCGCTCCTCGTCCTGGGGTTCTGGTTCCTGATCCAGTTCGTGAGCGGTCTGGTCACTTGGACGGCCAGAACCGAAGGAGGGGAGGTCGCGTGGTTTGCCCATCTCGGAGGCTTCCTGGCCGGGATGGTGCTACTCCTAGTGCTCCGGCCTCGAAGACGGGCCGCAGAAAGCGATCAGCGCTTCCGGTAAGTTCCGCCTCGCGATTCTTTCCGCTATACTTCGGTATGCTTGGTGGGTTTTCGGCGTCCCAGTCTGTGACTTCGGAGAGCCGGATATGAGAGCCGTCGTCATGGCCGGAGGTTTCGGGACCCGCCTTAGGCCGCTGACCGCCCACCTGCCCAAGCCGCTCGTGCCCGTGGGCAACGTGCCCATCATGGAGCACATCGTGCGGCTGCTGAAGCGCCATGGCTTCACGGACTTGGCCGTCCTGCTCTATTTCCTTCCCGACACGATCACCGGCCACTTCGGGGACGGCAGCGCGTGGGGTGTGAACATGACCTATGTCACTCCCACGGCCGACCTCGGGACGGCGGGGGCGGTCAAGTTCGCCGTGGGAGAGGGTGACGAACCGGTGCTCGTAGCCTCAGCCGACGTCCTCACCGACTTCGATCTCGCCGAGGCGGTGGCCTTCCACCGATCGAAGGACGCGGAAGCGACGATGGTGCTGACCCGCGTGGAGCAGCCGCTCGCGTACGGCATCGTGATCACCGACGAGGAAGGCCGCGTCCTCCGCTTCCTCGAGAAGCCCGCCTGGGGCGAGGTGTTCAGCGACACCATCAACACGGGCATCTACCTGCTCGAGCCTTCGGTATTCCGGGCCATACCGGCAGGGCGTCCCTACGACTTCGGCAAGGAGCTCTTCCCGGCGCTCCTCGCTTCCGGCCGGTCACTCTGGGGCCATGTGGCCAAAGGTTACTGGCGAGACGTGGGCGACCTCGCCGAGTACCGCACGGCACACTTGGATCTCCTCCAGGGCCGAGTCGGGGTCGACATACCAGGGGAGCGCCACTCGGGCAACGGCCACACGGTGTGGCTCGACGCGGGAGCCCGGGTGGATTACTCGTCCCGCCTGGCCGGGTCGGTGATCGTCGGCCGGGGGGCCCTGATCGCGCCGGGCGCCCGGGTCGCCAACTCGGTGATCGGCCCGGACTCGATCATCCAGGCGGGCGCCGACGTCGAGGGCAGCGTGATATGGGACGGGGTCGAGATCGGCCCCGGCGCCGTCGTCAGGGAAGCCGTCATCGGCCGGAAGACCATGGTCGGGGCAAACGCCTTCCTGTCGGAAGGGGTGGTCATCGCTGACTTCTGCCGGATCGGTGAGGCCAGCATCGTGAAGGCGAACGTGAAGGTCTGGCCCTACAAGGAGGTCGAGGACGGCGCAACCCTCGCGATGAGCCTGGTCTGGGGCGAGCGCTGGAGCCGCTCGCTCTTCGGCCGCTACGGCGTCTCCGGCCTCGCCAACATCGAGGTGTCCCCGGAGTTCGCGGCGAAGCTCGGCGCCGCCTGCGGCGCCATCGTCGGCCGGCGTCGGGTCATGATCACGAGCCGCGATCACCACAAGGCCTCGCGCATGATCAACCGGGCGCTGATGTCCGGCCTGCTCTCGGTCGGCGTCGACGTGCAGGATCTCGGGGTGGCGCCCATTCCCGTGGTGCGCTATCAAATCTCCGCCCTGGGACTAGCCGGCGGCACCCACGTCCGGAAGTCCCCCTACGATCCGCAGATTCTCGACATCAAATTCCTGGATTCTCGTGGGCTCGAGGTGGCTCCGGACCGCGAGAAGTCCATGGAGCGGCTCTTCTTCATGGAGGACTTCGAGCGCGCTCCGATGGATGCCATCGGCACGCTGTCCTTTCCCCACGCGGGCACCGACCGCTACCGCGACGGCCTCCTCGGCTCCGTCGATCGCGAGGTCATCCGGCGCGGTGGCCTTCGCATGGTCCTCGACTATGCCTTCGGCTCCGCCTCGTCGATCTTCCCCTCGGTGCTGGGCGCCCTCGGGGTCGAGGTCATCGCGCTCAACGCCTATCTCGACGAGACCCGCATCTCGAAGACCTCGGAGGAATTCCAGCGGTCCCTCCAGCAGCTCTCCAACATTGTGCGCACCCTGGGCGCCGATCTCGGCGTGCTCCTCGACACCGGCGGCGAGAAGGTATTCCTCGTGGACGAGAAGGGCGAGATACTGTCCGGCGACCTCGCCCTCGCCCTGGTCGCTCTGCTCGTGATGCGGACGCGTCCCCCGGGACGCATCGTAGTACCCGTGACCGCCTCTCGCGCCGTCGAGCGCATGGCCGCCGAACATGGCTTCGAGGTGACCCGTTCGCGCGGCACCGCCCGCGCGCTCACGGAGGCGGCCCTCGCCCCCGATGTGGCCATGGTGGGTGAAGAGTTGGGTGGGCTGATCTTCCCGAGCTTCCACCCCGCCTTCGACGGCATGTCGGCCGTGGTGCGGATCCTCGAGATGATGGCGCGGCTGGACGTGCGGCTCCACCAGCTGACGCGCGCGGTGCCCGAGAGCCACGTGGCACGGCTCGAGGTGCCCTGTCCCGACGAGCGCAAGGGCGCAGTGATGCGGCGGCTCATCGAGGCGACCAAGGGTGGCGAGGTGGAGCTGATCGAGGGGGTGCGAGTGAGGATGGGCGAGGATTGGGTGGCGGCGATCCCCGACGCCGATCGACCGATCTTCCACGTCATCGCGGAGGCAGGGGACCGGGAGCGGGCACAGGGGCTCGCCCAGGAATTTCGCGACCGCATCACTGGCTGGAGAAAGGAGATTGCGTGAAGAAGGCGACCATCAAGAAGCCGAGTCCCGCGGTGGCGCGTGAGCTGAAGAGCCGCGTGCCTGCCGGGCAGGCGAAGGTCAAGGAGCGCATCGACGTGGCCCTCGTGGCTCGAGGGCTGTGCGAGAGCCGCGAGAAGGCGGCCCGCCTCCTCCTGGCCGGTGCCGTCACCGTGGACGGCAAGCGCGTGGACAAGCCCGGCACCCTCGTCGCTCCTGGCGCCGACCTGCAGCTCACGGCGAAGCAGAAGTTCGTCAGCCGCGGGGGCGACAAGCTCGTGCATGCGCTGGAGGCATTCTCGGTTTCGCCCAAGGGACGCGTGTGCATCGACGTGGGCGCCTCCACCGGAGGCTTCACCCATTGCCTGCTCGAGGCCGGCGCCGCCCGCGTGTATGCCGTGGACGTGGGGCAGGGCCAGCTCGATGCCTCTCTCCGAGCGGACGGGCGCGTGGTCGTCATGGAGAAGACGAACGCGCGGCAGCTCGCCCCCGATGCGTTTCCGGATCCGCCTCACCTGGCCACCGTGGACGTGTCCTTCATCTCGGTAGAGAAAGTCATTCCCTCCATCTTCAACGTCCTCACCTCCGAGGGGGAGGTGGTCGTCCTCATCAAGCCGCAGTTCGAGATCGGCAAGGGCCTGGTGGGCAAGGGGGGCGTGGTGCGGGATGCCAGCCACCACAAAGCGGTCATCTCCCGCGTCGCGAGGTTCTCCGTCCTGCACGGCTGGCACGTGCGCGGCGTCACCCCCTCTCCTCTGAAGGGCCCGAAGGGTAACCGGGAGTTCTTCCTTCACCTGACCCGCACCGGCCGCACCATCGCCGACCTGGACAACCTGATCACGCGCGCCGCGGAGTCTCCCGAGCCAGCATGAAGCGGATCGGCATCGTCGCCAAGACCGACCGCGCCGAGGCTCGCGGAGTCGTGGAGCGGTTGCTCGCCTGGTGCGAGGAGCGCGACCTGCAGCCATTTCTCGAGAAGGAGACCGCGGGGCTGTGCCCGGAGGCGCGGGCGGCGGCGGTTCGCAAGCCCGATCTCCCGGCTCAGGTCGATCTGGTCCTCGTCCTCGGCGGCGACGGCACGCTCCTGTCCATGGCGCGGCTGGTGGGCGATCTCGGCGTGCCCATTCTCGGCGTCAATCTGGGTGGCCTCGGCTTCCTCACCGCCCTGACCGTGGACGAGCTCTTCCCGGCCCTGGAAGCGCTCCTCGCCGGAGGCCTCTTCATCGAGGAGCGTGTG